>CAYZXN010000248.1:0-3750 GCA_964482425.1 uncultured Syntrophobacteraceae bacterium | reverse complement strand
GTTATTCAGATCTTCATCGAGCCGATCCATCTGGCGTTTAGCCTGGAACTCGTAACCGGCGCCCGTAGCCAATGCACCGGCGGCGGCTCCACCGAGGAATGCACAACTCCATTGCGTCATGCTCAACAACAACAGCACTAGGATGTAACGTTTCACAGAATGACCCTCCTTTGATCGTAGACTCGTCGAAAATGTTTGAAGAAGACAGCAATGGATGTGCCACGAACGCTAATGTCTTGATTGTAGCTGATGATATACATGATCACTCTTTGCCCGTTCGGCATGATAAAAGGCCGATTGTCTTAGAAACAGAACAACTTGCCGGGCCATCGACGCATCGCTGGGACGAAGTCTGCAAAGTTATTTCAGGAGCAGAAAACCGATTCAACTCCGCAACACTAAGAAGAGACCCCTAACGAGTGTAAAACAAGAAAGCGGAACGCAGCATTGAGATGAATTACAATTTTGTGGGGCCAAGACGGGACCGGTTCGCAACCTTCGCGCTGATGGTGAAGGTTACGAACCGGTTGTGGGAATGTGAGCTGACGGGATTATCGAGCGAGCGTTATTTTACCGGCCACCCCAGACAAAGCCGATACCGATGCCGACTACGTGATTGCCATCACTGGTATTATCGTCGACGGTATCGATTTTATCCCAAAACCACTCATAGCGGTATCCGATATTCACGAATGTGCGCTCATGTACGAACAGTTTCACACCTGCCTGAGGCCCGATGGTTCCGGTGATATCGCGATCGTTCCAGACTGCTCCAATGAAGCCGCCGAGGTAAGGGTAAATGATGTCTGTGACGCGGAAGTGGTAATTGAGAAACGGCGAAGTTACCGCGGTCCAAACGTCGCGCCCGTCATCGATGAAATTGTAGTTTAAGGCCTGCCGGAAGCCGACCTGCCAGCCCGGGCTAAGATACACTCCATACGAAACGTCGCCGGTCAAGAAACCCTCGTCGGAATCGTTCTCGTGGAAAAATCCGATTGATCCCTGCAGCTCGTTGGCACCCGCTTGCGGACGCGCCTCGGCGTCTCTGACCGCAGCAGCCGAGCTGATCAGCGCCCAGCCCATCAACGCCAGTAAAACTTTTCTCATTAAACACCTCCAGCAAAAATTTTTTTAAAGATATCGCAATGAAGATGCCATGTAAAGAATATTTAAGCATTAACGAAACTCTGCAATATTTCGGAAGGACATTCAGTGCTGTCCGGTTAGTGATACCTTAAGTGCCGCGTGCCGTCCCGTTTATGAGACGAAACGAAAAAGATTTGACCAAATAGCCGCTATACAGTGACCGATCTTCTTTTTCGCGCTCCAACGAACACCATTAACAGTCCGCCGGCAAGCGCCACCCCACCGATAATCGGCGGGATGGGAATTGTTTTTTCTTTTTCGGCGGTGGCTTCGATCGGGCCCACGTCGAGAACCTTCTCGCGGCTTGTATAGGTAATGCCCTGATAGGCCAGTGCAGCCACTCCGATGATAATCAGGACTACTCCAATCACTACCATTGAGTTCACACGCATAACTGCCCTCGTTGCCGGCGGTCAGATCGAGCGCCGGCCCTGGATGAGTTGAATCAACAGCACGACCACCGCTATCACCAAGAGCAGGTGGATGAAGCCGCCGATGGCATATCCGCTAACGAATCCGAGCAGCCATAAAACCAGAAGAACAATAAAAATCGTCCAAAGCATGTTGCCTCCTTGTAGCAGATCTGGTGAGCTATGACTTTGCATAGTACATGCCAAGTAAGGTAAATTCACGACGAGCCCAACAGAGATCAGTGTCGCTCGGCGAGTGACTTCAACGTGACATTGTCGAAATTTTGGTGCACCAGCTCGTTACGGCGGCGCAGGAATTCGGCGACCGCATCGCCGTTGTCGCCTGCCAGCCCATTTCCGCCTTGCAGGATGCCGAGAATCTCGGTCGCGGTGATTTGTTCGGGCGGTCGTGCCAGGCTGATGCCGGGCGGCTGGGCGCACCGCAGCAGAAGACCGCGGTCGATAAACTTCTCCAGCAAGGCGTCGATGTGATCCGGCGGCACTGCCAGAATACGGCTCAAGCTCTTTTCGGTCGCGGGAGGCTTTCCGGAAATGAAACGGTCGGCAACTTCACGCAGCAGTAACAGCGCCACCCGTTCTTCAAAAAGATACCCCTGTTTTCCCGCCCCGGTAGGGAGGTAAACCGACGAATGTTGATGTAGGTAAGCGGTCTCGGCGCCGATCAATACAATCAACCAAGCCGCATAGATCCAGATCAGCAAGACCACCAGAATTGCAAATCCGGAGTAAATCGCCGCATAGCTGACGGAATTAACGATGAACGCAGTGAAGACGACACTGGCGATCTGCCATAGAAGCGCCGCGACGGCTGCACCCAGCAGGGCCGAGCTGAAGGGCACGTGGGTGCTGGGCATAAACTTGAACAGGAATGTAAAACCGGCGCAGAGAAACACGAAAGGCAAGACACGCGTCAGCAGTGCCAACTTGAAGCCGAATACCTGCAAGTCGGCCAGATGCTGCACCAGCCAGTAGCTCTGGGCCGACGCAATCAGCGCGAAGGCGGCAAAAACAAGCACGGGTCCGACCAGAAGCAATCCGAGATATTCGCCGTAACGGCGGGTCCAGGTTCGAACCGGCTGGGAACGCCATATTTGATTCAATGATTCTTCGACATTGCCGACGAGGTAAATCACCGAATAGAATAGCCCCGCCACCCCGACTGCGCCGAGAACGTCGACACGGGTATTGTCGACGAACTGGATGACTCGACGAGTGATCTCCACGCGTTCGGGGCCAAGCGGCGCCAGAGCCTGCGCCAGAAACGGCTCGATCATGTATTGAACGCCAAACGCCTTGAGGACGGAAAAAGTGACCGCGAGAAACGGCACCAGAGACAGCAGCGTCGCATAGGTCAGGCTTGCCGCGCGCAGGCCGAGCATGTCGTCGTAGTAGCGCTGCAAGCCGATGTGCAAGAACTGCGTCACGCGTATTCTCAGCGATCTTAAACCGCGCAAAGCCGAGCCTGCCATAATTTCTCCTTGAAAATGCAATGGACCGGCAAATCTAGTTTGACCGGCCTCCGACCGGAGAACATGCGGCAAAAAATATGCCTACCCATGGAAGATCACTAAACTGAAAGTGTCCCATCGGTGAGATGAAGGCCGGGGCCAAAGTCTTCAGACGGAGGATTCTCTTCTATCCTGCGTTACCAGAGAAAGTACTTTTCGCTTGAGACGTCCAGCATACTGCCTTGCGGATCTGGCATAATAGGTAAGGTTTCTTTGGTATCGGGGTGAGTGGATCGGTTCACTTAAAACATCTGGCCACATCGCACGAATCAGACCCTCGTACAGCATGAATCTCGGCGGACTTCTAAATTTTTCATCAACCGATAGCATGTCTAACAACAAGCTTCTGGTATTATAGGGCGTGAAAATATCCCGCCACGCTATATCATACTCCAGGTGATCCATGGCTAGCCAATTGGCACATTTCTGTTCCCAGTATAGTAAATCAAGAACATTGATATTGTAGGTTTCACCCAAGCTCGAGAACCACTGTTCAATGAACGGCTTCGCGAACGGATGCTCCAGGCCGGATAGTGCGGCCAGCTTTGACGCGGCAATCTCTTTCCCCTGCCTTGAGCTTGTAAAAGCGTCTCGCCACTTCCGACACATTTCCAACGACCATAACCTTTTGCAGCCGGTAGTGATTCAATTGGGCTTGCAAAGGC
>CAYZXN010000247.1:0-3083 GCA_964482425.1 uncultured Syntrophobacteraceae bacterium | reverse complement strand
CTCGTCATGCCGCATCCGGTAAATCACACGCTGACGACCCAGTGGCTCGCCAGTTTGGACAAGATTATGGCCAAAGCGCGCTCCGAGAAATTTATCCGCGATCTGGCCGCGGCCAAACCGATTTTCGTCGAATCCATAGTGCCCGCCGCTGACCGCGTCGGCACCGGCGAAACTCCCGTCGGCATTACCTTTGTCCGTTTCGTGCTGACCTACAACAAACAAGGCGCCAATCTCGATTATGTGCGCGACTATAACATGCTGGGCGATGGCCAATACATCAGCCTGGCAGCCAAAGCTCCACGGCCCAACGCCGGCAGGGCGTTTATCGACTTTTTCCTGGAAGAAGAGAGCATGACGATCCAGGCCAAGACCGGCGAGTTCGTCAATCGTAAAGGCATCTATCCCCCGCTCGCGGATGCCGATAAGATAAAGTTCGTGCAAATGTACCAGTTTGGGAAAGAGGATTATGAGATTAAGAAAAAGGAATTTCAGAAAATCTTTTTGCAGTAGACGCTCGAAGAACATTTATCGAACGGCTATTTGAAATTTAGAACACTATCGGGAGTGATCATGACACAATTTATAATTGATGCGGACGGACACATCATGGAACAACACAAAGACCTGTTCGATCACATCCAAGGCCCTTTTGCCGAGATGAACTGGCACTCGACCTGGCCGCTCTTCGACGCTGACGGCTGGCAGCGTGGCTTGGCGCGCAGGGGCAAGCGCGAAGATCCGGACGCCGAAGCGTGGATTCGCTTTCAGAATGAACATGGCATCGATTTGGCGGTCCTGTATCCGACTTCGGCTCTGGCCCTGGGCATGATTCAACTGCCGGCATGGGCCTCGGCGCTGGCCCAGGGATATAACGACTGGCTGCATCACCGCTTTACCAGCCAGACGCCGCGACTCAAAGGCGTCGCGCTGCTGGCGCCGCAAGATCCCAAAGCAGCCGCCGCGGAGCTGCGCCGCTGCGTCGAGGAACTGGGTTTTTGCGCCGGTTTGTTGCCGTCGGTCACCCACAATCGAACGCCGCTCTACGGCTCGCCGGTGTTTCATGAAATTTACGACGAAGCCCAGCGCCTCGATGTGCCGCTTACAATTCACGGCGGCGTCAGCCAAAACCTCGGCCTGGATCGGGTCGGCAGTTTTCTTGAAGCCCACATGCTCGAGCATCCGGTGGGCCTGTTTCTGCAGATAACCAACATGGTGTTCCAGGGCGTTTTTCAGGAGTTCCCCAAGCTACGCGTCGCCTATCTCGAAGCCGGCGCCGGCTGGGTGCCGTTCATGATGGATCGCATGGAAGAAGACTATGAAAAGTTCGCCGCACGCCTGGCCCCCAACCTGAAATCCCCACCCAGCACGTTTTTCAAATCCGGCAACATCTTCGTGACCATGGAGGTGGAAGAGCGCACCGCGCCGTACATCCCTGAGCTGGTCCATCCCGACGTCATCATGTGGGCTTCGGACTTTCCGCACGAACGGGAACGCGACCAATTCGGCGGCGACCTGCCGCATCTGAAAGCGCGCAACGATTTGTCCGATGATTTTAAAGCCAAAATGCTTTTCGACAATCCGGCGCGGTTTTACCGCTTGGCCGAAGGAGATATTGCGGCGGCCAGGAAGTCCAAAAGCAACTGATGGTTGTGTGTGAGACAGAACAGCGAAAAAAAGTCGCGCGAGGATCACCCCTGCTCGGGTCATTGTGGGCGATAGCTACGAAGAATTCGCCTTCGCCGGCTTGAGCTGATTTAGTGTGACCGGCAGGGCGTTTCAATGTGCCCTACCGGCCGCACACACTTTCCGCTCCCCTGTTTAACGCCCAAATAGCTTCCGCACGAATCCTTCTTCCTCGAGTTTCTTCAAAAATCTCTCATCGATAAACTTCTTGGCGTCAGCCTTTGCCGCTTTCGGATCGTTTTCGGCAAGGGTGTCCACCACGGCCTGCATCGCCACCAGAGAAGGATAAGGCACGTCGGGGATTCGCGCCCTGTTGTACTCGTATGCCTCTTTGAGCAATTCCAGGTCGTTCACCTTGCTGAACTGCGAGAGAGCCTTCAACGTGTACTCCGGCTCTGATTTAAAAATCTTGATTGCCTCCAGGTACGCGCGTAAGAAGTTCAACATGCGGCCCTCATTTTGCCGCATCATCTGAGTACTGCCGCACATTCCTGTATTGAAATAGGGAATGTTAAGCGCACCCGCGTCAGCCAGAATATTAAAGTTACTTTTTCGGCTCGGCGCCAAACGGAGCATTGAAAATTGACCCGTCGATCCCGCCGGACTTGAGCGCCACCAGCCTTTGGGTTTCATTGCCGATCTGGAGAATGGTGACGTCCTTGGGATCGACGCCGATTTTCCTGAGGAGAACTTTGGTGCTGAAGTCAGATGAGGAGCCGAACCGGCTGATACCCAATCGCTTCCCTTTCAGGTCGGCGGGCTTTTGGACATCCTGGCGAGTCACCAGTTGATAACCCATTTTGTCGTCGGTCATCGCTATATAGACGACATCGGCGCCTTTCGTATTGGCGATAACGCCCGGAGGGCCGTCAGTTGAGCCAAATCGATGTCTCCGGAAACCAGCGCTTGAATCGACACTGAGCCACCGGGAACATACACCAGCACCGACGAGAGACCATATTTTCCGTATAGACCTCGCTTTTCCGCGAGCCACGCTAGTAGCGCTTAGGATTAACCGAGCTATAGGCAATTCGGATAGGCTCCGCGGCGCGGGCAGAACCGCATACGGTAAGAGAAAGAGCGAACACAGATAAAACAAGTCCGCTGACCTTTCATAGTCACCTCCAACGTCCTTAGTAGTAAAAACCCTTCGGCATTCGTGGTAAGAATCTTTTCTTGTGCGTGCTTTGATGTCATGCCTTGTGCAATCTAATCAGAGCTTTTAGTCTCGATAAAAGAGATATGTCAATGACAGTGGAGGAAAACAACGAACGGATATTAGTCGAGCGATGATCTGACATAGTCTGCCAGTGCAGCGTGCCAATCCCGCATCGGCGTCAAGCCAAGCTCTTCCGACAGCAAACAGCGCATCGGCGTGTAGCGCGGGCGTACCGCGATAC
>CAYZXN010000246.1:0-19429 GCA_964482425.1 uncultured Syntrophobacteraceae bacterium | reverse complement strand
GACAAGCTCCGGTTTCTTAACCGGCGGTCGTCTGATTTCCTGGCTAGTCTCCGGCCTGCGCCGTTTGGTGAACGGCTCCAGTCGTACCGGCTGGCCGGTTTCCGCCGAATGGTACAGCGCTCGAATGATGCGCACGTCGGCCAATCCTTCGACTCCCGAAGGCTCCGGCTCGACGTCGTTGAGGATGCAGTTGGAGAAATAAATCAGCTCCGGCGCGAACTGATCGCCTGCGGGAAAAGTGCGCTCGCGGGTCTTGCCTTTGACGGTCAGGCGATGCTTGAGCTCGCCGACGTATTCGTACGCCGGTTCGACGCGCAGTTCGCCGCGAGTGCCGACGACTTTGTAGTCCGACAGGTCGGCGGCGCCGAAGCTGCAGGTAAACGACGCCAGGCGCTCTTTAGGAAATCGCAGGGTCGCAGTTGTCATCTCATCGACTTCCTTGAAGCGGTTGTCCTTGCTGCTAACGCTGTAGGCGAAGACTTCCTCCGGTTCCGCGCGAAACAGATAGCGCGCCGCGTTGATGCAATAAACGCCGATGTCGTAAAGCGTGCCGCCGCCGAGTTCCCTCTGCACCCGGATATTGCCTTCCTTGACTTGCATGGCGAACAGTGAGGAAAAAAATCGCGGCGCGCCCAATTTGCCGGACTGGACGATCTTCACGGCTTCGAGATTGGCTTTTTCGAAATGCAGCCGGTAGGCGATCATGAGTTTGACGCGCGCCTTAGTGGTGGCGCCAATCATCTGCTCGCATTCATCTTCGGTGACCGCCATGGGTTTTTCACAGAGCACGTGAATGCCCGCGCGCGCCGCGCGTAGGGTGAAATCGCAATGCATGTTGTTGGGCAGCGCAATATAGACCGCGTCCACTTCGCCGCTGTTCAGACAATCCTCGTACTGTTCATAGGAATAAGTCAGGCCCACGTTGTATTTTTTGCTGAGCTTTCTGTGCTTGGCCGGATCATCGGATACCATGGCGGCAAGCCGGGCGTTGCGCGCATGGGCAAAGGCCGGTAAAACCGCCACCTGAGCGATATGCCCCAACCCCACCACCGCATAACGAACCACTTGAGACTTAGGCATGAGTGCGTTTCCGGCTTGGCGCTCTCTCTTGTGACCCGCTGGGTTGGACATCGATTAGGTCATTGACCGTGACCCCTGGATGGGCGCTCCTGGCGAGCTCGATCGCTTTTTCACGCAGCTCGTTCGACTGAACGGCGCCTGAGAGGGTTATTTCGTTTTTTTCAGCGTCGGCACTGACGCTCAATTCGGCGGAGCGCAACCGCTCATCGACTTTGAGTTTTGCCACAACCGCATTCTCCAAGTCGGCTTTACTCCGCACCATCGCCGTCGTAGTGCCACTGCTCGACTCTGTCGCGCTCGATGTAGCGTCGAATCTGCCGCAGCCCGCTGCGACGATGCAGAGCGCTAGCACGCCCGCAGCGAGTCCTTGCTGGATCATTAGAAACCCTCCGGTTCGGTAGTTCGATTTCATTTAGTTGACATTAACTTAACAAGAAACATGCCATTGGAGTGAATCAAGTTAGCGGAACTTTTACCTCAGGATCTGTTCGACGCTTACTGAAGACCAGTCTGATCGTCCCAGCAGCGACACGGCGCCGGAGGGGTCCTAAGCAGAACTGGGACGAGGCGTCCGGCTTTTGAAAAAGAAAGAGCGGCCGGAGAGCTCGAAGCGAAGAGACCGGCGAGTGGCAAGCGCGCCAAGAGACCATAGTCTCGGTTGCCACAGCCGTCTGATTACAGGGTGTGTTATGCCTTCCGGCTCATGTCGACCGCAGCGTGGAGCGGAAGATGATCCGAGGCGACGCGAGTCAGCGGCGTGATGTAGCGGCGCACACTGACGATGGAGCGTTGCGGTTTGACCCAGATACGATCCAGCGAGAGCAGCGGCAGCGGCGATGGAAACGTCCTCAAGTCGGGCGCCCTGCCGAATTCTTGATTGAAGCGCCGGATTGGATACCCCCAGGGCAGCCATTCGTTGAAATCAAGCAGCACGATTACCGGTGAAGTTGTCTCTCTGGCGATGCTGGCGAGAAGCAGCCGGGTTTGATACCTGCGCTCGCGTATGCCCAACCCGAGATGAGAGACGATGACTCTAACCGTCCCGTGGCCGGTGTCGATATCGGCATCGATGGCGCCGCGCGCTTCGCGACCGGCAACGCTCAAGTCCAGCCGGCGGACATCAGTAACCGGATGTCGTGACAGCAAGACATTGCCGTACTCGATGTTGGTTTTTAATATCGCCGGGCCGGCGACGCCGGTCAGCCCAGTGGCTTGTTCCAAATAGCTCATCTGGTGCGATTCTTCGGATTTGCTGCTTTCCGAATGGACTTCCTGCAAGCCGACGACATCGGGTTGGAGTTCGTTCAGTACAGCCGCAATTCGCCCCGGATCGCGCCGCCGGTCGGTGCCGACACACTGATGGATGTTATAGCTGACAACGGAGATCAGTGCCGGGTTGGATGCCGATTTGGGCGATGTCATGGTCGCAATGGCTAGTCTGAGTCCACAAGGCGGCTGGTAGTCTATTCCAACGGTCGGCTTATCGAGATCAAGACAGCGAGCTTTTTATCGGAGCGGCACCAGTCTCTGCAAAGCGCGCTCAAGGGGCGATGCCCTGCCGGGTCACGTAATCGGCAACCGTATACATCAACAAGATGAGGAGCCAGGCCAGTCCAGAGCCGGCAAAAATACGCACCAGGGTGCTGCTGTGGTTAAGGTGCATGAAATAAATCATAACCAGTGTCGCTTTGGTGAAGGCGATGGCGAGCGCCACCGGCTGGCTGAGAAATCCCAGGTCAATGTAGGCGGCGCCGACCGTCACAATTGTGAGCAGTAGCAGGCCGCCGAAGATTATGTAGTACGTTTTGGTTTGGGGGGCGGCGGCGGACATCAGTGTCTCCCGATCAGGTAGAGGAGTGGAAACAAAAAGATCCAGACGATATCGACAAAGTGCCAATACAGCCCGACCATCTCCACCGGTGTGAAATACTCCGGTGAAAATCGCCGGCACCATGCCATTCCGACCAAAGTCAGTATCAGGCCCGCGCCGATGATCATGTGCAAGGCGTGCATGCCGGTCATGGCGAAATAAATCGAAAAAAAGATCGCCGCATGACGCGGATCGGCTCCGGTAAACCTGAAATCGGCTCCCGGCACCAGATGTTCGTGAAACTTATGCGCGTATTCGACGCCTTTGATCCCCAAAAAGATACCGCCCAACACCAATGTGGCGAGCAGAAACAGGATCAAGCCGCGCCGGCTGCCGATGCGCGCGCTGTGCACCGCCAGCACCATGGTCAAACTGCTGCCGATGAGCACCGCCGTGTTCACCGCGCCGAGAACGACATCGAGATGATTGCTGGCTTCGGCGAAAGCCTGCGGGTAAGCCAGCCGATAAACCGTATAGACCAGGAACAGGCCGCCGAAAAAGAGGATCTCGGTGGCGAGGAAGGCCCACATGCCGAGGGTCGAGGCCTCCACTTGCTGCTCGGCATCGTCAAATTGATGCGACACTGCGACGCTGTTTTTAGTCGACAACTTTGACCTCGCTGACGGGGTAAGGGTAAACCTCCTCGGTGACCTGCGGCGTGCGCGCGAAATTTTCCGTAGGCGGCGGCGATGAGATGGTCCATTCTAACCCCTTGGCATCCCAGGGATTGGATCCCGCATAAGGGCCGTAGCGCATTGACCAGATGAAGTAAATCATCGGGATCAGATAACCCACGCCAAGAATAGACGCTCCCGCCGACGACATAACGTTGAGAACCTGGAACTCGTCCGGATAGGCCGCATAGCGCCGCGGCATGCCCAGATAGCCCAAGATGAACTGCGGGAAAAATGTCAGGTTAAAGCCGATGAAAATGATCAGCGCCGAAAGCCGGGCCCAACCTTCTGGATAGAGCCTGCCGGTGATTTTGGGCCACCAGTAATGTAAGCCGCCGAGGTAGGCCATGACCGCGCCGCCGACCATAATGTAGTGAAAGTGGGCGATGATAAAGTAGGTGTCGTGCACGTGCACGTTGACCGCCAGTGTCGCCAGAAATATCCCGGTGAGCCCGCCAATGGTAAACAGGCCGATAAAGCCGAGCGCGTAAAGCAGCGGCGTGCGATAAACGATCGTGCCCTGATAGAGAGTGGCCATCCAGTTAAACACCTTGATGGCCGATGGAATCGCCACGAACATGCTGAGGAAAGAAAAAATAAGACCGGCATAAACCGACTGGCTACTGACGAACATGTGGTGGCCCCAGACGAGAAAGCCTAGCACGGCGATCAGCAGGCTGGAGACGGCGATGAACCTATAGCCGAAGATGCGCTTGCGCGAGAACGCGGTGATGATCTCGCTGACGACGCCCATGCCGGGAAGGATCATGATGTAGACCGCCGGATGGGAATAGAACCAGAATAGATGCTGGAACAGCACGGGGTCGCCGCCTAAGGCCGGATCGAAGATTGCCAGCCGAAACAGCCGCTCCAGCGCCACCAGGACGATGGTGATTGCCAAAACCGGGGTGCCCAGCACATTGATCAGGCTGGTGGCGTACTGTGCCCAGATGAATAGCGGCAGCCGGCCCCAAGTGAGACCGGGCGCGCGCATGGTGTGAATCGAGACGATGAAGTTGAGACCGGTCAGGATCGATGAAAAACCGGTAATAAACACGCCCGTGGCGGTGAGAATCACGTAGGTGTTGGCGTAGGTGGTGCTGTAGGGGGTGTAGAAAGTCCAGCCGGTATCGACTCCACCCAGGATGATCGCCAGCAAGGTAAACGTGCCGCCGGTCATGAAGATATACCAGCTCGCCAGATTGAGCCGCGGAAACGCCAGATCGCGCGCGCCGATCATGATCGGCACCAGGAAGTTGCCCAGCACCGCGGGTATGGACGGGATGAGGAAAAAGAACACCATGATCAAGCCGTGGATTGTGAACAACTTGTTGTAGGTCTCAGGTTGCAGAAGATCGGACTGCGGCGTTAGCAGCTCAAGCCGGAACAGCACCGCGGCGGCGCCGCCGATGAAGAAAAACAAAGTGATCGACGCCAGGTAGAGCAGGCCGATGCGCTTGTGATCGAGGGTGAAGAGCCATGAACGAATGCCGTAGCCGGCGTTCAAATAATGCTGTCGCGGCGGCTGAATCGCCGCCGCGGGGCTGTCGGTTACTGGACTCATGGTCGTGTTTGTTCCTCCGCCGTTGCGCCGAGCGTCTTTAAATAGACAACAATCTGATGCAGCGTCTCCTCGTCGAGTTGCCCCTGAAAAGTCGGCATAATCGGCTGATAGTCGGCGACGATCTTGGCGCGGGGGTTGAGAATCGATTCGCGGATGTAGGCTTCGTCGGCGACAACGGTCTGGCCGGACTGAAGTTTAACCCGGCGTCCGAACAGTCCATGCAGCGCCGGCCCGAGCGGACCCGACTCTTGCTGATGACAAGCAGCACAACCGCGTTCGCGAAACAGCCGTTCTCCGCCCAGGGCCACCGATTCGCCGCGGCTTTGTCCGCTCAACCACCTCTGATAGTCGATCGGTTTCATGGCGTACACTCTGCCGATCATGCCAGAATGCTGGGTACCGCAGTATTCGGCGCAAAAAAGGTGGAACTCGCCTTCGCGCGTGGCTTCGAACCAAGCCCAGGTGTATCTTCCCGGGACCACGTCCATCTTGACGCGAAAGGCCGGGACATAAAAGCTGTGGATGACGTCTTCCGATGCCAGGATGATTTTCACCGGCTGGCCCACCGGTACGTGCAGCTCGTTGATTTCGCGGCTGCCGTCCGGATGCTGAAACTTCCACATCCACTGGCGCCCCACGGCGCGGATCTCCAGCGCATCCTCGGGTGGTTGGAATATGGCCATATAAACGCTGGCGCCCCAGGCAAAGCTGATCATGGCCAGGATCAGCGGAATGACGGTCCAGGCAATCTCCAGCCGTACCGTCGGGATAGTCGCAGGTGGCAGTTCGCTGTCGGAGCGGCGGCGGTATCGGATCGTAAAATAAATGATCAGGGTGAAGATCAAGATGATGAAGACGCTGGACATGCCGACGAGATACAAGTAAACCGCGTCTACCCTTGCGGCGAGCGTGGAGGCTTGCTCGGGGAAGAGTGGAAAACCGGATTGCATGCGTTTAGGCCTCGGCCTTCCCGTCGCGGCGGTCGCGCTTGAGCATGACGGTGATAAAACCGATCAAGGCCAGCACTGTAGCCGATCCGGTGACCCTCAAACTGTTCATAATGATCAGCCCGTATTTTCCGGTGAGTGGATCGTAGTGATAGCAGTAGAGCAGGATGCGATCGACCGCCGTGCCGATCTGATGGTTCGACGCTTCCACTAAGCCGAACCGGAGATCGCGCGCCGGAAAGTCGATGCCGTAGAACACGCGCGCGATTTTTCCCTCCGGCGTCAATACGAAAACGCCCGAGCCGTGAGCATACTCCCGCGTGGCTTCGTCATAGGCGAAATGAAAACCGGACGCTTCGGTGACTTGATTGATAGCGTCACGCGCGCCGGTAAGAAAATGCCAGCCCGCGGCGTCGCCGCGGCCATAGCGGCTAATGTAGTGGCTTTGTTTTTCCCGCGCTGTCTCGGGGCTATCCTTTTCCTCGATACTGATGACGATGACGTTGAAATCGCGCCCGGCATCGAGGGCCAACGGTTTTATGCTGCGCACCAATCCGTCTAAAATCAGCGGGCAGAGCATGGGACAGTCGAAGTAGGAAAAAACCAGCAGCGACGGTTTGCCGGTATAGTAATCCTCCAGCGCGGCGGTCCGACCCGTTGTATCGCGAAAGACGGCATCGGCAGGCATTTGCGCGCCGAGCCGCGGTTCGAAGCGCACATCCTTTAGCAGGGCGGGCTGATGATCGGCCGGCAGCGGCGCCGGCTGCGGGTCGTGTGCCCGAAGCTCCGGCAGGCCGAAGGTGATGGCCAGTAGCCACGCAATGAAAAAACAGGCCTGGGATCTCATCGTTGCTCCTTAGGTTCTTGGCTTGATTGGGTCGTCGCCGGGCCGCCGGTTTTAAGCCCGCGTTGCGCGAGCAGATCCATCGCGCGGTCTATAGGGATGCTGGCGATGCCGGCTTGCCGATCGACCCACCGATAGTTGCGCAATTGCGCGTCTTCTTCAGCGCGCAATTGTAGAAGATCCTGTGTCGGTGCGATCTGTAGCCGTGGCAGGGGCGGCGCTTGGGTAACGTCGGGCTGAGCGGCCACTGAAGCGCCGCCGACACCTTCGCGCTCGGTCATCAATCGTGTTAGCCCCAACATGGCGAAGATTGCGAGGATCGCCAGCACTGCGATGCCGCCAAAAAAGTAACCGACGGCGCGCATGCTGAAATCCTGGGTCTCGTAGCCTTTGTGTTCCGTTTCAGCCATGGGCAGTGTTCTCTTCGAGCAACAGCGGTTCGCGCAACGGCAGCAGCGGCCGCTTTTCCAGCTGCCAGAGAAAAAGCGCCAACCATAGGCCGCCGATGCCGGCGATCAGAGCGAAATCGAGCCAATGGAGCGCGCCGTCTGGATGTTCGAAGCTGGGCACGATCATCCAGAAAGTATCGAAAAGGCGCATCACGAGAATACCCGACGCCACCCAGAGCAGCACATTGCTGTTGCGTTTGATGTGGCGCATGAGCAGCAGGAAAAATGGCACGGCAAAATGAAAGATCGCCAGGCCCAGAGCCATCCAGCCCCACAGGCCGGCGCTGCGGCGGATGTACCACGGTATGGAGTGCGGCAGGTTACCCGACCAGATAATGTGGAACTGGGCATACTGCATATAAGCCCAGAGCAGCACGAAGGCGAACAGGAGGTTGCCGAGATCGTGAAAATGCTGCGCGCTTAAGCGGCCGACGAAGGGATCGCGTCCACCTAAGAGACTAAGCGCGACGATGGCAAAGGCGAAGGCGGTGAGCCCATGATTCACAACCCACTGCAAACCGTAGCCGGCGGAGTACCAGTGCGGCTCGAGCGACATGAGCCAATCGAAAGACGCGAAGGTAACCGTCAGAAGAAAGATCAACAGACCCGGCCCGCTCAGCCGGCGCAGCCGCTTGCCGGCGCCGGGATCGGTCTCCTGGTCTTGTTGCAGGGACCAGCGGTTGAGAAAAAAGGCGAGGGTGCTCCATAGCCCGAGGTACAGGACGGCTCTCACGATGTAGAACGGAGCGTTGAGATAGCCGGCCTTATGCGCCATCACCGGATCGCCGGCCACGTGAGTGGCAGCGGCCCAGGGATAGACCGCTCCCAGACCAAAGAGCAGCGGAATAAACAATAACGCGATCAACGGCAGGGTGCGCGTGGCCGCCTCGAGCAGGCGCCGGATCATCACGCCCCAGCGGCCGCCGACCACGAAGTGAAGCATCAGCACCGCCAATGAGCCCACCGGAATGGTCAGCCAGAAAATGTAGGCAAATAAGTAAGACCGAAAGAATTGGGTCGCATTGAAGAGAGCGCCGACAAGCGCCGCCAGCGCTCCGGCGGCGCCGACGATCAGCGCCACCCGCGCGGCACGCTCAATGCTCCACTCGTTCTGGGCAACTCCGTTGGTCATTGCGTATCCTGCAGTTTCTCGCGGTCCGGCGCCGGTAGCTCCGCCACCTGAGCGTGGCGGCTCAGCTGAAGCGCGCGAATGTAGGCGACAATCGCCCAGCGGTCATGCGGCGTGATCTGGTGCGCGTACGACGGCATGGCGCCGAAGCCATGAGTGATCACGTGGAAGAAGTAACCGTCGGACTGCTGGCGCAACCGGCTCTGATGAAACGAATGCGCGCGCCGAAAACCGCGCCGAACGATCATACCCTGGCCCGTGCCGACTCGATCATGGCACGGACTGCAGAAAATATTGAAACGTTCTTGTCCGCGCTCGAGGATTTCCCGTGTGACCGCAAACGGCAGCCCATCGACGAATTCGCCGTCGATCCTGCCGCTAAGCAGGCGGTCGTCGTTTTGAACGGTGCCGCGCGCGACAGTGCCTGCCGGCAGCGGCCGCGAAACCATTCCATCATCGAAAAAATCGCTGGCCTGAAGCGGCTTACCCACCGGTTGATCAGCCATCTGCTGGCGGCAACCGGCCAAGCTCAAGGTTGCCAACAGCATCGCAAGCATCGCTAGCCATTGGAACAGTTCAAACGTCGGGGCAGCTGGGGTCAAGACAAAGAGCGAGGAGCAAACCTTACGTAGCGAAGCCAATGGATTTCTACCTCTGAACGAACCTCGACCAGCGCTGTTCGATAGCTTTGTAAAATCTACGAGATCGATTGTGAGAAGAGTGAACACGACTTTGAATCCGCACGGTTCGGTGTCTTCACGACTCCAGGTTTGTCCCTCGCTCTTGCGGTGCTTAGGCCCAACTGCAGAATAGGTGTTGACCCGGTGAAGCGATGGTATCGCTTCACGAGCGTCAGGGCTCCACTTCATGAATCGACCTCGGATTTAAGGTGCGCAGAAACTCCAGCGTCCGTTCGCGCTCAAACTGCGGGTCGGACGCTTCGATGCACAGGAAAAAACGATCGCGGCTGGCCAGCGCAAAACGCTCGACATTGAAAACCGGGTGGTAGGGCATGGGCAAGCCGTTGAGCGCCAGCATGCCGAGCACGGCGGCTAGTGCGGCGCACAGTATCGCCATTTCAAAGGTGACCGGGATGAAAGCCGGCCAGCTGTTATACGGTCGCCCGCCGACATTGAGCGGATAGTCGACTGCGGAGATCCAGTACTGCATGTAAAAACCGCCCGCGGCTCCCAACAATCCGCCGATGAGTACGATCAGGGGCAGCCGGGTGTGGTGAAAGCCTATGACCTCCGCCAGACCTTCGATCGGAAACGGGCTGTAGGCGTCCATGCGCCGGTAACCGGCGCCGTAAGCGCGCTCGGCGCTCTGGAGCAGCGACTCGGGAGAATCGAATTCCGCCATCACTCCATAGAGCGGAACTGCGCTTGCCATGATTACCTCGACTCGCTTTCTTCGCGGTGTACCAGCTCGCGCATCTCAAAGATCGAGATCATCGGCAGCACGCGAATGAACAGAAACAGCAGCGACAGGAATAGGCCGATGGTGCCGATGAAGGTCGTCCAGTCCCAAAACGTTCCCGAGTACATGCCCCAGGAAGAGGGCAGAAAATCGCGATGCAGGCTGGTGACGACGATGATGTAGCGCTCGAGCCACATGCCGACGTTGACGATCAGCGAGACGATGAAAAGCAGCACGACGTTGGCGCGCAACCGCGGAAACCAGAGCAGTTGAGGCGCCACGACGTTGCACGCAACCAGCGCCCAGAACATCGGCGCATAGGGGCCGGTCTCGCGGTTGGCCACCATGAACATTTCATAGGGGTCGGCGCTGTACCACGCGACGAAAATCTCCATCAGATAACCATAAGCGACAAACAGGCCGGTGGTCAGGAGGACCTTGGCCATGTTGTCGAGATGGCGCTCGGTGATGAGGTCCTGCAGGCCATAGGCGGCGCGCAGCGGTATGGCCAACGTCATCACCATGGCAAAGCCGGAAAAGACCGCGCCGGCGACGAAGTAAGGTGGAAAAATAGTCGTATGCCAGCCGGGAATGATGGCGATCGCAAAGTCCAGACTGACGATGCTGTGCACGGATACCACTAGGGGTGTGGCGATCCCGGCGAGCAGCAGGTAGGCGGTCTCGTAGCGGTGCCAGTGGATCGCCGAGCCGCGCCAGCCCAGAGCGAAGATGCCGTAGGCCATGCGCCCGAAACGGGTCCTCGCCCGGTCGCGCAGCGTGGCGAGATCCGGGATTAGGCCGACGTACCAAAAGAGCAGTGACACGGTTGCATAGGTGGAGACGGCAAAGACGTCCCACACCAGAGAGCTGCGGAACTGCGGCCAGATGTTCATTGGATTGGGATAGGGGAAGAGCCAGTAGAAATAACCGGGCCGGCCGAGGTGCAGAATGGGGAACAGCCCGGCGCAAGCCACTGCAAACAACGTCATGGCTTCGGCGAAGCGGTTGATCGAGGTGCGCCATTTCTGGCGCATCAACAGCAACACCGCCGAGATCAAAGTACCCGCGTGGCCGATGCCGATCCACCAGACGAAGTTGATGATGGCAAAACCCCAGGCCACCGGGATGTTGACGCCCCAAATGCCGATTCCGACCGTGAATAACACCGCGATGCTGTAGAACAGCGCCATCATCAAAAGAAAGGAGAGACCCAAGCCGATCCACCACGCGCTCGGCGTGCGCCGCGTCAGCACGATCGTGCTGATCTTGTCGGTGACCGAGCCGAAGGTATGGCCCGGGCCGATGAAATCGGAACGGGGCGCACGCCCGCCTTGCTCGACTTCCGGCTCGCTCACTTGCGCGGTTCTCCGATCTTGCTGTTGGGGTTTTTTAAACGCCCGAGATACGTGGTGCGCGGCCGGGTGTTCAGTTCTCCCAGTAAGCTGTAGTTGAGCGGCTCCTGCTTGAGCCTGGCAACCGCGCTTTTGGGATCGTGAATATCGCCGAAAACAATCGCTTCAGTGGGACACGCCTGGGCGCATGCCGGCACCACTTCGCCGTCGCGAATGGGCCGGTTGTCTTTTTTCGCCTCGATGCGGCCGCGGTTGATGCGCTGCACGCAGTAGGTGCACTTTTCCATAACGCCGCGGCTGCGCACGGTAACGTCGGGATTGCGGCCCAGCTTGAGCGTTGGAGAGTCAAAATCCGAATACTGAAAAAAATTAAAGCGGCGCACCTTGTAAGGGCAGTTGTTGGAGCAATAACGGGTGCCGACGCAACGGTTGTAAACCATATCGTTCAAGCCCTCGGCGCTGTGCACCGTGGCTGCCACCGGGCAAACCAGCTCACACGGGGCTTTCTCGCAATGCATGCAGGGCACTGGTTGAAACAGCACCTGCGGATCTTCCGCCGGGCCCTCGTAGTAGCGATCGAGGCGAATCCAGTGCATCTCGCGTCCGCGCAGCACTTCGGTTTTGCCGACCACGGGAATGTTGTTTTCCGCCTGGCACGCGACCACGCAGGCATTGCAGCCGATGCAGACGTTGGTGTCGATAACCATGCCCCAGGCGGGGCCGTCAAATTTGAACTCTGGATAAAGAGTCAGCTCCGGCGGCGGCTCGTGGCCCATCTCGTGAACGAAATCCGGATCCTTGAGATATTCCTCGAGAGTGCCGTAGCGCACCAGCGCTCTGCCTTCCATGCTATGGTGCCCTTGAGTGCTGGCCAGCTCCATGCGCCGCCCGGTCTTGGCGATCTGAAGGCCCGAGGCGAACCACGGATGCTCGGTGGTCCGCAGCACGTAAGCGTTGAAGCCGGTGCCCCGACCGACATCGCCGACGCGGGTGCGGCCGTAGCCGAAATTCACCGCGACCGATTCATCGGCTTGGCCCGGATTTATCCAGACCGGCGCCGCTACTCGATTGTTGCCGGCTTGCAGCTCGATGATGTCGCCACTCTGCAGCTCGAGGCGCTGCGCCGTGCGCGGGCTGATCAGCGCGGCGTTGTCCCAGGTGAGCTTGGTCAAAGGCTTGGGCAACTCCTGCAGCCAGGCGTTGTTGGCGAAGCGCCCATCCCAAATGGTCGGGTCGGGACGAAAGACAAGTTCCAGTGCCTGGTCCGGTGCGTTGACCGTGTTGGCTGCTTTGACCGGTTCGGCTGTGGTAAGACTCTGCGGGCGCACGGTGACGGGCTTCGGGACCGCGCCGGTGCCATCGACGATGCCGTCGTGCAGCACCCTGCGCCACCACGTTTCGAAATCCTTGACCTGAATCCGGCTGCGCCAGAACTCGCGCACCAGGTCATAGCTGGAAGTTGCCCCGCTGCCGCTCAACAGCGCAACCATTTCATGCTCGGTTCTTCCGGCATAAAGCGGCGCGATCAACGGCTGTAGAATCGTCACGGTTCCATCATAACTTTTGGCGTCGCCCCAACTCTCGAGAAAATGGCACTTGGGAAGATGCCAATGGCACAACGCCGCTGTCTCGTTATCGTTGAGGCCGAGATGTACCCGGAACGGGACTTTACTCAAAGCTTCAGCAAAGCGCAGATCTACGGGCGCAGTAAAAACCGGATTGGCGTCGAAGATGAAGAGCGACTCGACCGCTCCCTCTTGCATTTCACTGACCAGCTCCTGCAGCGTCTCCATCCGGCCCTCGAGCCGTTCCTGGGCCGGCTCGATGAGGACGCTCGTCTTGCCGGAGTTACCGAGGGCTTGGTTGAGCGCATGCGCGAGCAAGTGAACATCCGGCGGTTGGCTCTCACCGGCCACGACCACGCTGGTGCCGCGATGCGCGCTCAGGTCGCCGGCGGCAGCGTCGAGCCAAGCGGCATGGGATGCGCTCGCCTGTGCGCCGGCACCGGCGGAGCCCTTCACCCCCAGGCGGGCGGCCAGCGCCTGCGCCAGCGCGGCGATGTCGCCGGCACGAACGGCAAGGCGATGATCGGCCATGCTCCCGGTGATCGAGGGTGCCGGCTCCGCGACGTAGAGCCGGTTCATGCGCTCGCGCCCGCCGCGCACCCGGCGCGCGGCTGAGAAGTCGCGCGCGTAGCGCAGTGAGGCGGGCTCGCTGAAAAGAACGTCCGCATCCAGCGAAACGATCACTGCGGCGCGGTCGAGGTGGAGAAAAGAGTCGAGCTCCTGACCGAAGGCCAGCCGCGCGGCGGCGCGGCTGTTGCCGCGCGAAACCGGTTCATACTGGATCCACCTGGCATCAGGTAAGGCCTCCAGTAGAGCGCGCATCTGCGCTCCCAGGGTCGGCGAGGTCACCGCGCCGGTCAAAATGCGCAGGCCCGCGCCGCGTTTTTCGCGCTGCACTGCCATGCGAGCGCCGGCCGGGCCCATGAAAGCTTCCCACGTGCTGATCCGGCCACTCTGCAGCACCACCTGCGAACGCTGTGGATCGTAAAGATCGAGAATGGCTGCCTGGGCGAAGGGCAGGGTCGCCCCCACGCTGAGCGGGTGTTGCGGATTGCCTTCGATTTTGACCGGCCGCCCTTCATGGCTTTCCACGACCACGCCGGTGGCAAAGCCCGAAAGGGTAAACGCGCTGGCAAAATGCAAAGGCTTTCCTAACACGAGCTCTTCCGGGGTCTCCACGTAGGGAACGATCTCCTCGGCGGGCTTTCTGGCGCACGCGCCGAGACCGGCGAGAGCCAGCGACGCTCCCATAAGCCGTAAGAAGTCGCGCCGGTTCACCGGCGCCGATAGAAGCGATGCGGCCTGGGGAAGTTCCCGCTCGACCCACTGGCAAAACTCGTCGGTGCCGGCGAGCTCTTCGAGACTCCTCCAGTAACTCCGGCCCTGCAGTCCCGCCAGGCGATCGCGCAGCGCCGCCGTGTCTTTCGTATCAGTCACGCTGTCTCCTCATCTGTGGCATATCGAGCAGTCTGTCAGTTGGCCGACCCGTATGTTGTACTTACGTACCAGTTCCGCGCCGAGCTCCTGCTGCGGTACCGGCGCCGTCCATTCCATCTGAAACACCGATTCGCGAGGTCGGATAAACTGCTGCGGATTACGATGACACTCGAGGCACCATTCCATTTGCAGGGAGCGCGCCTGAAACATCAACGGCATGAGATCGACGCGGCCATGGCAAGTGACGCAGGCAACGCCTTTGGCAAGATGGATACTGTGGTCGAAATAAGCAAAGTCAGCGAGGTTGTGGACACGCTGCCAGCGCAACGGCACGCCGGTGCGATAACTCTCGCGCACGGGCGCCAGCATAGGGCTGTCGACCCATATTTGCGAGTGGCAATTCATGCACGTCGACGTCGACGGTATGCCGGCAAAGGCGCTCTGCTCCACGCTTGTGTGACAGTAGCGGCAATCGATGCCCAGACCGCCCACGTGGTGGCGGTGGCTAAACTGAATCGGCTGGTCGCGCACGACGTTGGCTTCGGTCATGTAATCGGAACGGTTCACCGAAGCGAGCACCCAGACCAGCAACGCGACAAAAAACAGCGCGCCAAAGATGCTGAGCTTGGAAAGCGTGTTCGTACTTGGATGGAATATCTGAGCCATTCACCGCGTCGTCTTTAATTTTTTGCAGATCTCCGGATCGCGCCTATACCTACGGTACTTTCCGGCGGCATGCTTTTCAACCTTTCGCACACGCTACCCATCATCATTTCTCTGGTGGGTCAATGAACGCCTCGACGCCGATGCTAGACGAGCTGGTTCAGAGCTCCAGCAGCATTCGCACCGGATCCTCGACCGATGTCTTTACCTGCTTCAGGAACGTCACCGCTTCGCGCCCATCGATAATGCGATGATCGTAGGTCAAAGCAACATACATCATCGGGCGAATCGCCACTGCGCCATCGTGGCTCACCGGCCGCTCCTGAATGGCATGCATTCCGAGAATCGCGCTCTGCGGCGGATTGATGATCGGCGTCGATAGCAGCGAGCCGTAAACACCGCCATTGGTAATGGTAAACGTGCCGCCCTGCAGCTCATCCGGCTTGAGCTTGTTCTCTCGAGCGCGCCGGCCGAACTCGCCGATGGCCTTTTCGATATCCGCAAAGCTCATGCGCTCGGCATGGCGCAGCACTGGGACCACCAGACCGCGGCCGCCGCCGACGGCCACGCCGATGTCGAAATAATTCCGATACACGATACTGTCATCGCGAACCTCGGCATTGACTTCGGGTATCGACTTGAGAGCTTCGACGGCCGCTTTCACGAAAAAGGACATCAGGCCGAGTTTGATGTTGTGTCTGGCTTGAAAGTCATCCTGATGCATGCGCCGCAGGGCGCTGACGGCCGTCATGTCGATCTCGTTGAAAGTCGTCAACAGCGCGGCGGTTTGCTGCGCCTGGACCAGGCGCTCGGCCAAGCGACGGCGCAGCTGGCTCATGGGTACTATTTTTTCTTCACGGCCGAAATCCGCCTGTCGCGAATACCAAACCTCGGGTGCAGCAGCTTCCGGAGCGGACATCTGACCGACAGGAGCGCTGGACGGTACATGCTCTTGCTCAGGCGGCGGCTCGACGGCCGGTCGGGTGTGGAGTTCTTCCGCCGCATGGGATTGCCGCTGCTGCTCTTCAACCTTGTCGCGCTCGCCAGCGCCGGGCTCGCTCTCGGGCAAATCGTCGGAATAGCCGGTCGTCTCCGTATCGCCGTCTTCGACGGTGTCAACGTGCGGCTCCGGCTTTTGCTCCTTCTCCTTGCGCCGCGCGCTTTTTGCAGCTGCCTTCGCCGCCGGCGGTTGTACGGAACCGCCCATCCGTGTCTCGCTTCGGCCGTCTTTGTGCGGCTGTGCGCCGGCTTCGACTTGACCGATGATCTCCCCCACCTGTGCCGTCTCACCGCTGCCCTTGATGATCTTGCTCAGCCTCCCGGCTTGCGGCGCTACGATCTCCACTGTCGCCTTTTCGGTTTCGATGACGACCAGTTCCTCGTCGCGCTCGACGAAATCGCCGACGGCTTTGAGCCAGCTGCCGATTTCGACTTCGCTGATCGACTCGCCGACCTCGGGTACCTTAACCTCAACCTCGATGGCCATCACCGCCTCCCAGACTGTGAAACATCATTGCTTGACCCTAGTTTTTCTCGTCGCGCCTCAATGCGCGTCGAATGCTGCCGCCAGCAACTCCCGCTGTTGCTGTTGGTGACGCCTCGCCGACCCGGTGGCCGGGCTTGCCGAGGGAGCCCGGGCAACTACGGAGAACGGAAATCGATCGAAGAGCTTGGTGCCCAGCTGAAGATGCCAAAAACACGCGGCGCCCATGTTGCGAGGTTCTTCCTGCACCCAGACTACAGGCGTGCCGTCGCCGTACTTCTCCACCGCGGCGCGCAGCGCGTTCTCCGGCACCGGATAAAATTGCTCCACTCTGATGATGGCCGTGTCATCGCTTTGCAGCTCGGCGCGTTGCTTCTCCAAGTCGTAGTAGACCTTACCGCTGCACAGAATAACCCGGGCGCAGGATCCATTCGGCGTGCGGCTGTCGGCGATGACCGGCGCAAATTCGCTGTCGGCAAGTTCGTCGAGCGAAGATACCGAAGCGGGATGGCGCAACAGGCTCTTGGGAGTCATGATCACCAGAGGTTTGCGCCATCGGCGCAGCGCCTGGCGTCGCAGGCAATGAAAATACTGCGCCGGCGTAGTCGGATAAACCACCTGGATGTTGTCCCTGGCGCATAGCTGGAGAAATCGCTCAATGCGCGAGCTTGAGTGCTCCGGTCCCATGCCTTCAAAGCCGTGCGGCAACAAGAGGACCAGGCCGCTCAAGCGGCGCCACTTTTCTTCGGCGCTGGTGATAAACTGGTCGACGATTACCTGAGCGGCATTGACGAAGTCGCCGAACTGGGCCTCCCATAGAACCAAGCCGTCGGGATAGTCCAGGCTATAGCCGTATTCGAAACCCAGAACGCCCGCTTCAGAAAGGGGGCTGTTATAAATTTCCACGGGCGCTTGGCGGGATTGAAGATGCTGCAGCGGCACATAAGGACGGCCGCTGTGAAAATCGCGCAGTACAGCGTGACGTTGACTGAATGTGCCGCGGGCGCTGTCTTGTCCGGACAACCGCACCGGAATGCCTTGCACGGCGAGAGTCGCAAACGCCAGCGCTTCGGCGGCGGACCAGTCGACCGGCCGTTTGCCGCCGGCCATCTCACGACGGAGTTCCAGACCGCGCGCGATTTTGGGATGCGGCTGAAAATCTTTTGGCAGCACGGACTGAGCTTCCAGCGAGGCTGACAGGAGTTCCCGGCTCACCCCGGTGCGCGCCGGCTCCGCTGCGGCTTCGAGGCCGCCGCAGTAGCCGCTCCAGAGACCGGCGAAGCTCTGCGGCGCCGGTGCCGCCTCGGCGCTACGCGCCCTAACGAGTTCCTCCTCCAGAAAGTCGCGTCGCTGCGTCGCCATCCTGTGCGCATCTTCAGTATCGACGATTTTGTGCGCGAGCAATCGTTGCAAGTACTGTTCGCGTACTGTGGGATGTTTTTTTATTGCTCGATAGAGCCGCGGTTGAGTGAACGTCGGTTCGTCACCTTCGTTGTGTCCGAGACGGCGATAGCCAATCACGTCGATGACGGCATCGCGCTTAAACTCATGGCGGAAATCCATGGCCAGCCGCACGACCTGTGCCACCGCCCCCGGATCATCTCCATTGACATGGAAGATTGGGATTTGCAGCATCTTGGCGACGTCGGTCGCGTAACGGCTCGAGCGGGCCTCTTTCGGTGACGTGGTGAAGCCGATTTGATTATTGACGATAACGTGCAGCACGCCCCCGACGCTGTAACCCTCGATCTGGCTAAAATTTAGAATCTCCTGGACGACGCCTTCGCCGGCGAAGGCGGCGTCGCCGTGGATCAGCAGGGCCATGCCGCGCCGCCTCCGGCGGTCGCCGGCGCGATCCTGTTTGGCGCGCACCCGGCCAATCGCCACCGGGTTGACATATTCCAGATGACTTGGATTGAAGCAGAGTGACAGGTGGACTTTGGCGCCCGTTGCGGTTTCATAATCGCTGCTGTAGCCCAGATGATATTTGACGTCGCCGGCGACGCTCTGCATACCGGAAGCCGGAGGATCGTCGAACTCGCGGAAGATTTCCCAGGGGCTCTTGCCGATGATGTTGGCGAGTACGTTGAGGCGGCCGCGGTGGGCCATCGCCAGTACGATTTCACGCAGGCCCTCCCGGGCCGCATGCTCGATAATGCGGTCGAGCATGGGAATGAGGCTTTCCGCGCCTTCGAGCGAAAAGCTCTTGGCGCCGACGAATTTTTTTCTGATGAACTCTTCGAACATGACGGCGTCTGTGAGACGCTCGAGAATTCTAATCTGCTCGATCCGGCTGAGTTCGAGATGATTCTGGCTCTCCTCCATGCGTTGCTGCAACCAGTCCCGCACCGGGGGATCATCTATGTGCATGAATTCGACGCCAATGGCGCCGCAGTAGGTGCGGCGCAGTCGCTCGATCATGTCGCGCAAAGCCAGCGGTCCGTTCCACCCTAACCCGGGACAGGGAAATAATTGTTCCAGCGTACGGGTCGTGAATCCGTAGTGCTGCGGCTCGAGTGTCGCCTGCGGCTCGTGCGCAATGCCCAGCGGATCGATGCGCGCGGCTTTGTGGCCCAGAGTCCGATAAGCTCTGATCATCTCATTGAGTTGTTCCTGCAAGCTGACGTTCGCGGAGGTTGTTGGCGCAACTTGATGTGGGCGTTTATTGGCGCCGTTGCCGCTGGCACGCCCCTGGCGCAAACCGTCAGAACGCGCCGGGCCCGAAAACGGGAGTTCAGCGCGGAGTTCCGCGAAGTACGCCCGCCAATCCCCGTCGACCGACGTCGGGTCTTCAATGTAGGCTTTATAGAGCGCCTCGAGGTAAGCCAGATTTCCGGCATTGACAATTTGCTGCATGGTCTGAGCGTGACTTAAATCAAAAGTTATGTCGCGGAAGACTGCGATCGCTGGCAATCAGCGGCGCCGCCGCGTACCTCGCCGGAGCTAACGCGGC
>CAYZXN010000245.1:0-11437 GCA_964482425.1 uncultured Syntrophobacteraceae bacterium | reverse complement strand
GATCATATAGTTTGATGTGCCACATTTAAGAAACAGCAAGCGCTTCCTGCGTCGAAGTTAGGATAGCCGCGGGCCGGTTGTCGTGAAAAGAGCGCATCCATTGCTCGACAACCTGACACCCGATTCAATGGTATACGTTTTGCTCTCTCGATTTGAGCGGCAGTTGCCAATCAATCTCACAGCCTTGACACCCCGCTGCTGGTTCACTGTGTAGGACGGCACTTTAACCGAAATATTCTGAGACGGAAAAATACAAGGAGGAAACGTACATGGACAATTACGAAGGAGCATTTGGCACCAGTCAAGCGAACCGGCCCAGCAAAACTGAGGACGCTTTCACTAAGACGGTCGAAGATTACACTTCGGCTTTGCCTTCTTCCGCATTTCTGGGAGTTGCCATCGGGGCGATGGCGTTGTCGCTGGCGCTGCAAGTGACCGGCCAAGGCAAATGGGGAAACTTCGTCGCGCAATGGGTTCCGACGTGGCTGATCATCGGAATGTACAACAAGTTGGTAAAGCTTGAGGGACACGATCAACAGGATCGCGGCGGCAGTTATACAAGCGGATACAGCAGCTAAAGAACTACGCAAGGTGCGCGGCGCCACCCCTGATAACGCGGGGCGGCGCCGCTGCTGTTTGCTGATCCGAATAGCACCGAGCTTTTGCCAATGATCCCCAAAACCGTCAGCCGTGTCCGCGATCACACCGTCGATGAAAGCAATGAGCGCAGTCGACGCCAGACCGAAGAGAACATTGCCCTTTTCGGCAATGCCGGGCAGGAGACTCTCGATCGGCGCTTAGCCGAGCTCGACTATGAGTGGGACATAGAACGAACGTTGGAAGCCAATGCCGGTTCGGTCATCCTGCTGGGCTGCTTGCTCGGTGCCACAGTTGATCGGAAGTGGTTTTTAGTCTCGACCGCCGCCGCCGGATTCTTACTGCAGCACGCGATACAAGGCTGGTGTCCGCCCGTGGGCCTTTTCCGGCGGCTCGGCTTCAGAACCGCCACAGAAATCGATTACGAGCGCTACGCCTTGAAAGCACTACGCGGCGATTTTGGCAATGCGCCCTCTGCCGACCACAAGGATCGCGCAGAAATCAGTCGGCTGTTGCAGAACGTTGAACGATGAAAACCCCGGCCGCCCAGTCCCGGGAATTACTGCGGCGCACCGGCAGTGCGGCGGTCCCGCCTGCCTCTCCTGACGCCTTGGAATCGGCCAAGGCCGCAAGCTTGAGCTATGTCAGAGACACCAGTCCGGGCATTACGAGAAAACCGCGCGGCAGAGGGTTTGTTTATCTGGATCCCGCTGGGAAAATCATCCGCGACCCATCCGAGCTTAGGCGGTTTAAGTCGCTGGTCATTCCTCCGGCATGGCGTGATGTTTGGATCTGTCCAGGTCGCTCCGGCCACTTGCAAGCAACCGGGCGCGATGCCAAAGGCAGAAAACAGCACCGCTATCATCCGCGCTGGCGCGAAGTGCGCGACGAAAACAAATACGGCCGGATCTTCACCTTCGCCAAGGCGTTGCCGGCGATTCGCGACAAGGTTGAAGCCGATCTTGCCCGGCCCGGATTACCGCGCGACAAGATCCTGGCCACGGTGGTCCGGCTTCTGGAGACCAGCCTTATTCGCGTAGGCAATGAGGAGTATGCGCGCCGAAACCGATCGTTCGGCCTGGCGACCTTGAGAAATCGTCACGTCAACGTTTCCGACTCCACGATCCGTTTCGAGTTCAGAGGTAAGAGCGGCGTCGGGCACGCGGTCGACTTAAACGACCGCCAGCTCGCCAAGATCATAAAACGCTGCCAGGATTTGCCCGGATATGAGCTATTTCAATACATGGCGATGACGGCGATCGACATGCCATCGATTCGGCCGACGTTAACGATTACATCCGCCGGATTGCAGGAGAGGAATTCAGCACGAAGATTTTCGCACCTGGGCAGGCACCGTGCTGGCCGCGCGGGCACTACAACAATTCGCAGCCGTTGACTCGAAAGCGCAAAGCAAACGCAACATCGTCCAAGCCATTGAATCGGTTGCCAAGAAGCTCGGCAATACCAAAGCGGTCTGCCGGCGCTGTTACATACATCCGGCAGTAATCCAGGCGTACACAGATGGATCGCTGCTGCGTATTTTGAGGCGGCGAATCAAAAGAGAGCTGTCAGGCTCGCTGCACAAACTTCAGCCCGAGGAGGCGGCGGTGCTGGCGCTTCTCCATCCGCAATTAAAACGATTCGGCGACGAGCAAAACGGACGTGAATAGTACGGACGTGAATAGTAAGGTTGTACCGATCATGCAAAAGCCGGCGGCTTGAGGCGAAATGCCGGCTGAAAGCATTCCTCGGAGTTCACTTCGCTGCTCACTGCGGTCAGCTTGTCGTCCTGCCATGTCGCGCTAGATTTATCGCATGCCTCCAGCGAGTACTAGTTCACTGCGAAACTCCGGCGCTTCAAAGCCCTTCTCCTGGTGGAATAAAGGCGCGATCTATCAAATCTATCCGCTCTCGTTCATGGACAGCAACGGCGACGGCAGCGGCGATTTGCCTGGCGTTACCGAGCGTCTTGATTACTGTCGCTGGCTGGGCGCCGCCGCCGTCTGGCTATCGCCGATCTATCCTTCACCCATGATCGACTTCGGTTACGATGTTTCCGACTACACCGATGTTAACCCCCTGTTTGGCACACTGGCTGACTTTGACGCCTTGATGGAGGAAGCCCAGCGGCTCGGCCTCAAGGTTCTTCTGGACTTTGTGCCGAACCACAGCTCCGACCAACACCGTTGGTTTCTACAGTCCAGATCTTCGCGCGATAATCCTTACCGCGATTGGTACATCTGGCACGACCCCGCATCCAGCGGAAGCCCTCCCAACAACTGGCTGGCTGTTTTTGGCGGTAGCGCCTGGGAATGGGATGAAAGCACCGGACAGTATTACCTGCACTCCTATCTCAAGGAACAGCCCGATTTGAACTGGCGCAACCGAGATCTGGAAGCGGCGATGCTCGATGCCATGAGGTTTTGGCTCGAGCGCGGCGTCGCTGGTTTTCGAGTGGATTCGATCTCGCACTTGATGAAGGACAGCGGTTTTCGCGATAATCCGACCAATCCCGATTGGCAGCCGGCGGACGGACCTTACTACCGGTATCTGCCGATCCATTGCAACGACCACCCTGACACGCGCGCAGTTATCCGCCGCATGCGCCGGGTTGTCGATGCCTATGAAGATCGCGTGATCATCGGCGAGGCCTACCTGTCGTTGCAGCGCACCGTCGCCTACTACGGCGCGGGGATTCATCTTCCTTTCAACTTTGCCCTGATTCGCAGCCCTTGGAACGCGCGCGCGGTGCGCGATACGATCCAATCGTATGAGTCTTTATTGGCGAAGGATCAGTGGCCGAATTGGGTTCTGGGTAATCACGATCGCCACCGGATCGGGACGCGCGTCGGCAGGGCTCAGGCGCGCGTCGCGGCGATGCTCGTGTTGACCCTGCGCGGGCACCCCTACCCTCTACTATGGCGATGAAATCGCCATGGAGGACATTCCGATCTTGCCGGATCTCGTCAAGGATGCTTGGGAGAAAAACATTCCCGGTCTGGGATTGGGGCGCGATCCGGAACGCTCGCCGATGCAGTGGAATAGCGAAAAATTCGCCGGCTTTACCACCGGCACCCCGTGGCTCCCTGTGGCCGATGATTTCAAATGCTTCAATGTTGCGGCTCAGAGCGGCATTGCTGATTCGTCACTGGCTCTATACCGGCGCCTGCTCGCGCTGCGCGCCCGCAAACCTGCCCTGCATGCCGGCGACTATGGAAAGCTCTTGTGCGACCAGCATGTGCTCGTTTATAGCCGCCATGCCGCAGGAGAGAGTTTTTGGATCGTGCTGAATTTCACTGATCAACCACGGCAGTTCCGTCATTCTGACCTGCGCGGCGCGATTATTTTGTCGACGGCGCTCGATCGCTGCGCGGAGGCTGTTGATGAGAAGCTCTTTGTGCGCGCGAATGAAGGCGTCATCGTCCAAGTGGATGGGGGAAATGCCCGCAGTTAAAGAGCCACGCCGCTGTGACGACGGTGCGATACTCAGCACGAAAAGCCTCGGTTCTTATCCTTGTCTATGCGGTGAACCGGTATGTGCGTGCTAGCGGCGCGCCAGGGAGGCAAATGCGGCGCTTTCCGGCTTAAGAGCTTCCCCCGGCCTGGATGTGGCGCAACACCGACATTGCGGTCTGGTGACCTTCTCCTCCCGCACCGAAAGCAGTTTGGCTAGCGAGCTTCGTTCAAAAGTTTGACGAAGGCACGTTTGCGCGGGCTGCTGCCACTACCTGCGAAAAACTAAAGGTGCGCGGCTCTTATGGGCGCCAGCTGACTTCAAGCTGACATATTCCAATTGCAAGCTTACGTGCGTTGCGCAAGTCCTCAACTGTTCGACGAGGGAAGTCCCGGCATCAGATCTTTTCCACGGTCTTGCTCGCATCGGTGGTTAGCCGATGACCCATTTTTTCTTCCACCGATGTGATATTGCGAATTAGCTTGTCCCGCTCTCCATCGTCCTCTTCCAGTTTGATGAATGTCACCACATGAGCCGAGTCTTTGCGCGCGCGCTCGTGGCACTGCCGGATCAATGGCATGATCTCGTCCCATTCACCTTCAATGCATGTAGCCGAAGGTGTCAGTTGGTATGCGAGCCCGGACTTCTCAATGAGCTTGAGCACTTTTGCCAATTCCGCGCTGGAATGAGGATTACCGCCGACGGGAACGATGCTAAGTTCCGCTAACATAAATGATCTCCTTTTTTGCTTTTTAGCGCGCCTCATCTCGGATCGGATCAATCTACTTCGGACTCTTCTTCCTCGCTTCTTCGCTGTTCGGGAGCCGTGACTTTGGGGAGCGGGTACGACCCCGATAAATCGCAACGTGTATGCCAAGAGACGTACTTTACCACGGCGGCGCTTCGCTGTAGGTACGCTTGATTTCTTCACTTTGTCGCCGGCTAAAGCTACCAAAATCCCAAGCCCGGCTGGAACGCTGATTGCTATCAGGCTAAGGAGACCTTCTCAACAATGCGGAGGTCGCATGCCCGAAAAACAAACTGTCGAAAATGCCAGGAGAGCCAAGCGCGAAGGAAAGGCGCCGAGCACACAAGCCGGCGAATTCGTACGCGAGGAGGTGCATTCACATCAGGGAAGGCGATTATGGCGCTCGATAGTAGTTCAGAGCGAAAACCAGTCGCCTAATCGAGCGTAGAAAGACTTATCACATCGGTACCGTACATTTTGCGAGGGATGTCATGGAAATATTTTTCAAGGTGGCTCCAGCAGAATTTTCCAGGTTGCGACAGGGCATTTCAAGCCATTCTCCTGCATACCAGGCAATCGCCAAAGCGACGCCATTTAGCCATGCCATCGAAGGCGTTTTATTTGAAGGGTATGGAATTACCTGTGATGAGAATCAGGCCCGCCTGATTGCGGAAACAGCAAAGGGTTGTTGTCCTGAAATCATTCGCGATATCGAGCAAGCGATAAGAGCTGCTCGACAAGCCGGTTCGTCGACAACCTGAAGGGTGCACTCCGTGTTCGCAGGAGCTACAACGCTCAATCCTCCTCAGCGGATCCGGTCAAGCCGAATAAAAGAGGCAGGTTGTAAACCGCCGCGGCCGAGCAATCAAAAACCTGAACCGCTGGACGGTGCTCTTCTAAAAAACTCACTCGGAGCGTTGCAAGCGGTTGAGCACGCGTCGGACTTTAGACAACAGCTCGTCTAATACAAACGGCTTGCGAATGAGTTCCACCGCACCATCGGGCGTCCCACTCAAGCTGCCTGAAACATAGCTGGTCATGATCATGACCGGCGTCTGTGGCGCGATGGACTGTACCTGTTGAAGCAGCTTCAATCCGTCCATGCGCGGCATGACCAGATCCGACAATACCAAGTCGAACTGCCGCCGGCGCAGGATCTCCAACGCCTGAACGCCGTCGGCCGCTTGATTGACTTCGTAGCCCTCTTCGCTTAACAACCAGCAAACATTGCTCCGGGTGATCGTGTCGTCTTCCACAACCAGAATTTTACCCGCCATGTGTCGAAAACACCGCAAGAATGGTTCCACCTCAGAAAGCGAAACACAGTCGTAGGTGTGGGGGAGATGCCCGCAGCTGTGACTAGGATCAGTATGGGTTCTGTTCAGAACTTAAATGTTTTCCGGCGCTGCGTCACTGGTAGGTTGTCGCAGACACGACACGATTTTCCCGCCACTGGGACATTGAAAAACTCTAACAAGGCACATCTTCATTGTTTCATTGTGCCCGATGGCGCGCATCTACAGCCGCTGTACTGGCATTACGCTTGCAGAAAGTAGATCGAACGCACAAGCAGGTAAGGTGGCAGCGTGCAGCAAGCAGGAGGGTAGATCATGCTGAGAAGTGTAGACAGTCTCAGAGGGTTCTCTATAGGCGCCAAGGATGGTGCGATCGGCGGCGTTTCAGAGTTTTATTTTGACGATGAAAAATGGACTATCCGTTATCTGGTTGCCGACACCGGATGGCTGACCGGGAGCAAGGTATTGATCTCTCCTGTTTCGATTAACATCGTCGACTGGACCGGCAAGAAGATCGACGTGGCGCTCACTAAGGAACAAGTCGAAAACAGTCCCAGCATAGATACCGACAAGCCGGTGTCGAGGCAATGGGAGGAATCTTATTCTAACTACTATCACTATCCGTATTACTGGGCAGGTCCAGGTCTATGGGGTCCGGCTATGTTTCCGCACGGAATCGTTGCTCCGGAGGGCTTGATCCCGGAGTCGGCCGCAGCAGCCGACACAGGATCTGCAGTCGAGCGAAGCGACGCGGAATCCAACAACGTTCACTTGCGTAGCACCAAGGAAGTGGCGGGCTACTATATCGAAGCTAACGACGGCGATCTCGGCCACGTCGAAGATTTCATCGTCGATGATGAAAACTGGACGATCCGTTATCTGGTTGTGGACACGCGCAATTGGTGGCCCGGCAAAAAAGTGTTGATATCTCCCGACTGGGTCAGCGATGTTGTTCGCAGCGACTCGAGAGTCTTTGTGGATCTTTCGCAGGAACAGATAAAGAGCAGTCCTGTATACGAAGGCCCCGACACACTCAACCGCGATTTCGAATCCCGTCTGTACCGTCATTATGGCCGCTCTCAATATTGGGTGGATTAGCGGGCTATAGGAGATCAGGCATCGTGTTCGTTCGGCAGTAATGCACCGTTGTCGACCGCCCTTCTTTTCTCCAGTCAGGAAAACGAGACCTGATCCCCTCTGAGAAATTTCAACTGAAACATTTATATGAAGCCAGCATGGGAATGGGACGATAACGGTGAACGCAGAGCGATGCAGCGCTTCGCTATAAAAAATTACCGGGCAGGCGAGCGCAAGCTTATTCAGTCAGTCATCGAAGGTAAAGATACGCTGGGCGTTATGCCTGTGGGCGGCGGTACGGCACTGTGTTATCAGCTTCCGGCTTTATTTCTGCCCGGGCCAGTTTTAGTGATATCACCGCAGGTGTTGCTCACCCACGACGAGCAGAAGAGGCTATCCGAATTAAACGTGTCCACGGTCGGCCTTGATTCCAGCCTGAGCTCGAAGCAAGCTCTCGATGCCATTGATTCGTTAAAAAGAGATCAGCCAATGATTATTTACCTCACGCTCCCGGCGGCTGGCCAGGAAATACCCGAGCTTTTCAAGGTTCTTGAACAGGCCGGGATATCTCTCGTGGTGGTGTATGAAGCGCACAACTTTCGACCGTCATGTCCTGCTCTCCGCGAGCTGTTTACCAAGCGGGGTCGTCCACCCGTGCTTGCCTTGACCTCGAAGACAACGACCGGAGTGGCTACCGGCCTTCTGAAGCAAGTCGGATTGAGTCAGCCGGAAACTATCGAGGTCGGGTTCGAACAACCCAACATGTCCTTCGACGTTATTCGCACCGTAAACGACAACGTCAAGCGAGAACGTCTCAAAGAGCTTCTAAACGACGATGCCGGCGGCATCGGCATCGTCTATGTGCCGACAGCGCAGCAGGCGGACGAATTGGGAAAGTGGCTGGTCGGAGAAGGAATTAATGCCGGCCAGTATCACACAAGGATGAAGCCGGCAGCCCGGGATGCCAGCCGGCAGGCCTTCTTGGCAGACGGATACGCGGTTATGATCGCGACAAAAGCGTTCGCGCCCGGCATCGATAAGCAGAATATTCGCTGTGTCATTCATTATGCGGTTCCGGAGTCCCTCGAAAGTTACATTCATGAGAGTGGTCACGCCGGTCGCGACGGGAAGCCTGCGCGCGCGGTGCTTTTCTACCGGCTGGAGGATCGCCGCATACAGTCGTACTTCATCGGCGGTAAGTATCCCCGAAGAGAAGAGTCCCTGGCGGTTTACCGCAGCCTGGACGAGCTCGCCCGCCAGGAGGATTTAGATAAAGATGGTGCCGAGCAATGGCTCGCTGAGGCTGCCGCGATTTCAGACAAGCGCGTGAAAGTTGTCTTGGCGTTGCTTAAAAACGCCGGAATCATCAGCCGTACGCCGCGTCCAAAGAAAATCCGCGACTTTGAAACCGATGACGATTTCGCCAATTTTTTAGCCGAATACGAACAGCGGCACAACAGTGACCGGCAACGTCTCGATGCTATGATGCTCTACGGCCAGATCACCACCTGCCGGATGCGCTACCTGACCGCCTACTTCGGAGAAGAGCCGGGATCAGATTGTGGGCATTGCGACAACTGCCGGGCGACAGCTCCATCGGGCATAGAAATCGGAGATAGCGAGATTGGCGCTGGTGTTACCGCTCTACGTGCACAGCAGGTTCCGCAGTCGCTCAGCGCCGGTGGCGCAACCGTGCGAATTGCGTCGTAAGCTCCCCGGCTCCGCCTTGTTGCTGGTGTCGGAGAGCTCCGATGAAGGCGCGAACCGTTTAACGGGGTGTCAAGGTCTGCCCCAAGCTGAGCAACCAGTCTTTTAAGTTGCTCACGCCCTGCGTAAAGTAGGAGTCTTCGGTGGCAGAAATGCCCTCGTAGCGGTCCTCCTGATAAAAAGGTCCTTCCGGATCAAAGGGCAGGCCTTCCGGCAAAACGGAAGCTACCCATAAATAATCGCTCGACACGACATCGACGGGGTGGTGTCGGAGTCGACCGGATTGATCTTGAGCCAGGCGATCGAGGTATTTCACCAATCCCGCCATTGTTCCCACTTTGTCGAGCAACGCGGGATCTCTTTGACCGGTGTGTTCGGCTAAAAGCTCCAGGCGCACTGCGCGTAGAGTTCGAGAGAGCTCAGACTCGGGCGAAGAGGCTTCCCAAGAGACGTTCAACTCCGTATCCAGACCCATGCTGCGATTATTCATGTTGGCAGAGCCGACACTGAGAAACCGATCGTCCACCATGAGAAGCTTGGAGTGAATATAGGTCGGCGCTTCCTCGCCGTCGGCACCGGTCGATGCGGGATAATAGATGCCGATAGAGTGGCCGGTCTCCGCCGCCAGCTTCTGTAATTCCCGCAGGAGTTTTTCCTGAACGATACCGATCGAAAGCTGCTCGACCATGGCGTCGGCGTCCTTGGCGATGATCAAGACGATGTCCAGCCGTGACCTGCTCGAATCTAACATCCGGTCCGCCAACGCTTTGTAGAGCGCGTTGGAGCTGAAATATTGGTTTTCGATATAGATCAACCGTTCCGCGGCAGCCACGGCATCCATAAAGAGTTGCCGGATCTCGCGGATAGGTTTCCCCGTAGCTCCGACCTGAGTGCGGCTGATCGCGACGCGCTCCGCGCTGATGGGTTGCGTCGGCTCAAAAGGAAGCTCACCGCTCAAGGGAAGTGACGGCAGCTCCAGCGGGGTGTCACAGACGCAATTCCATCTATCAGTAAACAGCTCCGCCAGTTTCCGCGCTACCGGACCCGAGTGATAAGTCTGAAGGTCATGAAAAGGCGGATAAGCGCGTCCATCGGAATTTACGCGGTTGTGGTTTTCAGCAATATGGTCACGGTCATCCCACCTGCCCGAGCATAGATCGAGACCGCCGACAAAAGCCAAGGCGCCGTCAATGACGGCAAACTTTTGATGGTGCGACGCGCCGAAGGCGTCGCAACAATCGAAACAGAACGTAAAACGTTCATTCGTGGTCCAGTTGAAGAACCACTCCTGAAACCACTCACGATCTAGGCTGTAGATAACGGTAAAATCCCAGGCCAGGATGTAAATGCGCAAGCCTTCCTTTTTATCGCACAAGCTGTTCAAGAACGACAGCAATGGCGCCGTGTCTCCGGCGGCCTCGGCGTCTGCGCCGCGGAGCAGTGCGACGTCGCTGTCGAACTGCCAACCGGAAATTAAAATATAATGCTCGGCGTTTTTTGCCGCCTGGTAAAATGCCCGGTAATAGTCGCGCCCATCGATGAGCAGACCTGAATGTTTGATTTCGTCGATACTCCAGCAATTTCTCTGGAGTTCCAGTATTTTTGGTGCCGACATGGCAGGTATCCTTCTCTACCTCCTATGGACGCTGTTATTTTTAAGAAATCGATAGGCGATGTTTTTATCACCATCGGACGTGCAAGGCTCGGCCGCGATGCGCCGTTGCGGGGGAGGGTCCGGTGTTGCTAGCTTTCGACGTCGTCGTCCGTTCTAAGCGCAAATGAACTACTCTTAGTAATTTGGGATCAAGGGGAGCGGTTCTAACCTAAACGCCCGCCCAATACCTGCGAACGGTTGACGAACGCGCGTCGCGTGATGAAAGAGTCAACTGGATCGCAGCGATCCCGTAGAGCTTCCGAATGCCCTTCGTCCTGATTCCGGCTGGTCGAACAATGAATCATAGACACCGCCACCGAGTTCCGAGCCTGATGGGTCAAGCGACTGACTGCTCTTCAAATACTGTCGTCGACGCTGCAGATAGGTGTCGGTCGGCCAGTGCCAACGCGCTGGAATGAATTTTTCGCCTTCATAGGGTGCGCCGTTGACTTTGCTTTGGCTGAAGACTAGCTGCCAGAAACTCTGTTCTTCTAGATCAACGCGGCGTGCAGATTTCATCGACCTCCTCCTATTTCACTCGTGCAACTGAAGATGCATAGCAACTCAGCTGAGGCAAGATATATTCCAAATATTAAGGTTTTCCGCTGTCGTCAAGACACTGCACAGGTCGTCTCAAAACTGAGACACGGCACCGGTTGGGTGTGCCGAAATCGACACGGGCAGTTGCTGTAAACAAGGCGAAAAGCACGGTGGAAGCTGCCTCAGGCCCTCGGCGATGTGCATCGCTACGGTTTACGCCATGCCGCTCTGGACCGCCGTTCGCTGCCGTTCGAGCCGGAAAAAAAGTGCTGCTTCGACAGAAAATTAGTGGCAAAATCACGGGCCAAGGAGATGCCTGCAGCTGTCGCAATGCTACGGATCAATCCACTACTTTTCTGCTTTCC
>CAYZXN010000244.1:0-17369 GCA_964482425.1 uncultured Syntrophobacteraceae bacterium | reverse complement strand
CGCATGATCCGCAGTAAATTGCCGCCGAGGATTTTGCCGATCGCTGCTTCAGGATAATTTCGTCGCTCGAGCTCCGCCGCCAGGTTTTCTCCAGAGAGCAAGTTGGCGCCAATGCCGGCGCGCCGGTAAACACGATCGTCGCTCCAATCGCGTTTTTTCAATTCGGCTGCATAGGTCGGCACGTACGGCGCGATCCGTTGCGTGTCCTTGTACGAACGGTGGAAATCATCCTGCGCAGAAACGCCGACATGATCGACGCCGACGAGCTTCACGCAGTAGTCGACCCAGTCGACATATTCACTGACCGTGGTGTTGGCGCGCACATCCTGGCAGATCATGCCGCCTTTCTTCGCCGCGGCAACGATCAGGGGATCGGGCGCGCTGCGCGGCCGGTTGAACAAGGTTCGGCTGGTCGAATGGGTAAAAATTATCGGCTGCTCCGACAATTCGAGCGCTTCGAGCGCGCTGCGGTCGCCGGAATGGGAGAGATCGATGAGGATCCCAAGCTGATTCATTCGCTTGACCGCTTGACGGCCGAGAGATGTCAGACCGGTGTCGACCTCGCTGGCATGACCGCAGCCGTAGTAGCTGTTTTCACTGAAAGCCAAGGACAGACAGCGCAAGCCCAGATCGAAGAAAGCGTCGAGCAAACGCAAGCTGTCGCTGAGTGCCTTGGGGTTTTGCAGTCCAAATAGCACACCGATCTTGCCCCGATGCTCGGCACGGTCGAGATCGGCAGCGCTGCGCAGAATGTAAGCATGCGGATGGCCGCGGACGATCGCTTTTACGGCCTCGAAGCTCTCGATGCTCTCGAGCGCGTCGTCCCACGTGAGATTGGCGGTGCAGCCGACCACTAGAACGCCTTGCTCGCGCAGTTGATCGATAAACGCGGGCGACAAATCCTCCGGCCACGGCGCGCCGAGACAATTGACGATGCCACTGTGCTGTTCAGGTAAACTCATGATCCGTCCTCCCTGCCAACACGCCGATAATGGCTTAACCCGTGAGCGAAATTCAACCCGCGAACACCAAACTCCCGGCTCGCGGCAGAGTTATTGGGTTTGGGGCTGAGGTTTGGCGGCCAGCCTATCCTGGCGCAAGAAGTCATCATGATTTTTGATCAGCCTATTCTTTTTTCTCCAGCGCCGACCTTTTGAACTCCGTTCTCATCTCCGACTGCAAACGCCCAAGACGGTACTTCCGCCAGTCGATGAACCTACCCGCTTCTGCCAGCGCCGGATGAACCGCCCCGATCTTGCGCCACATCTCCTGGCAGATGAAACGATAATCGGGATGGCCCTGCGGCATGGTGCGGAGCTCGCACATGTGCAGGGCTTCGCGCAGATTCATTTTCATATACCAGCGGATCTTGTAGGCGAAGGGCACGACGTACTGCGCTTGGCATGGCAATTCGCGGTAAATCTGCTCGTAGAGATCCGCCGCTCGCGTCATGCAATCGTCGAACTCGGGTTTAAAACCGGCTTCCTCTATTTCCGGCGGCGTGTCGTAACCGTGCACGGTGGTGAAGTCCTGGCGCTCTTGGGTGAGAATTCTATGGCGGTGGAGATCGCGGTAAAGCCCGAGGTTGCCGAGAATGTCGAAGGTGTAATAGACGTTTTCAAAAGCGCGCCCGAGCTTATCGCGGCGCTGGCGGCGCTTGCTGAAAAATTCAGCGAAAATGTTTCTCCGCTCCTCACTGCTCACTTTAGCGGCGGCTTGGCGCAACTCGGCGAGCGGACGGCGCGCGTGCGGATAGAGGATCGCGGCGAGGATTTTCTCTTCGGCCTGACCGTCGACATCGATCAGCGCCACCGGCTCGCTCGTAGAATCACCCGCCGTGCCAAGCCGATCCGCCAGCGCCTTAGCGGCCGCCGCGGTCTCGGCAAGGTACTCGTTGTGCCGCGCCCTCTTTATGAACGACGGAATAAGCTGGCTCAGCTCGCCGTTCATGGCGGCGCCCAGCTCCTGCGCTTCGCTCAGCGGATGCGAGTAAAATTTGCTGATCAAATACTCGAACGCTTGACCGGCGCCGAACATGCCGACATTGGTCAAGGTCGCCGCCGGCAGATAGCTGCGCAGCACATCGCATGCATGCGCGCGCACCGTGGCGCGATAGGCGGTCTCGGCCCAGCGTGCGAGCCGCTGGTCTTTTTGCGCCTCGCCGTAGCTCAGTAAGTTGCCGCTGGCGGGATCGCGCACTTCCAACTGTTCGATGGGCAGCGCCTTGGCGATCGACGCCAACATCGGCTCCATCTGCCGCGAATAAGTATCGAAAAGCAGGTTCATGGTTTCGAGATAGGCGTCGCGGTGGCGCGACGCCATGATCTTGGGCTCTCGGTAGAAGAGGTAATTGCCGGCCTGGTCTTTCTGATCGAAGCGCACGTAGCGGGTGGACTTCTCCAGCGGCGCGATGCCGATACGCGCGTCTTCGAGGAGCTTGGCCGCAACGTTGGAGATGTTTTCGCAGGCGATATGCGCGCCGCCCAGTTGCGCCACCGAGTCGTCGCCGTAACCGACCAGCACCCGATCGTAAAAAGCCCGCGCTTTCTTCAGCGCCGCACTGTCGCCGCCGGTTGTCTGCACGCCGAGCAGATCTTTCAACGCAAGCTCGGGATCGCCGAGGAACTCGTCCAAAAAAGTCCGCCGCAGGCTCTTGGTCGAGCGGCTGTAGCGCGAAAACAGCGCCCCGGCCACTTCCTGGGGGAGCTTCAAACCGAAAACCGGTCGATCGACATTGGTGAAAAAAGACAGAAGTGTGTTTTGCTCTTCGGCGGTGAATTCAGCGGTCATTCTGCAAACATCCTCGCAAGCAGCGTGTTGTGACCATAACGGAGGTCGGTGCCGACGGCAAGTTGCCGTTGAAGTCAGCGCGCCGCTTCGCTGCAAATAGCGTGGACGATCGAATCGAGGGGCCGCCGTTGCCGGGCGGAGAAGCGGATAAAAGGCGCGGTCAGCGCGGGCCGGTAGACTAAAAATCTTATGACCGCGTTGATGCCGCGGCGCAATCTAAACGCGCGCCGGCAGTCCCGCTCATAATGGCTCAGCCGCGCCGCCGAGAAATCGCCGCTGCGGAAGGCTTCGTTGATAGTCCCGGCGGCCAGGACGCCGCTCTTCATAGCCCAGTAAATTCCTTCGCCGCTCACGGGCTCGCTCACTCGCGCGGCATCGCCGGCCAACAAGACGCCGTCGGCAAAGGACCGCCGCGGCTTGAAGTAGACAGGATAGGTCGAGCGCGCTTGATCGATCGGTTCCCGACGATCGATAGTTTCTTTCAAGCAGGGGTTTTGCGGCAAACAATGAGTCCATAAAAACTCCAGTTGCCGTTCATGGGGCAGTTTTTCTTTGTCGGCGGCCAGGCAGAGATTCACCGTGCCGTCGCCAAGGCCGACAACGCCGGCGTAACCACCCGGGAAAAGATGGATCTCGACCCTGCCTCCGGTTCCTTGCGGGGAGGGAAGCTGAATTTGAAAACCCACCGAACGGCCGTGCATTCCGCCGGCGCTGCTCAGCCCCAGGCGGTGCGCCAGCCAGGAGTTTCGGCCGTCGGCGCCGATTAAAACCTTGGCACAGATTTCACCCGTTCCTGATCGCCCATCCAGCGCCAGTGACCAGCCCCGCTCCTGGCGCTTCAATTGCGTGATCCTGCATTCGTCAAAAACAGCGGCGCCCTCACGCCGGGCTTTTTGAAGCAGAATATCGTCTAGTGACCGGCGGCGCAGGCCGATACCGAAATCCGCATGTTCCTGGCGCGACGGCAAAGAAGCTTCAGCCGTTTCGCCCGAGCAGGCTGTCAGGCGAAACGCCGTGATCTTTTCGTGCGACGTTGCTAGAACGGCGCTCTCAACGCCAAGCTCGCGAAGAATCGGCCAATTGATCGGATTAACGAAATCGCCGCACAGCTTGTCGCGCGGAAACTTCTCCTTGTCGACGACCGCCACCCCATAGCCCTTGCGCGCCAACGATATGGCCGCGGCCGCGCCTGCAGGTCCGGCGCCGACAATGGCGACATCGAATGGCTTCATATTACCGGCCTACCGATATGAGTGTCGTTTGGCGAAACGGAAATGACGGAAAAACACGGAACGAGCCGACGCCGGCGCGCGCGAACAGATTGCGCCATTCATTCAATGAGAAAGCGCGCTGCACGGAAAGCGGCCCATCGGTCTGCGTCATGATATTGCGTGTGAAAACTCGTGTGAGCAGGCGGATGCCGTGGTAGGCCACGGGGTGACGCACGAGATCGCTGACGATAATCGCTCGACGCGCCACTTGGGACCAGCTCTCCAGCATGGCGAGGATCGCCTCTTCGGAAAAATGATGGAGCATTTGCGAGGACAGCACGAAATCGAAAGAGGCCGGCTCGAACGGCAAGGTCATGCCGTCGCCGCGCACGACACCGATCTCAGGATACTCGCGAGTCTGATCGACGGCCGTTTGCACGGTCAAGGGTTCAGGGTCCAGAGCAATGATTCGAGCGGTCAAGCGCTTGCGGCGCGCCCACATGGCGATGGCAACGGGAATATCGCCGCTGCCGGTGCCGACATCGAGCAGCGAAAAATTGTCCAGGTCATGCTCGGCAATCAAGCGTCCAAGAGCGCGCAATACGCCTCGATAGCCGCCCAGATAGCGGTTGATGATGCGCAAGTTGCTCAGATCGTCTGCCAGGAGGTCAGGCGGATTGCCCGGCATGTCCATCATCTCTTGGGCCGTGCTGCGCTTCATGAGGGGCTCCGGCCGATCATCAAAGCCGAGTTCTTCGAGCCGAAGCCGATGCAGTTACACAGCGAAACATCCACCTGGCGGGCAATCGCCGTGTTCGGAATGTAGTTGAGGTCGCACTCGGGATCGGGCTCATCGCAGTTGATCGTCGGCGGCAGAAAACCGTGCTTCATCGCCAGTATGGCGGCCACCACTCCGGCCGCGCCGGACGCGCCCTGGGGGTGGCCGATCATGGATTTCACCGAGCTCATGGGAATGTCGTAAGCGCGCCGGCCGAAACAAAGCTTGGCGGCAACCGTCTCGGTCTTATCGTTGATAACGGTGGACGTGCCGTGCACAGCGATGTAGCCCACCTCGTCCTTGGCAAGACCGGCATCCTCGATCGCTAGGCTCATGGCGCGGGCTGGCTCTTCGCCGCGCGGATCGAGGCGCACCCGATGATAGGCGTCGCAGGTCGAGCCGTAGCCCAGAAGCTCGGCATGAATCGGTGCGCCACGCGCCAGCGCGCTTTCGCGTTCTTCGAGCACTAGAGTCCACGCGCCCTCGCCCAGCACAAAGCCGTCCCGGCTGCGATCGAATGGCCGAGAGGCGCGCTGCGGCTCACTGTTATGCGAAGCGGACAAAACTTTCATAACACAAAAGCCCTGCATGATTCCCGGCGTAATCGTGGCGTCCGCGCCGCCGCTGACGAGACGATCGGCCAAGCCGAAGCGGATCATATTAAAGGCATAGCCCAGGGCGTCGGTGGAGCTGGTGCAGCCGGTGGAAATGAGATGGCTCGGTCCGCGCAGATCGAAATAAAGCGAGAGCTCGCTGGACAGATTTCCCGGCGTCGAGCTCGAGACATTGTAGGCGCTAGCCTTGCGCATCTGATTGGAGAAAAACAGCCGGTACTGCTCTTCGGTGAAATCGGCCGTGCCGCCGCCGCTGCCGATAATCACGCCCCAGGAGCGCTTCTCGTCCGTGTCAAACTCGCCCCAAGCGACTCCCGCGCCACTTAGTGCTTCGCGAGCAGCGGCAAGCAACAGCGGCACAGCGCGACCGACCCGTTTTAAATCCTGCGGTGGCAGGTAGTCTTCGGCTCTAAGCCCTTTGATTTCAGCAGCGATACGGCAGGAGAGCGCTTCGGCAGGGAACTGCGAAATCACGTCCACACCGCTCTTGCCGCAGCGCAACGATTTGCAGTAATCGTCAACACCGATGCCGATGGGGCTGACCGCGCCCATGCCGGTGACCACGACGCGACGCCTGGGTGCGCCACCATTATTCGAGCTCATATTGACTCTTTACAGCGGGTATAGTTTCCTCTGAGCATAACATTCCCGTACGGGCTAACCTAGAAGCGTCCTATGAACTTCAAAGACAAAATTATCCTGATCACCGGCGCATCCAATGGTATCGGCAAGCGCCTGGCCATCGATTTGGCGCATCGCGGCGCCGTCATCGTCGCCAGCGGGCGCTCACCGGAGAGATTGGAGGCCGCGTTGAGCGAGATCCGTCGCGCCAGCCCGCGCTCGATAGCGTTTCGTTGCGACGTCGGTGCGTGCGACGATGTCCACGCCATGGTGGGGAACGCGCTGGACGCTTTCAGCGCCATCGATATTCTCATCAACAACGCCGGCATCGGCATGCGCAAGCCGTTCGTCGAGACCCCCCTGGAGACCATCGAGGAGATCAACCGCACGAATTACCTCGGCGCGGTTTACTGCACTCACGCCGTGTTGCCGTCGATGCTGGCCCGAGGCCGCGGCCACATCGTCAATATTTCGTCCATTGCGGGCCATATCGGCACCCTCAATATGGCCGCTTACTGCGCGTCTAAATTCGCCATGAACGGCTGGAGCGAAAGCCTCTACCACGAGCTGAGGCCGAGAGGAATTCATGTTTCGGTGGTTTGTCCCGGGCCGGTGAAGACCGATTTCAATCGTTCCTTCGCCGGCAGCGAGCCGAAATCCCCTGAATTCATGATCATCAGCGCCGAGTCTGTTGCACAGACGGTCATCGGCGCCATCGAGAAGAAGCGCTTTGAAGTCATCACGCCGCGCTCGCTGGCGGCAATTTGCGCCCTCAGGCGTTTCATGCCGCGTCTGTTTCGCGCCGCTTCGCAGCGCGCGTTTCGCGCTCGCGCTTCGGCGCCGGACAAGCCCGTGGCATAATCAAGGCGACTGGATAATCTGGAATAGGTAAAAATCAACACGAGTACGGTAGGGACAAGATGATAAAACAACTGCTACTGGCTTCTGCTTTGGCAATCCCGCTGGCTTACTCTCCGGCTCGGTCCCAACCAGAGCCACGAGACGGAACCAATCTCGCCCCAACCGACCTCGAGCGGGTCAAGGTGGGACAGGCGGCGCCCGACTTTACGCTTGAAGACACCGACGGCAAAAACATCACGCTTTCCGAGTATCGCAACAAAAAGAACGTCGTGCTGGTTTTCTACCGCGGCCACTGGTGACCCTTCTGCGTCGCGCAGCTCGGCGAGCTGCAAAGCCTGTTGAATGAACAAGAGCGCGGCAAGACGCAGATTCTTGCGGTGAGCATCGATAGCCACGAGGTTTCAAAGAAACTACGGCGCAAGCTCGAAGCGGCGCAGAAGTCGGGCGAGAGCTTTCCTATGCTGCAAGATCCGGATCACAAAGTCATCGACCGTTATGGCATACTCAACCCCGACGGCAAGGGCTGGCCTCATCCGGCCACTTATGTGATCGACACGCAGGGAGTGGTGCGTTGGAAGTTTATCGAGACCGACTACACCGTGCGCCCATCGAACAAGCAGATCCTCGAACAGTTGAGAAAGCTCAAGTAATCGTCCGGCGCTCGGCAAACAACGCATCGTAGAGCGCTCCGGTTGCCTGCGCGTAAACCAGGTGATGCCAGGCATCGATGGCGATTTCGTTGGCCGGCTGTTCAGTGACCGGCTGTGCTACTCCCGTTTTCGGCAACATTACCTGCTCCGCTCCCCAGACCAGACCAAAATGGATGAGCGTCGCCGGCAACCCGGTAACTCCCGCCGCCGCGATCAAGCCGCGCAGGGCGCCCCATGCGGTGCCGTAGCCCCAGTGGACCATATTGTTCAAACGCTCCTGCGCCCGATCGTCTACGGTCTCCAATCCCAGGGTTTTGCAGATCGCCTGCGCCGGTGTCTTGCTGGCGCTTCGTCCGCGCAATTTCATTTCGACCATGCTGGAAAGCGTCATGGCGGCGGTCCCGGCGAGACCCGCGACCAGCCCGCGACCGACGGCGTCCGCCAGTAATGCAAGTTCCTGTCTCATATCTACGCTCCTTCCCCGTTTAAATAAGCGCGAGAGATTTATTAGCTCTTGTGATTAACACAGCCACGTTGCACGTCTGGCTTAGCACGCAACCTACTTCCAGAGCTGTTTGATAAAACCTTCCTGTTCGAGCTCCTGCATCGGGCTGGCGTCGACAAACTGCTCGGCGCGCATGGCGCGGGCGCGCGCATCGCGTTCGGCGATATCGTCAAGAGCGGTTTTCATTGCCTCCACCGAGGGGTAGGGAACTTTTGGGATATAGCCGCCGAGGTACAATTCGTGAACCGCTTGTAAGAAGGCCGTGTCCTGATTTTTGAGGTACTTGCCCAGAACGCCGACAGCGAAACTTTTATTGGTGATACCGTGATGGATGCTTTCGGTGTAAGCACGCAAGATGCGCAAGACCGTATCGCGCCGGCTTTTTATGAAAGAGCGGCTGGTGTTGAGTCCGGAGCCGGGAAAAGCCAAACCCATAGATGCAACATCCGCGATTTCACGGTATCCATCCCGGCGAGCGATGATGGTAAACTCGGCGTTGAGCATCGCGCCCTGGATAGCGCCACTCTTTAGCGCGGCCATCATTTCCGGCTGGCCGCCCAGTTGGAAGACTGTAAAATCCCGCTCCGGTTTAACCGACCACTTCTCTGCGGCGAAACGGAGCGCAAAATCGGTGGAGGAACCGATTCGGGTGACAGCGACCCTTTTCCCTTTTAGATCTTCGACCCGCTTCACGCTGGGACCCACAACAAGAAAAAATGGCAGAACGTTCATGCCACTTGCTATGTTGACGAGGTCTGCGCCTGAAATATCTGCGCTGATGACCGAGCCGCCGTTAAACATCGCCACCGGCACTTCACCGGAAAGAATCACCTGTGCCGCTCGCGAGCCTCCGGCCACATAAAGCAAATCCACATCCAAGCCGTGCTTTTTAAAGATCCCCGCCTCATGCGCGATCCACAAGGGGCTCTGCGAGCTGCCGATAGCACTGTAAACCACCCGGACCTTTTCCGACCCCGACCGGACCTGAGCAAGGACCGGAACGGAAACCAAAACCCCCAGCAGAATCGTCAAATTCAAGAAGATTTTCTTTTTCATCACACAATTCTCCCCGCTGGTTATTGACAGCCCTTGGTCTTCACGACTTGGCCCTCTCGCCATCGGTAACGCAAGCTCCGTCCGGCTTCTGGAAGATCAAAAATGAAACGATTAGAAAACAGCTCAATCAGCACCACCTGGATGATCGATCCGGTTCTGCGGCCGGCATGACAGATCCCGCTCCATGCGCAGCGCCGCCTCGATGCCCTGGTAGTAGCCGGGAAGATGAGACTGCGTGCGATAGCCCATCCGCTGATAAAAGAGCTGGGCTGCTTCGTTCCCGGCGCGCACTTCGAGCGTGATGTTGAATATGCCCGCCACGACCGCGCATTTCTCGAGCCAGCGTAGCATGCGGCTGCCGAGCCCCGCGCGTCTGTACGGCGGAGCCACGGCGAGCAGGTCCAGGTGCGCGTCGTCGTCGCCGTAGCGCATGATCGCAAAGCCGGCGAGGTTAGCCCGATCGGTGGCGACGAGCACGTTTACATTGGCAGCGCTGATACTCGCTGCTATGCGCGTGGGTATCCAACGCCAATGCAGATCGTACTCGATCAGGTCCCGCGACAACTCTGCAATAGCGCCTGCTTCTGCCGGTCGCGCCAAGCGCAACGATAACTCTGAACTCGTCATGGCAAGTATCGATGAACGTTTTATCCCGCAAAGACCGCGAGCAATCAAGTTCGGTAAAGGTGCGACGTGCGACCCGCGCAGCGTCGATTTTATGACCCCTCTGGCGTATGCTCCGAGGGGAACGAGATGGTAACTAATAAATGACGGCTATTCCGCTACGAAAGCGAATTCAATCATGACTAAAACTCCCGTCTTCACCTCAGAAGAAGCGATTGCCCGCCTGCGGCAGGCAGTCCACGACAAGGCAGCCGCCTTCTATGCGATGTACTCCAGCATCCTCGGCGGCATCGTCACCGACCCGGCGCTCATGGTGCTGCCGCTCGACGATCACATGGTGCACCGCGGCCACGCTGTCTTCGATACCGCCGCGCTGATCCATGGCATGCTCTATCAACTCGATCCGCACCTGGATCGCTTGATCCGCTCAGCCGGCGGCGCGCGCATCCCGCTGCCGTTTCCGCGCGAGCAATTGCGCCGGATCATTGTGGAGACGGTGGCGGCGAGCCGGCAGCACGATGGGTCCGTGCGCTACTGGCTGTCCGCCGGTCCCGGTGGCTACGGGCTCGGCCCGGCGGAATGTGTCGGCAGCAGCTTCTACGTTATCGTCTTCAAGCAGGAAGCTTACCCGCAGAGCTACTATCAGCAGGGCATCAAGCTCGTCACCAGCGAGGTGCCGATCAAGCCACCGCTGTTCGCGCGCATCAAGTCGACCAATTATCTGCCCAATGTGCTGGTTGTTCTGGAGGCCAAAGACCACGGCGCCGATAATGGGGTTTTCATCGATCAGCACGGCATGGTGGCGGAAAGCTCCAATATGAACGTGGCGTTCGTGACGCGGGAGCGCGTCTTCCGCCATCCGCCCTTCGACGCGATCTTATCCGGTATCACGATCCAGAGAGTTCTCGAATTTGCCCGGCGGCTCGTCGAGGAAGGCGAGCTCAACGCCGTCCGCATCGCCGATATACCGGCGCAGGAAGGACGCGGGGCGGCCGAGATGATGCTCATCGGCAGCTCGATCAAAGTCGCGCCGGTGGTCGAATGGGATGGCCAAAAGATCGGCGACGGCAAGCCCGGACCGGTTACCATGAAACTCCTGGAAATGTGGAACGAGGACGCTGGATCGGCAATCGACCAGCTTGTACCTGTACCGTATGAACAGGATTGACCGCATCGGCCGCCTCGCTGATTTCAAGCTGCCAGGCAAGCGCCGTTTTGCGTGTGAAAGAGATATTGAGGCTGGCACCGGATCAGGCGTCGTGGCTATATTATTATTCTAGGTAGAAGATTCGCAGGAGGATCAAAACGATGACGCAATCGATCGTCACAAACGCCGAACCCTGGCCGAGTCTAGCGCTCGAGGCGTGGATCGACACCTGCGCGACGCTTCATATGTGGACGCAGATCGTCGGCAAGATCCGGCTCGCTCAAACTCCCTGGACCAATCATTCCTGGCATACAACGTTGGTCGTCACCGCGAGCGGCCTCACCACCGGACCGATGCCTTACGGCACAAGAGTGTTTCAAATCGACTTCGACTTCATCGTCCACGAGCTGAAGATCCGCTGCGATGACGGCCGGACCGGCGTCGTTCCACTCGAACCTCAATCGGTCGCGGTTTTCTACAGACGGCTTCAAGAGGAATTGAGCAAGCTCGACATCGTGATAAAAATCAATCGCAAACCCAACGAAGTCGCGGATGCCATCCGATTCGACCAGGACGAGACCCATGCTGCCTATGACACCGAGTACGCCAATCGTTTCTGGCGCGTGCTGTTGCAAAGCGATCGCGTATTTAAAATCTTTCGCGGCCGTTTTGTCGGTAAGTGCAGCCCGGTGCATTTCTTTTGGGGCGCGCCCGACCTGGCTGTCACGCGCTTCTCGGGCCGGCTCGCTCCACGGCATCCGGGCGGCGATCCTAATCTTCCGGACAGCGTCGCTCGCGAGGCCTACTCGCACGAGGTAAGCAGCGCCGGGTTCTGGCCGGGTGGCGGCCCGATCGCCTATCCCGCGTTCTATTCCTACGTTTATCCGGAGCCCGCAGGCTTTGCCGAAGCCCCCATCAAGCCGCCGTCGGCCTTCTACAGCATGGATCTCCGCGAATTCATTCTGCCCTACGACGAAGTCCGCAATGCGCGATCACCTGATGATACTCTTCTCGCCTTCCTGCAGACGACCTATGAAGCGGCCGCAAACCTGGCGCAATGGGAGCGTGCGTCACTCGAGAGCTTCGGTCCGAATTTAGATGCTCAGCGGAAAACGTAGAAAGTTACGCGGGCTGCCCGGCCGAAAGCGGTCCTGAGTCCGCGCTACAGGCGGTGTGCCATTACGCGCCGCCGACCTCGCTCAGTTTTTCCAGCAGTTCGACCATATTGATGGGTTTGACCATATGATGGTCGAACCCCGCTTCTACCGATCGGCGCTGGTCTTCCTCCTGACCGTAGCCGGTGACGGCAATGAGAAAAATATTCCTACCCCACGGCTGTTCACGGAGTCGCCGCGCCACTGCGTAGCCGTTCAAGCCGGGCAAGCCGATATCCAAGAGTACGATCTCGGGTCGGAAGGTCTCCGCGCGTTCAAGACCCTCGCCGCCGTCGTGCGCCGTGGCGGTGTCATGTCCTATCAACCGCAGCAGCATCGCGGTGCTTTCGCTGCTGAGCCTATTGTCATCCACGATAAGGATACGGCGCCGAACCGCAGGAGACGCTTTCTCTCCGGCCTCGTTCGCCGAGCTCGATCCCGATACCGGACTGCCGGCAGGCAGCCGCACGATGAACTCACTGCCCGTGCCGGGGCCTTCGCTGCGCGCCTCGATGGTACCGCCGTGCATCTCCACCAGCCCTTTGACGAGGGATAGCCCGATGCCCAATCCGCCCTGCGCCTTCACGAAGTCCGTTTCCACCTGTGCGAACATTTCAAAGATGCGCCGCAGGTGGTCGGAGGGAATGCCGATTCCATGATCCGTGACCCGCACCACGATCTCATCATGCCGCCGCTCGGCGGACAGCCCGATATGTCCACCGTTCTCGCTATACTTCGCGGCGTTGTTCAGCAGATTCGAGAAGACTTGCGCCAGCCGGGTCGAGTCGGCGTCCAACAGAATCGGTGTCGAGGGCAGGCTGACGGTGAATTTGTGGCCATGCTCCTCCATCAAAGGGCGGCTCGTTTCCATGGCGCTTTGCACCACTGCCGCCAATTCCACCCGCTCCTTGCGCAGGTGCAGCTTGCCCGTCGTGATGCGGCTGATATCGAGCAGATCATCGACCAGCCGGATCATCTGGTTCAGCGCCTGATCCATCATCGAGCGGGCGCTCTCGGCCAGGTGGTCGTCGTTCCCGGCCAGCTTGAGAATCGTCAGGCCATTGCGGATCGGCACCAGAGGGTTGCGCAGCTCGTGCGCTAGAATCGCGAGGAACTCGTCCTTTCTCTTGTCGGCTTCCTTCAGTGCTTTCTCCGTACGGCGCCGCTCGGTCACGTCGTGAAAGACCATCACCGCCCCGGAGATTTTCCCACTTGCGTCTTTGATTGGAGCCGCGCTGTCCTCGATGCTCCTTTCACTACCGTCTTTGGCAATCAAGGCGGTATGATTGGCGAGGCCAACGACGATTCCCTCGCGCAGGACCTTATTGACGGGACTTTTCACCCGCTCGCGAGTTTCTTCATTGATGATGTTGAAGACCTCTTCCAAAGGCAAACCGAGGGCTTCGGCCAGTCTCCAGCCGGTCATCATTTCGGCGACCGGATTGAGAAAAGTGACTCTGCCTTGGGTATCGGTCGTGATCACTGCGTCGCCGATGCTGAAAAGCGTGACTTGAAACCATTCGCGCTGTTGCCGCAGTTCCTGTTCCGCCCGCTTTTGTTCGGTGATATCGCGAAAGCTCCAGACCCGGCCGACGTTGCGGTCGTTGACGAACTGGACCTTGGTGAATCGCTCGAACACTCTGCCGTCGGCGAATTCCAACAGGTCGTAAGTTTCAGGCGGGCGAGAGGCATAGATCTGTTCGATTCTGGCACGAACCTTCTCGGGATCATTGAACTGACGGGTTGGGAGATCGAGTAGTTTCCGATGCTGCCGCGTTTCCATCGCCTCAGGCGGCAGTCGCCACATATCGACGAATTTCTGGTTGAAGTCGGTGATCTCACCGCCCGCGTTGGTCACCAGAATTCCGTCAGTAGTGGCCTCCAGGGTCGCGCGCATCATCGCCAGAGCGCGGGCCAGTTCCTCGGTCTTGCGCTCCAGTGCCTCCTTGGCATGAAAAAGCTCGCGCTCGGCGCGCTGGCGCGCCAGCAGAATGGCATTGGCGTTCTGTAAGGCAACTGAGCGCAGCAGCTTATCTTCGTTATCCTCGGTGGCCATCAGCGTCCGATTATCTCCGCCGCCAGGGCGGTGCCGAGCACGCGCGCCCGGATCTTGGCAAACGCGGTGTCGCGGCTCGTGGAGGTGTCATCGCTGAAAGGCGAGAATCCGCAGTCATCCGTGGTGCCCAGTTGCTGCACCGGAATGTACTGCGCCGCATCGAGAACGCGATCGCGGATTTCTTCCGGAGTCTCGATGCGCGAATCAATGGGCGCGACCACACCGATAAAGACCCGCTGGTCCGGTTTCATGTAATCGCGGATGATCTTCTGAACACGGGTGCGGTCCTTTTCTCCCGCCAACGCGATATAAAAATTTCCCGCTCTCAGTTCGAACAAGCCCGGCAGCAATTCGGCATAATCGACATCGGCGCTGTGAGTGGAGTCGCGGTCGCCGCCGGGACAGGTATGGACGCCGATGCGCGCGCGATCCTGCGCCGAGAATCTCGACAAAGCGAGATTGTTCAAATCGATGAAGCTGTGCAGGAGATTGCCGGAGGGATCCAGCTTGACCGCCAGGCGGGCTTCCGTGAAATCGATTTGAACCTTGTGCGCGCCCTTTTCGAGACAGCGGCGGATTTCGCTTTCATGCTCACGCAGGAGATCGTCAATGAACTCCTCGCGCGGATAGCCCGGGATCTCCTGGTCCGGATACATGAGGCTCAAGGCCGAGGGCGAAATCACCGCCTGCTTCACCGGCACGTGGGCATACTTGAGCGCCGTGTCGAGATACTCATCGGCATATCTTTTGTACCTGAACGGCCCGGCCGTGAGCCGATGCATGCGACGGGTGTGCCCGGCGGCAAAAGGAATCTGGAAACCGTCCGACGCGGTATTCGCAAGCCCATGCACGGGATACGTCCAAAAGTTATGATATTTTTTTTGCTCGCCATCGGTGATCACCGGCGAGTCCGTGGCCTCAAAACGAGCGATGGTGTCGCGAATCGCGTTATCGTAAAGCGTCTCCAGCTTTGGGTCCGCGCCGTCTCCCGCCGCCAAAACTGCCTCGAGAAGTTGCGGCGGTCGGGGGATGCTGCCGATAGGCTCGGTTGGAATAATCATAGTTTGGACCCTGTAAATCTCAACGGGCAATTTCAACCGCTTTACGCGCGGCTAGCGCGCCGGCGTCAACAGCCCCGCTAATTTAGTCTCTGCTGTGGACGCTAATATTCGCACTTCTAGCCAATAGAACCTCAGGTGTATTCGCGATAGAGACCGTCGAACTTGCCGAGCTTGATACGAACCATGTACTGGGCGCTTTTCACGCACCAACTTCGCTTCCCGGGGGGTTTTCACCAGGCGGGCGATGAGGTCCGCCGATTGCGCGGTATGTTCGATATCGGCGACCATGTGGGTGGTGAAAAAAACCAGATCGTGGTCGCTCAAGCCGTAATGTTTGCGGCCGGCGTTCAAAAACTCTTCCGAGTAGCGGCAGACCATGCTCTCGCTGGTCATCGCCGAGGCGCGGTTTTGTGGCGGGATGCCGGCGAGTGTGTTGTACACCGTGCGCGCTGAATGGATCTGGCACTCGAAGATCTGCGTCGCTTCGCTGAAATCCTCTTCCTTGAGACCCAACGCAAGGCCAAACCGCTTCGCCAGATCGGGATGGGATTGTTCCTCGTTGAACTGATAACTGAAGTAATCGAACATCGTCTGGTCTTGGGCGTTCTTTACCATTCCCAGAGCGAATGATTTGAGGATCGCCTTATTATGCAAATAGTGCTGGATCGCCCACCCCTGGAGCCGCCTGATCGACAGCTTGCCCTGGCGCATTTCGCTGAAGTAGGCGGTCTCCATCAAACGTTGAATACCGGGTTCGATGATCTCTGTCTTGACCGAGTCGACCAACGCCTTGCCGTCTATCATCATGCGCTCCTTCTCTATGCTTGCGGCTATTTCCCCGCCAGGACCTCATCCAGAAGCGAATAGTCGGTCACCGCAGCGACCTGGATCGGCGCGGGAATCTGCTTCTGGGCATAGGCCAGATCAAAATAATCCTGCATGTCTTTGATGCCGACCTTGCCGTCGGGCGTGAGAATGGACAGCCATTGCTCGTACACCGTTTCGGCAACCTTTTGATCCAGCTTCCACTTTTCGCCGAGGTACCTGACCACCCAGGCCCGTTCCTTCTTGCTGAACGCCATGGCCTCGAGCATGACCCGAATCACGGCCTTCACCCGGGCGGCGTCGCTCTTTAGTTTCGCTTCGTTGACGACCAACCCTCCCGTGGGAAACTGCATTGACAACTCGTCGGCAGCGCCGATCTGCCTGAAACCTTTCTGCGTCATAATCACGTTATGGGGCCCTGAGAGCACCGCCGCGGAGACGGCGCCCTGGCCGAGACTGGTCACAGTGTTGGACACCGAGCCGGTCTGGGTAAAGATCGCCTTCTCGGGATCCAGGCCTTTGGTCTTGAGCAACAATCGAGCGATCAGGTGTTGCAGGCTGCCGATCCTGTCGACGCCGACTCTCTTGCCGGCAAGATCGCCGACCCGCTGAATGCCTGGTTCGGCGATCAGAAAAAACGGCGGCTTGCGCAGAACGATCATGATGCCCTTGAGCGGCGCGCCCTGCCCGGTGGCGACGATGCCGGTGGTGTAGCCGGTTAAATAGTCGATCTCACCGGCAGCCAGGGCCGCCACCGGAAGCGGCCCGGCCATCTGGATGAGCTCCACGTCAAGCCCGTGCTTGCGAAATAACCCGGCGTCGCGGGCAATAAAAAGATTTAGAAACGAAATGCTGAAAGCCGAGTAGGCCATGCGCACCCTGGCGGTTTGCTGGGCGGCTCCTGCCGCAGCACTGGCAAACAAAACCAGAAAGAGAACCGCTGTGAACGCCGTTGCCCATAATGATCGCTGCCGCACCGATCTCTCGCCCATTCCGTTTGTCGCCATGCCCGGACTATAGGAATGGTCTCGGAGCTTGTCAATTATGAGATCTATCGACTTCTGAGTGACTGCGGATGGGATTCAGGAACTCCTGGCGCAGTATCGCACTGGCACCGAGCACCGGAACAGATCCCCTAGACAGCAGAAGTCTTCGCAGAAGACTCTGTTGTAACTCTTCACACCGCGCCACCAATGGCTGATTGACCCCTGAATTACATCTCCGATCGAGTTTCATCAAAGAAAGCTGCTCTTTGCTTCATGGAAAAAAATCTGTTTTACCTGAACAATCTTCGCGACGCGAAGGATCGACGCCATGAACGAGAAATCCAACTCCGGCAAGGCGCGGGTGACTTTTGGCATTAGAGCGCCGAATTCGGGGCCGCTGGCGACGGCGGAGTCGATGGTCGAAGTCGCT
>CAYZXN010000243.1:0-22462 GCA_964482425.1 uncultured Syntrophobacteraceae bacterium | reverse complement strand
ACGGTCTATTACGACCTGGGCCTTAACGATCTGTCCCGTCCTGTTTCTTGTAATTTAAGCAACTATGTTCATAAAGACCTCGAGTACGAATATACAAGGCCTCATCGTCCGAGCGACTTCGAAACAATGTCGGATTAGGGCTAACACCAGAACGATTCCGCAGATGGCCATTGAACATTGAACGATTGAACCTGATTTCGCAGTTGAATGGACAATCATGAGCAAGAGCAAACCTTCCGAAGCGAAGACAATGCGTTTCTGCCTCTAAAGCAGCTGATGATGTGGTGCGTAACCACGTTGAAGAATAGAGGCGGCGAGCCAGTGCCAAAAAGACTTTGAAATGAACACTCCCGTGTCTTCGCTCCTCAAGGTTTGCCCCTGCTCATTTTTGACTGCGGAATCGCAGCTGAATCGTTGAACAACCATCCTTATTCGCTCGCCGCGATGCGATTGGACAGCGCACCGATCTGCGGCGATGAAACCTCGACGACGTCGCCAATCTTGAGAAACAGATCCAGCGGCCTCTTTCCGTCCGGCCCGCGGCGCGATTTATCGGCGGCGGTGCCGGCCGATGTGCCGCCGGCGATGACATCGCCGGGCACGAAGGTGAAATCTTGCGACAGATACTCCAGCACTTCGCTGAACGACCAGATCATCTCCCTGGTATTATAACTCTGGCGCATAACGCCATTGACGCGCGTCAGCACGTCGATGTTCTGCTGGTCCAGTTCGCCGGCAACAATGCACGGTCCCATGGATGCCGCGCCATCGAAATTTTTCTGTAGGTTATAGCTCACCGCACGATCGGTGCCGCCGCCGTCGCGAATGCTCCAGTCGTGAAACAAGGTGACGCCCCAGACGTAATCGCCGATCCGTTCCGCTGGTATGTTTTTGCCGCGCTTGCCGATGACGATCGCCACTTCGCCTTCGTAGTCGAAGTACGTCACGCGCTTGGGAAAAGGAATGCTGTCGTCCGGTCCGGCGATCTCGGCGGGCACTTTCCAGAAGCCCCACTGTCCTGCTTTCTTTGCTTCGCGTGCAATTTCTTCCACGCTGATGTCGGTCTTGCCGAGACGATTGGCCCACATGCCAGCCAGATGGGCCGCATAGTTGCCGCCGACACAGGCGACGCGGCGCTCCGGCCAAGGGGCGTGCAGCTTCACATCGGCAACGGCGTGCACCACCGCATCCCCCTGGTCGGGTTTGTCGGGAGCCGTTTTCGCAAAATGATCGATCACGAGTTGCGCGTCTTCCAAGCCCGCCGCGCCGCGCTCGATCAAAGACCTGAGCAGCGGCGGCAGGCGCCGCGACGCCTGTTCGTCCGCATGAGTCTCACCGCGCTCGCGCAGATAAACCGAAAGCCCGCGATTAACATCTATCACCCACTCGCCGGCCAAAACTCCGATGCGCCGCTCCGGTCCAAAAACAACGATCTTCATTGTTCCCTCCGATGCATTTCGTTGGTTCTGTGTTGCCGGGTATTTTCCTCCAAAGCAAGCGCCGCCGGAAGTTTGTGCTATCCCGCCGCGCGTGACAATCGCCGAGATGATTACCAAGCGGCTCTTCGAAGATGTTCCTGCAATGAGCCGAGGCTGCCTTGCAACTGGTTTTTGAATTGTTAATCTTGCTGGATTGCTCGGTGCTGCCGGCGGCGGCGCCGGAGAACGAAGATGCGACGACGCGAGTTTCTTAAATCTGCGGCGGTTCTTGCCGGAACCCCGCTGGCAGTTTCCGCTTTAATGCACCCGGCCGCAGCACAGCACTCGCGTGAAAAACTTTCACCGTTCGACTATGCCTGGTTGAAAGGTCGGGCGCGGTCGCTGGCGTGCGAAGTCTTCCGGCCAAGCAAAATTATTCTGCCAAGAACTTTGGCGGCGCTCGACTACGACGGCTATCAGGCGATCCGGTTTCGGTCCAATCGAGCCTTATGGGCCGACGAAGACCGCGATTTCCGCGTGCAGTTCTTTCATCCCGGTCCGATGTTCACAGAGCCCGTCAGCATTCATGAAGTAGTCGATAATCGCGCGCGCGAAATCGCCTACAGCCCCGCGATGTTTGACTTTCGCAAAGCCGGAGTGAATGCCGCCGCGGTTCCGACCGAGCTGGGCTGGGCCGGCTTTCGCGTGCAGTTTCACACCGACTGGAAAGCCGATATCACCGCGTTTCTCGGCGCCAGTTATTTCCGCGCAGTCGGCAGCGACCACCGGCAGTACGGCATATCCGCGCGCGGTTTGGCCATTGACACGGCGCTCGACAAGGGAGAAGAATTTCCACGATTTACTTCGTTCTGGCTCGAGCGACCCGCCAAAAATTCGGCGCGCCTGACTGTCTATGCTTTGCTGGACTCGCCCAGCGCAACCGGCGCGTACCGTTTCGAAATCGTACCGGGCGCAACCCTGATAATGGACATCGATTCGGCAATTTACCCGCGCAAACCCATCGAGCGGCTCGGTATCGCGCCGTTGACGAGCATGTATCAGCACGGCGAGAACGACCGCCGCATGGCCAACGATTGGCGTCCGGAGATCCATGACTCCGACGGACTGTCGCTGCTCACCGGCAACAGCGAATGGATCTGGCGGCCGCTGGTAAACCCTGCCGGCGTGCGCGTCAATTCGTACTTCGACAGCAATCCGCGCGGCTTCGGACTGCTGCAGCGCGACCGTGACTTCGACCATTATCAGGACGATGGAGTTTTTTATGAACGCCGGCCCAGCCTGTGGGTGGAACCGAGAGCGGGTTTAAGCAGCGGGTGGGGTCGTGGCCGTGCAGCTTGTCGAGCTGCCGGCACCGGATGAAACCTACGACAACATTGTCGCCTACTGGAACCCCGCCGAGCCGGCCCAGCCCGGCCGGGAGTTGTTGTTCAGCTATCGCCTGTACTGGGGTTCGCGAATACCGACTACCCCGCCGCTTGCGCATGTCATCGCCACACGCACCGGGATCGGCGGTATCGTCGGCCAGAAGCGAAAATATTTCTCCTGGCGTTTCGCCGTCGATTTCACCGGCGGCGAGCTTGCAACTTTAGCAAAACGAGCGGACGTGGAACCCGTGATCAGCGCATCCCGCGGCGAGATCGAAATCGCCTCCGCGCGCCCTCAGGCGGCGATTCAAGGTTACCGCGTAATGTTCGACCTCAAGCCGACGGACGAAAGTCATGAGCCCATCGATCTGCGCATGTACCTGCGCATCGGCGGGCGTCCGTTGAGCGAGACCTGGCTATACCAATGGACTCCTCCTCCGGCCGCAGAGCGCAAGTATTAAAACAAGAGGGCACAGCGCCCCTCGTGAAGGTCTAAAACAATCGCCATCCGGGTCTATTTCTTTTTTTTCTTTTTCGACTTTGTCGAGGAAGACTTCTTCGGCGGCACCTTGCCGCCTTCGCGCCGCGCCTGAGACAGTCCGATGGCGATCGCCTGCTTTCGGCTCTTCACCTTTTTGCCGGAACGGCCGCTCTTGAGAGTGCCCTTCTTGCGCTCATGCATCGCCTTTTTAACTTTCTTCGACGCTTTTTGGCCGTACTTCGCCATAGAGGTCCCTCCTTTTTATTTCTTCCGTGGACGGCCGCAGTCTATAAAATTATATTCGACGCAGTTAACGTTACTGGTAGTGCATACGTTCAGCTTAGTGTTTTTTGATTCGCCGACAAGTAGGGAGATCGATGGGGAAACATCCGTTCAACGTTTAAAGGTTCAACCGGCGCTGCGCGCCTGTTCAACGTCAGATCGACCTCTGAGCTTGAACTTTTGAATAGCGAGGCGAAGTCGAGCGGTTGAATAGCGAAGCGGTTGAACGCAACGAAATGAGAGTCGCCGAGCCTCTACGGCGCCGCGACCAGCCCCCGGCGAATTACTGCCAGCGTCTTTTCCAGGCGAGCTCTTACCGGCCGGTCTCTTACCAGCGCACTCGCCGCCGACAAAAACTCCAGATGGTCCAGGATTGAGGCAAATTCTCTCGGCGATGCGTCCCGCCTCTTGGCCGCGAGGTACGCGGCAACCACATTATCGGCATTATCGGCAAGATTTTTCTTGAGCAGGCAAGTCAGTAACAGAGAATCGACAGACGCGGCGGCATCCCAGAAGTTGGGATCGCGTGTGTCTCTTTCCAACGCGGCTCTGTCCGCTTCGCGTATCAAATCGGTCATCTCCGCCGCCGACAGGCCTTTTCTACCGCGCGCCGTCAGAAAATACTCCGCGGCCAGATAGTTAAGGAGAGGGTAGGGATCGAGTTGTTGTTGCGTCCCAATCGTCAGTTCATGGGCGCTCTTGTACGCGGCGCGCATTTCCATCAGAGCGCGCTCTTTTTCGGCTAAGGTGGCCGCCATCGACAGGCTGCGCTTGGCCACTCCGCCCAATAGGTTCAACCGTTCCGCGGTGGCACCGAGGTGTTCGTTCAAGGCCGCTAACCGGCTCTTCGCCTTTTTAAGTATGACTTTGGCTCCGTTCCGATTCTTCTTGCCGGCCGCCAATGCCAGCCGGCTTTCGAAATTACACAGCTGCTCGGCGGCGCGGACGGAGACCAGCGCCACTTCCGCTTGCAGCGCCTTTTTGTAGCACTCTACCGCTTCGCTGAAGAGTCCAAGCTCACCAAGAGCGCGGCCCAGCGCCGCCTGAAGATCGCCGCGCCGGAACCAATGATCGTTGAGCGCTCTTTTAATGTCGCTTACGCGCTCTGTGAGATTCACGATGTCGGCCGCCGCGGCGGTGGTCGCGTCCTCGGCGATGTTTTCCAATTCGACGACGGCCTCGGCCGGCGAAACGAAATAGTACCCGGCGCTGCTGCCGCTATCGAGTGTTCTGTCTCCCGAAAGAGTGAAAGCAGGATCGCCGTAACACTGGTAAGCGCCCCATGTGTTGGCTCCGGGAAACGCTTCGAAGGTTTCTCTTCGGGCGCGATGGACGGCTCTGCCGAAGGCCACTCCCGCCAATATTTCGCGGTAAAAAGTTTCGGCGAACATTTGTGCCGCATCGTCGTCCACGGCCCATCCCGCCGCTACTACGGCCAGCACTCCCATACGGATCAGCTCGGTCGCGACATTAGCGGCAAGCCGCGGCAAATCGCTCGCGGCAAACACCTTGTCCTCGATACGCCCGAGATGGCAGCAGTTGATAAAAACCAGTTCCGGCACCGCCCGCATCTGGCGGATTTCCGCCGGGGTCAAAAACTTGTTAGTGCCGATCACCATGCCCGAGAACTTGGAGCGCAGGCCGCTGGTATCGCCGTCTGCAGCGATCAACTGTTCGTACACTCCGTGCCCGGCGAGATGCACGATTCGGTATTCACGTTCGTAAAGACGGCGCAGGATTTCACTAGCCAGGTCCCGATCTTCGTTATCGGCGCGTATGACCGAAGTGACCTCGAACTGCTCTCTTAAACGATCCTGGACGGCCCGGGCTTCCTCGACGGCGCCCGGCAACGGCACCAGGTCACTGGGCGGATCGCCGATCACCAGCGCGGATTTTCCTTGTGCCATCAAAACACGGTCGCGAAATTCCGGCGACTGCAGTTGCCGCACCATGCCGGCTTGCACCGCCAGCGGCTTTTCATCCGCCGCATCGGCGCCGTCATAGCCGCGCCGGCGCTCCTGCATAAGCTCCCAGGGATAACGCGCCGCCGCATCGTTCAACACCAACACCATATCGCGCTGATCGGGCGCGCGGTCCTTGAGCTCCTTGGGCACCAGCATCTCGAACAGAGTCACCGCGATGGCGCAGTCGGTGTCGGCCATAGTCATGGCGTCCGCGATGAATTGGTCCACCAGCACACGTTGTGTCGGTTGCAGATAGGCCTGCGCGCGGGCGCGGTCGGTGAGCAGGTTGAAAGCCAGACGCCCCTGATTGTCCTCGGTAATCTGCAACCGTTGCCACCATCCTGCCTGTTCCGCGTAACTGGCGCGGCGCCTCGCACCACGCCTTTTGACAACACCGGCCGTTCCGTCGATTTCAAAGTGCCGCGACAGCTCGCCGTCGTGTTTCATCCGGCCGAGCGCGTGCGCCGCCTGGATCGCCCTGTCCTCGTAGAGTTCGAGGAACTCCACCGCATCGATGCGCGACCTCTCTTCAAAGCCGCCGTCGGCGAGACTTCGGTTCGCGTGCGCAATACCGCGCAGAATGGCGGCCACCGAGTCTTCGACTGCAAACCCGCCCGCCCCGGTACCGATCAGTAGCACACTGAGAGCGGCCGATTGCGGACTGACGATTTTCTGACCATTGACCGGTTGCGTTTCCGCGCGCGCCACGGCATAGGCGCGGGCGCCCCGTGATACGGCTCGAATGAGTCCTCCGGGCGAGAGTGTACCGACCGGTCCCAGCCCGATGACAATGGATCCGGCGTGCTTCGCTGCGGCAGAAAGAAAGACCGCCTCGGTATCCTGAGCGCCGGGATACAAACCGAGCCGCAGGCGTTCGCGCAGGCGCCCGTCCAAAGAGCGATCCAGCTGCAACTCGGCGCTCATGATCGTGTCGCCTTGGTAGTGTCCGACCATGACCGGATAGCGCGCGAAGGCCAGATTGCCGTGGGTGACGCTGACCCCCGCGCGGCGCTCGGCTTGTTTGGAAACTTTTTTTCGCGCAGTGCCGAGGGCGGCGCGGGTCAGCGCTTCCGCATCGGGGTAGAGGGGAGTTTTCTCCTCGGGCAGCTCGAATTTTTCCGCAAGCCCGCGGGTGGATGGCGCCACTGCGGGCAGCAACTCTGTGGCGCCCTTCTGCAGCAATTCCAGGATTGCGGGAAAATCAGGCTCATGATCGGCAAGATCCCCGTGAGCCGCCCGCATATACCAGGTTTTGACGCCGGGCAGGCAGCCAGTGGACCACAAGACTCTGCCATCGCCCTCCGGCGACGCCTGCACAACCAAGCCATTTTTGCCGTCGCCGTCGACGGCCGGCACGATGCCGAGCGGCGTCGCGGCAGCCCAACCCGCAACGTAGCACATACGTTCCGGATCGATGGTGGGCTTATTATCGAGGAGGTTGCGGAACACCCGCGCCTGCTCGAGCAGAGCGGCTTCCGGCGCGTTCCATCTGTATCGCTTGTTATCGAGCTCGCGCAGGCGGCTCCACGTCTGCGGCGAAAACAAATCATCCATCCCGTCGCCTGCGGGCATCATCTCCAACAAACCCGGAAAGAAGCGCAGAATCTGCAACACTTCGGATTCGCTTTGGGTGAAGTCCAGCAGCGCCAGCTGTTTCACCAGCGATTCGCGGGCGGTCAGCACCAGCGGAACAACATAGGAGCCGCCGTTGGGGGTGCCGAGCATGATCAGGCGCGCGTCCGGGTGCTGGCACATGCGCTGCCAAATCTCCGGCTGCATGGCGATCATCGCGCGTGCCAGTAGGCCGCCCATGGAATGGGCGAGAATGCACACCGGATGGTTGCGCGCCTCGGTCTCATCGAGCTTTCGTCCGATGGCTTCGGCCAACCGCTGCGCTTCCATCAGCAAGGAAATTCGCCAGTCATACGGGAACGGCACGACGTCGTGAGTATGGGAGAGGTATCGCACCAGTTTACCGTAGGCCATGCCGACCGGAGCCTCGGCGCGAACGCCTTCGGCGTTTATCGCGAGACGTGATAGGCCGCCAAACGCCAGATCGACCGGATCGATCCAGATGCGATCGTTACCCACCGCGAGATGACTGCCCATGATACCCGGCAGAAGAAACACTACCGGCTTGGGCTGAGCTTCAGAGCGCAGGTACGGGGCGACTCCGGCATCGCTCATGTGCACCGAGAACGCCTCAAAGCCGTCGTCCTGCCCTTCGCCGCGAGCGATCGCTTTGGCCAAGCGAGCGATGCTATCGTCGTTCACAAAATAGCGAAAATGCGAGACATGAGATCCCCGATGGAAGTAAAACGCCGCGCCCCCCTGGCGTTCGGCGCCGCCGAACATGGCGGCGCTGTCGACGACCAAATCATGATCGCCGAGATACAGGGGATCGGTTAATAACGTGCCCAGCGCCGTGGCCAGAGTTTCGCCTTCGATGTCGCCCGCGATCACCCGCAGCTCTCCTGCGACCTTGCGATCCGGACGATTGAGGAGAGCAATCAAGGGGGAGCCGGGGATCTGCGCCTCCAGCCCCGGGAGAACGCCGGGGTCCGCTCTTTCTTTGGCGATCGCCATGACCAGCTCGCTGAAGACATCGGTCACTGCGGCTAGAAAACCTAAATTCAAGCCGGGAATCTTTTGCAGCAGATTGAAAAGCACCGACAGATAAAGATCGAAACGTGCCGACGCTAGAGAGGTCCCCATCGCCGGACACGCGACTCTGAAAAAGCGCTCGATCCGCAGTCTCTTCGATTTTAGTACGGCGTTGAGCTCATCGAGGTCGCCGCGCTTCCCTTCTTGATCGCTCCTCTTGAAAAACTTCAGGTCGGTACCGTCGAATGGCACGGAGGCGTCGGCCATATTGGAGCGGCATAACAACTCCCCGACCAATCCTCCCCGGGAGTGCGATACCAGGTGTAAACGCGCACCGGGGGGCAGGCTTTTCACCAGCGCGATTGCATTGGTAATCGGGCTCTCCGTCAAGGTACGGTGTTCAAATGCGCAGACCTGTCCTTCATAGGGCACAAACATCGTTTCGCGCTCGGCAGCCCGCTCGGGAGCCCATATCCCGGCAAAGCTCCCGTGAGTCGTCGACGCCGTGCCATGAAGAAAAAGCAGAATGGGCCGATCCGTGGACATTCGAGCGGGTGCATCGAGTGAGAATTGTGGCGTGATCGAACAGCGGTAAAGGCCCGGACCGTGCGCCAGCGTGCGCTTCTCGAATGCCGCACCGATCTTACGAGCGGCGAATTCAGGTACATCGATCTTGAAAAGCCGCAAGGTTTTGATCAGCATGCCGCCGATCAGTCCTCGCGCCGGCCCACGCAGCGGCAGGCTTGCCGGAATGGCGATGGCGCCGTCGTCGCTTCGCTGGGTCGATCCGCGCAGGACTTCGTCGCACAACCTGCTCCGCGACGTCCAGAAGCGCGAACCGTCTTCCAGCTCGATTTCGACTACCTCATCGGGCTCTGTGACCACTTCGGAGACCGTGGGAGCACCTTCCCGCGTCGCTCTAATGCTGAACGAATGCGCCTCCTTTAGCCTGACGGTGTGCCATTGCCGGGCGTGCACGCTCGGATCGAGGGTTTCGATACCGGGAATGCGGAGCTTTTGCGCGTTTTTACTTGGAGAGGCTTGAGCCATGGAACACGGTCCTTTGTCGGTCGCAATACGTCGACCGGAATCACAAGGCAGTTGCCGGCTAACTTACGACGGAATAAATCCTATTGGTCTTGAGCCCATGAATACGGCGCGACACCTCATTGCTCCCCTCTTGCATTTCCGAAAAGCCAAAAGGTGTCGGCAGCCGATATCGCTTGCAGCTTGACTCGATGCAGCGGTTCTTCAATCGGCGGCAGCAGCAAGCCTTATAGCTTGCGAACCTTGATCGTGTAATTTCCCATGCCGCTGGCGCGGTTGTAGTGGCGCACCTGCACGAAATAATCGCCGGCAACTAAATCGGCGGCGATGTGCGCATTGAAATCGATCCCGGAATCGTCGTCTTCGGCGAGAAGCGCCGTCTCGCTGTTGGGGCCGAAGAGTTTCATCACGACATCGGTCGGGCCGCGCGTATCGACAACATAGCGCCCGTCCTTTTTCGCCGTGAAGCGGTAGAGGTCCTCCTCGCCGACCTTGCCAATGGCGGCCGCGGTGCGGCGCTGAGCGTTGACCTTGAGCTCGACCGCGTCGGAGGTGGTAGCGCCGGTTTTGGGATACATCTTGGCGCCGGCAACGAACTGTTTGTCCACCTGCGACAAGACATCGTTCTCCTCGGTGCCGATCCCATTCGATGTCCAAGAGGCCGGAAAGAAATACAGCATGATGGATTGCGGATCGAAATGGGTGCCGTTGATCTGATCGGCGCTGTAGCGCCGCAAAATATTATGGCGGGTCGTCTGCTCGTCCCAGAAATTTGGCGACTTCGCCATTTCGCGAATCACGACTTGTTCGTTCCACTGGATTCCACCGCCGGGATTTTGATGCTCGTGAGCGAGACCGATGGCATGGCCGAATTCGTGGGCTGTGGTGCCACCGTCGAGGAAACCGAGATTCATGGTCGGCTGATCAAGCGGAATGCTGCGGCAGTCTGTGCCGACATAAGACCAGGCGCCGTCTGAAGCGTCGAAGCCGATGCGGATTTCCGCATCGGGCACGTCGTTGAATTCAAATTTGAGATTGGCGACTTCGGACCACCAGCCAGCCTGCTCGCGGGCCTTGGCCTGCTGCGCCGCCGTGCCGCCCATGAAGCGAACCCGAAGCGCGGAACCGTTCATCCAGGTCTTGCCGATGGGCGCTATCGCCCGCACCCGGCCATCCCGTCGCACGGTGGGCTGGAAACGCATGAGCTCGCGGGGCAGGATACGATCGAAACAAATTTTTCTAGTCGCCATGTGACTCTCCCTTCTCGTGCGCTCCGTGGAGTTCGGCAAATTTTCTAACGGCGCGTGACACACGCACGAGTTCGGCGTAGCTTAAACAAGCAAAAATTCATCGTCAAGAAAAATATTCCGTTTTTGTGGTAGCAACGTATTCTGACAGGGCTTAACGGCAACGTGATTATGTCAGGGTCATGGCGCTGACAACCCTGACGACGCAAGAAGAGAAACGGCTGAAAATTATTCAGAGAGTGTTCCGAAGCGAGCTGACGATAATGGAGGGATTCTCAACGATGTGATCAAGGTTGATCATTTGATTCTTACTGGGCCTCGGCTCCTGCCGGTTAGGAAATCATCAACACTTCACTCTAACGATCAGTCTAACAATGAATATTACACGAAACTTCACGACATCTGTGCGCGGCCTTGGCGCAGAGCGCGTCTGGCTTCTCGGCATCCTCACCGGCGGCCACTTTGTGATTCACTGGTTCCAGCAGTTTTTTCCGGTGCTTTTGCCCTCGATTAAACAAGGCTTAGGTCTCAGCAATGTCGAAGTCGGCGCCTTGACCTCGGCGCAACAACTGGTGATGGGCGTCGCCCAACTGCCGCTTGGCATGATTGCCGATTCGATGGTGCAGCGGCGCGCGACAATTCTCGCGCTCTCGCTGGTCTCCATGGGCGCCGCCTATTTTCTTTTGGCCGTCCCGGTTTTCGTTTCGGCCTTGATCGGTTCGGGACTGATCGGTTTGGGCACGGCGCTCTGGCATCCGACCGCCGCCGCATCCTTGTCAAATCGCTTTCCCGAGCGGCGCGCCACCGCGCTCTCCGTTCACGGCACCGGCGCGACATTGAGCGATACCATTACCCCGCTCTGCGTCGGCGCCTTGCTGGCAACGTTCTCGTGGCAGACGGCGTCGCAGGTACAGTTGCTTCCAGGGCTCCTGTTCGCTTTCATCGTGTGGCGCGCTCTGGCGGGGATGTTCGCCGATGGCGCTTCCCGCTCGTCCCGCCCTTTCGCCCAGTTACGCGATCTGCTTTCGGTGACCCGAAACCCTGCTTTCCTGGGCGTATCGTTATCTACGGGACTTCTTCAGATGGGGCGCTTGGTGATTTTGACGTTTCTACCGATCTACCTTCAGGAGCATTTAAATTATTCCCCGTTTGCTTTGGGCGGCTTTATTGCCTTACTGCACGCCATGGGAATTGTCTCCCAACCGATCCTCGGCTTGCTGTCGGACCGCTTCGGCCGCAAGGCCGTGCTCTTGCCATCGTGTCTTTTGCTGGGATTGTTCTTCGCGCTGCTGGCGGTAGCGCCGCCAGGTATTCCGCTGGCACTCGTGATCGTCGCCATCGGCCTGTTCTTTTATACGCTCTTCAACATCATGAATGCGGCGGTCATGGACGTCGCGGGCTCCAATGTCCAGGCCGCCACCTATGGCCTCATGACTTTGATCACCCAGCTGATCGTCATCCCAACGCCCATGGTGACGGGCTATTTGATCGGCGTTTGGGGAATCGAGTTTGGGTTTGTCCTAGCGGGAACTTTTCTCGTCATCGGCGGCCTGGTGATCGCGCCGCTAAAACTCTACAGGGGCACGCGCTACTCATAGCGCGCGCCCCTGTCAAAACGGAGTGCCGGCAGCAAATGGCTGCGCTTCGGTAAGAACCGCCTCGCCTACTTGCCTTTGTAGACCTTGTCGAAGAATCCTTCGGCTTCTAGCTTTTTAAGCCAGCTTACATCGACGACTTGCTCGGCTTTGATATTCGCCACCTTGGGATTTTGTTCGGTCATGTATTTAATCACAGTTCTGGTCCCCTCGAGGGTCGGATAGGGTTTGCGATCGAGCTCCTCAAGAGCCTCCAGATAAAAGTCTTCGGCGGCGTCTGCATTTGGCAGCCTGAGATTCTTCGCCAGCACTTCCTTGACCGCCTGCTTGTTCTCTTTGGCGAAAACGTAAGCGTAGCCTTCGATGAGAGCCCGTGTGAAATTTTCAAAAACCTTCGGGTTGGCCGCCATGTAATCCCGCCGCGCCGCCAGCACAGTATTTTGATAAGGAATTTTGGCCTCGGTGAGATTGAGAAGCGGATTGAATCCTTTGCTCGTCATGGTCTTGGTGGCAAGCCGCTGCAGCATCGCGGCATCGAGTCCCTTCTGTTCGAGCGCCGCCATGCGCTCGGGGTCGAGACCGGTTTGCATCAATATGACTTTATCCCGCTTCACATCGAGCTTCAGATGGTCGAGGGCGATCAGAGCGGAGACGTGAGAGGAACCGCCGAAGCGCGCCGTGCCAAGCCGCTTGCCCCTGAGATCCGCCGCTGTCTTGATGTTGGGTTGAGTCATCAAGGTAAACGGCGAGGTATTGCTGATGCCCAGGAACATGGCAATGTCCTGCCCTCCGGCGATCAAGCTCACGAGCGCGGCGGGAGCATTGGCGGCAACCTGGATCTCTCCGGCCGCCAGCATCTGGCTGACCAGCGCGCCGCCCATGACAAAGATCATCTGCACATCGACGCCGTGCTTGTCGAAAATCTTTTTGTCCTTGGCCACCCATAAGGGCGTGTTGTGCGGCGTCGCCGTGGACACCGCCAGTTTAAGCTGCGGCAGCCTCTGAGCTACGGAAGGAGTGGCAAGAGCAAAAACCAACACAAGTACTGAAAGCCCCAAAATAACCGATTTCCTGTTCATCCTTTCACCTCCACTCTTTATTGGGTAACGCGGTTGCGACTCGAAATTCCATAGCGAGATGGCGCTCTCGGACGTGCTCAACGTATCATGTACATATAGAACCGGGCGTTTCAATTGCTCTTCCTGAAATTCGCTCACCTCTCCGCCACCGTGTTTGACGATTGCCGCACCGGTCTGGCATAAACATAAAGGCTGCTCTTTCATTCATGCACATCTCGCGCACCGCCGTATTGCTGCTCTGCACCGTCGTGGTCACCATGACATCCATTGGCATGAGCTCGTTCAGTCTGTTTCTTCGGCCCATGGAAACGGATTTCGGCTGGTCGCGCTCCATGGTCACTCTGCCGTACATGTTCGCCATGCTTGGTTGGGGCGCCGGCGCGGTTCTCTTCGGTAAGCTGGCGGACGATTACGGCTCGCGCCGTGTCATTCTCGGAGGAATCCTGCTCATGGCGGCGGGATTTCTCGGCATGAGCCTGTCGGCAAACGTATGGCAACTCTCACTCACCTATGGGGCCATGGTGGGAATGGCGATGGGCGCCTGCGGCCTGGCGATAGCGTCTCTTCTGGTATCGCAACATTACGACACCAAAAGCCGCGGCCTAGCCGTCAGCGTGCTGCAAACCTCGGCCGTTGAGCCCGCTGCTCTTTGCGTCACCGCTTTACTTGATAATCAACCGGTTTGGCTGGCGCGCCGCTGCGCTGGCAACGGCCATCCTGCTCGTGATGGTGGCGCTGCCGCTGGCTTGGCTCGGCGCGCGCGACCCAAATCGGGCCGCAGGTTTTCGCCGCCATCGCGCCGGCTGGGCGGCGTGTCTTCCCTACCTGCGTAATCGTTCCATGCTGGTGATGTTCGCCGCGCGATTTTCCTGCGGTGTGGCGTTTTTCCAGATCGCGCACCTGGTAGGGCTAGCGTTGAGCAAAGGCTTTACCACCGCAACCGGAGCTATTGCAGTCAGCGTCTTCGGTGCCGCGGCGGCCGCCTCGGCGCTGCTATTCGGATGGCTTTCAGACCGCTACGGAAGGATGCAGGTTCTTGCGCTCAGCTACGTTGTGCGCGGCGTCGGTACGTTTTTCTTGGCACTCGACATTCCCAACGAGCTCGCCTTCTTTGTTTTAGTCGCCGTGGCGGTCGGTCCCACCTTCGGCACCGTGGCTGTTCAGAACGTAATCTTCTTCGAAACCGCCGGCCCAAGATTGGCCGGAGTGATTTTGGGTTTGAGCTTTGTCGTTCACCAGATCGGCTCCGCCGGCGGACCCATGTTTGCGAGCCTCGCCTTCGATATGACCGGAAGCTACGACGGCTTTATGACGATCATGGCGCTGATCCTGCTCGGCTCGGGCATCTTGGTTTACAGCAACAGCACCGGAAATACGCAGCTTCCCCAACCGGTGTTGAGCGCGGCTTCGTCGCGATCATAACGCCAGCAGCTTTACCCGACGTCGGGCCACAAATGCTTGCAGGCCACTGCTTGCTTCGCCCGGAGGATGCCGCCGCGGATTAGCTTCGCCGACCGAGATCTCACTCTTCGTAGTTTTCAGCCACAACGCGTGCGCGTGCTGACTTTTTGTCCGACTGGTGGCGCTTCTCGGCAAGCAGCTTGAGCTTGGCGCGCCGCGAGCGCTTTCGTTTCTGCCGTCGTATTTTGGCAATTTCTTGCTCGCGGGCGGTTTTCGCGCCTTGGACCTTCGCCTCTATTTTGTCCAACAGGAGCCGGCGCGCGAAAAACCGGTTGAGGGCTTGCGAGCGCTCCCTCTGGCATTTCACTCGAATTCCGGTGGGCCGGTGGTGCAGCATCACGCAACTCGAGGTTTTGTTCACTTTCTGGCCGCCGGCTCCGGAAGAGCGAACGAATTGCTCATCAATATCCTGCTCGCGAATACCCAGCATCTGCATGCGCTCTTCAAGGAGCTTTTCTTTTTCCGCGGAGACAATGTTAGAAGCCATGATCTTAGACAAGGACGCGCTACTGCTGGGAAGCGGCAAAGAGCTTTTCGAATTCGCCGCCATCGAGCCAGATGCCGCGGCACTCCGCGCATGCATCCAGGATAACCGAGCGATCGATGCTGCTATAGACGCGCAACAGCTCCGAGCCGTCGCGCGGGCAAAAGCCCTTTTTGCCTTCGAGTTCTTCCACGACAGCACCCCGGCGCAGAGAAGCGACGTGACGGGCATCTTCGTCAAGAAGCTGGCTCAGTTCCCGCGCATCGAACCAGGTACCGGTGCACGAAGAGCAGCGCTCCACCGCCAGTTGTCGCATGGAAAATACTTCGAGAGTTTCAGTTCTGCATTTTGGACATTTCATAGCACGTGCTCACCTTCTTTAGTTTAGATTGTAAACGCTCCGTCGCGAAGAACAACCCGGCTAAGATTAGCAATTTTCGCGAACTCTTTCTCTTCTCAAGCCACACTCGGATCGCTTGCCTTCGGCCAGAAGCGGCCGACGTGCACCTGCTACCAGAACCTCGTTTCGTTTCCCTGTGAAGGATTATACCTGCAGTGAAGTGATGGCATTACGGGCAAACTGAACCTCCTCCGGTACAACGACTGGAAACAAAGAAATGTAAAATCAATGCAAATAGTTTTTGAACGTTCGATGGCATTATTGTTGCGTTTTCGGGGCATGCGTTCAGAACCTAAGAATGCCTCCAGATCGAATTTCGTTTTCAGACTCACGTTTTATTCGCGGAAGGAGAAGTAAATAGTGCATATGCCGTTGCCGCAAATTCTCGAATCTCGGTCATCTCCGGGACCTGTACCACTACCCTCCCGCGTCGAGGCACATCCCACACCGATAAGCGAGTCTGAGAGAATTACGGCGCGAGGCCGGTTTTTCTTCAACGATGATGAAAAGTTTTTTTTGAGAGGAGTAACCTACGGTCCGTTTGCTCCTTCACGTGAAGGAGTTCCGTTTCCCGATGCCGCCCGCGTCGAGGCGGATTTCACATTGATGGCAAGACTAGGAGCGAACTGCCTTCGCACCTTTACGCCGCCGCCGGATTGGCTTCTCGATAGGGCGGCAGCCTTTGGTCTGAGAGTCATCGTCGGCATTCCTTGGGCTCAGCATATCTCCTTTTTAGATTCGCGCCGAACCAAGTCAGAGGTTCGAAAAACCATCGTCGCTAGTGTGGAGGCTTGCAAACGTCATCCGGCGACCTTCGCCTACTTGATCGGAAATGAGATTCCCCCCGACATCGTGCGATGGCACGGCGCCCGTCAAATGCGGTCGTTCCTCGGTGGCTTGTTCAAGGCGGCCAAATCAAGCGATCCAGAGCGCTTCGTGAGTTATGCGAATTTTCCTTCGACTGAATACCTCGAGATAGATTTTACCGACTTCTTGGCGTTCAACGTCTACCTTCATCGTGAGGAGGACTTTCGGCGCTATCTCTTTCACCTCCACAACCTAGCCGGCGATCGGCCACTGGTTTTGACGGAGATTGGCATTGATTCGGTCAGCCAAGGGCTCAACTTTCAGGCCAAAGCACTGTCATGGCAACTGCGCGCCAGTTTTGAGTCGGGTGCTGCCGGCACTGTTATCTTCTCCTGGACCGACGATTGGCATGCCTACTCTGGGCCTGATGGATTTCAGGTTGATGACTGGGCCTTCGGCTTGGTTGATCGTAGCCGGCGACCGAAACCGGCTTATTGGGAGGCAAAGAAATACTACGACAATACTCTGCCGGCGGATCTTAAAGCTTATCCTAAGGTTTCGGTAGTTGTGTGCGTGTACAACGGCGAACGCACAATGAATGACTGCCTTGCCTCGTTGAAGAAGATCAACTATCCAAATTATGAAGTCATTGTGGTCAATGACGGCTCTACGGATCGAACACGGGAAATCGCCGAAAGCTACGATTATATTCGTCTCATCAATCAAGAAAATAAGGGACTCAGCGAAGCACGCAACGTCGGCATCAGGGCTTCCACCGGCGATATTATCGCCTTTACCGATGCCGATTGTATGGCCGATGCAGATTGGCTTACCTATCTTGTCGCGCGTTTCCAGTCATCGAAGTTCGGCGCCGTAGGCGGTCCGAACCTGTCGCCCCCTGACAATTCGATGATCGCGTCATGCGTCGCCGTATCGCCCGGCGCGCCGACTCACATCCTCTTGGATGACGAGGTTGCCGAACACATACCTGGCTGTAACATGGCATTTCGCCGCGAGGCACTCGATTCCATCTCAGGATTTGATCCGATCTTCCGCGCCGCAGGGGACGACGTGGATGTTTGTTGGCGGCTGCAGAACAAAGGCTACAAGATCGGCTTCAGTCCGGCGGCGGTGGTCTGGCATTTTCGTCGCAATACCGTACGCGATTACTTAAAGCAGCAACAAGGGTACGGCAAGGCCGAAACTCTCCTTTTCTTTAAACATCCGAGCCGCTTCAACGTTATCGGTCAATCGCGGTGGTTTGGCAGAATATACGGCGATCTCCCGTCCTTCTTGTCGAGCCGCCAGCCGAGGATTTACTCCGGTGTTTTCGGGCGGGGACTGTTTCAGACGCTCTATCAACCGCCGCCTTCACTCATCGCCTGCCTGCCGATGACGCTTGAGTGGAACTTGCTTTCTGTTGTACTGCTGGCTTGCGCGTTTATTTTTGGCGGTTGGTTCTGGCTCGGACTCGCGCCGTTGGGACTCACGGTTAGCCGGTGCCTGGCGAGCGCGGTGCGGGCACGCGTTGCCCCTGCTTACCAGGGATGGCCGGCTACGCTCCTAGTAACCTTTCTTATCTATGTGGGACCGCTCTTTCGCACGTTCGAGCGCTATCGCTGGCGCATGCGCAGGCATCGCGAGGTCAAACCGGTTGAATGTAACGGGCCCCGGCAGACGCCGCGCCTTTCCTTGCACGAGCGCGCGTTTTATCTGTCCTACTGGAACGAGGCGGGAAAGGAAAAAGAGAGCTTGCTCGATGCGGTGATGGATTTTCTGCTGCCGCGCAAGTATCTCATCGCCATGGATCAGGGATGGAGCCAATGGGATCTGGAGATTTGCCAGGGGCCATGGGCCAAAGCTCAGGTGAAGACGGCGGTAGAAAATCATGGCGGCGCAAAGCGGCTTTTGCGCGTGCGCTGCGCCCTCAGGATGTCGAGGGTCTCGCTTATTTGCCTTTGCCTCTATGCCGTGCTGACCCTTACCGCCGCCTTCCTATCCATGGCGCCGATTGCCCTGGCGACGCTTGCGATTGGGCTGCTGCATGGCGGCGCGATCTTGTATCAGAAATTCCGCCTCGGGCGGGTGCTTTATAACGTTCTTGAATCCTTGGCTCACAAACTGGATTTTGTGCCAGCAGAAAAATCGAAAGAGGCGCAGTGAAAGCGCTTATGCATATGAAACCTACAGTTCGCTCATACCTCCGCCCGTACTGGGCCGTTTTTACCTTCGCGCTGGTTCAGGTTCTCTTCATCAGTGCGCTGGAACTGCTCAAACCCTGGCCGCTTAAAATCATCATAGACAATGTTCTAACCGGTAACCCGTTAGCGTGGGAGTGGTTTTCTGATTGGTCGCCACAAACCCTTCTTTTCTTTTCTTGCATGGGCTTGGTGGTGGTCTACCTCATTTTGAGCGCGCTGCGCCTTTTAAACGATTACACGACTATTCGCATTGGCCAAAATATGGTCAATGATCTTCGTCGCGACCTCTACAGCCATATGCAACGCCTCTCGCTGTCTTTTTACCACCGCCAGCAGATCGGCGATCTTATGTATCGAGTTACCACCGATACGATGGGCCTCCAGGCACTCACAATGAACGGGCTTTTTTCAATACTCTCGGCTTCCGTTCTGCTGGGCGGAATGCTGATCGTCATGCTTTGGATCGACTGGTATCTGACCCTTTTGGCTTTGGCCGTGTGCCCAGCGCTCTTCTGCGCAATCGCGCTCTTGAATAAAAAAATTTCCGCGGCCGCAAGCGAGGCGCATCAGAAGGGAAGCACGGTCTATTCTGTCGTTCAGCGAACGCTATCCAGCATGCGTGTCATCCAGGCTTTTACAAAGGAAGAAGACGAGGCGCGGCGTTTTCTTCAAGCCAGCACCGAAAGCCTGGCAGCGGATTTACGGTTGTACAATTTGCAAAATTTCTATTTGGCAGTGGTCAATCTAACAATCGCTGCTGGAACTGCCGCCATTCTGTGGCTGGGCACCCGGCACGTTCTCTCGGGAGAGCTTACGGTAGGGGAAATGATTGTGTTTACGTCTTATCTCGCCTCCCTGTACGGCCCCCTGAATACCATCTTCGAAACCTACGGTTTAGTTCAGAGCGCCAAGATTGGCGTGCGCAGAGCATTTGAGATTCTGGAGTCGGAGGAGAGCCTAGCCGAGGGTTCTAGAACCTTACGACCTACTAAAGCAAGAGGACAGATCTCGTTCGAAGACGTGTCATTCGGCTATGACACGTCGCGGCCGGTCTTAAAGGAGGTCAACCTCAGGGTTCCGGCGGGAAAGAAGATTGCAATTGTCGGCCCGACCGGCGCGGGAAAGTCCACCTTGGTGAGTCTCCTGCCGCGGTTCTACGACCCGCAATCGGGGCGCGTGACCATCGATGGTGTCGACATTCGTGAATTTCAATTGAAATCCCTGCGCCGCAATATAGCTATGATTCTTCAACCTCCACTGGTCTTTCCTTTCACGATTCGCAAAAACATCGCCTACGGCCGGCCTGACGCTTCTATGGAAGAGGTTATTGCCGCAGCGCGCGTAGCGCAGGTTCACGACTTCATCGAGCAGCTCCCCGACAAGTACGAAACTGTGATTAGCGAACAAGGATCGACTTTGTCGGAAGGACAGAAATTGCGTCTCACCATCGCGCGCGGCATTTTGCTCGATGCCCCTATCCTGATTCTGGACGAGCCCACTTCTTCCGTGGATTCGGAAACCGAGGCGCTCATCATGGACGGGTTGGAGCATTTGATGGAGGGGAGGACCACTTTCATTATCGCTCACCGGCTCTCCACCGTTCGGCAAGCCGATCTCATCCTCGTCGTCCGCGCAGGTCAGATTGTTGAGCAGGGCACGTTTAGCGAGTTGCTGCATCGCGGTGGCCCGTTTGCATCATTGTATCGGACTCAGTTTGGCTTACGCGAAGACGAGCGGAAATTCCGTCTGGTAAAATAGGACAAAGAACGTGCCCTTCATACCGGACCTCACAGATCCACGGTATCTGGACGAAGTTGGTTGGTTTCTTTATCACGAAAAATACGGCCGTGATGAGTTTGGCGAATCCTATGATGCCGAGCGCCGCGCGTACTCCCGACTTTTGCTCGAAGAGGTCGCCAATCACTTGAACCAAGCGCCAGCCTGGTTAGAAGACAAAACAGTCGTTAGCATCGGCTGCGGTTGTAGCGGCGACCTCGTTACATTTCCTTCCCGAGTCAAAATCGCGATCGACCCGCTGCTTTATGTTTACCAACAGTTGGGGTTGCTAATGTCGGACGAGGTCGGCAACCCAACTGTTTATTTATCAATAGGCGCTGAGGAGCTTCCCTTGCTGTCGGATTATGCAGACTTGGTGATTTGTCGGAACGCTCTCGACCATATGCGTAATCCGGGGAGAGCTTTGAAGGAAATGGGACGGATTCTAAACAATAATGGAGCATTGTTTGTAAGCGTTGATATCGGCGGTGAACCGACCCCAGACGAGCCGACGGTGTTCTCAGCCGATAGCCTCGAAGCTCTTCTCCTGCAGGAGCAGTTCGAGATTATTAGTTCTGCGGGCGACGAACTGCCTCATAGTGCGTGGCGTCCTAGCAGCATGCGCATCATGGCGCAGAAGAAGCCACAACAACAGCTGACGCTCGACAAGGAAGAGATCCTCCGGCGCTATACGGCGCGGCTCAGCGAGCACGAGTAACTGGCATAAACCGAGTGGAGCGCGCTGAGGGAAGGCACACGTGAACTCCAAGCTTCGCATTATCGTGAGCGGCCTTATTGCTCAGTATCCACTCGGTGGCGTGACTTGGGATTACTTGCAATATGTTCTTGGCCTCACATGGCTGGGTCATGATGTGTACTATGTCGAGGATACGGGGCAATGGCCTTACAACCCCCGAGAAGGTGGTCTGGGCAAAGACTGTGACTTCAATGTGCAATATCTCGCCGACATCATGTCGCGTTACGGGCTCACTGAGCAGTGGGCGTATCGTTTTCCATGGCAATCGCAGTGGTTTGGGCTTTCCGACGCCAAGCGACAGGAGGTCATCCGTTCCGCCGACCTGCTGATCAACGTTTCCGGGACTCTGGAGCGACCCGAAGAGTATCGAAAGGTGAGCCGCCTGGCTTATATCGACTCGGACCCAGTCTTTACGCAGGTAAAGCTGGCGCGCGGGCAGCTCGATTTTCGCAAATTGATCGATGTCCATGATGTTCAGTTCAGCTTTGGGGAGTGTCTGTCGGCACACGTGCCTGAGACCGGTCACCAGTGGCGTCCAACACGGCAGCCAATCGTGCTGTCAGAGTGGCGCCCCGAGAAACCGTTTCGGGAGGTTTTCACGACGGTGATGAACTGGACGAGTTACAAACCCGTTGTGTACGGCAACCAAACCTTTGGGCAAAAAGATCTGGAGTTCATGAGATTCCGGGACCTACCGAGCCTCATCGCGCCGACGATTCTGGAGATCGCCGTCAATGCCGGGAAAACCCGCGGCACTCCGCGTCAATTACTAGCTCACAAGGGATGGCGCGTAGTCGATCCGGCGGAGGTCTGCCCTGATCTCGACAGCTATCGCGCTTATATCGAGTCATCCAAAGCCGAGTGGAGCGTCGCGAAGAATGGCTACGTGGGCGGGCGGTGTGGCTGGTTCAGTTGTCGGTCGGCGTGCTATTTAGCCGCGGGGAGGCCAGTAGTCGTTCAAGATACCGGATTCGGCGATGTGCTCCCTTTAGGCGAGGGTCTCCTTGCGTTCGGGACTGTCGATGAGGCGGTGGCGTCGATCAAGGATATCGAAGCGAATTATCCGCGGCATGCCAAAGCTGCCCGTGAAATCGCAGCGGAGTATTTTGACGCGACAAAGGTGCTCGCGCGCCTCATCGATGAGGCTATGAACGGTCGCGACTGACCGCTCTTCCGAAAGCGCAGACCGTGTGCTCACATCACGCTGCCCTGTCGTCGAAGACGCTGACCGCCCCTGCTGAACCTACGGAACGGGCGGCTAGCCTTGAAAGAAAGAGAAACCGCGTGCACGCCGCCAAGCCAAAAGTAGTATTGGTGTTAGGTATCATGGGCTGTCTACCGGTGGCGGGAACCGGTGTGGCTTGGAACACCATCCAGCATCTCATCGGGCTGCGTCGCCTGGGATACGATGTCTACTATGTGGAAGCAAACGCCGTGTGGCCTTTTAATGCCACGACCGACGATTGCACGTTTC
>CAYZXN010000242.1:0-8854 GCA_964482425.1 uncultured Syntrophobacteraceae bacterium | reverse complement strand
CGATTTATCACGTCGGCGCGCGAGCTTTTTGCGCAGGAGCAAGATGTGGCGCGCCGTTGGGAAAGAATGACGCCGCTGCTGGAGGTTCTGATCGGCGATCCGTCGATAAAGGAGCAATCCAGAAACTGGCCGGTTTGCCGGCAAGGCGACGAGCGCGCGCAAAATCTCCTTTTTTACGAGGACCCGGAATACAAATTCGTCATCAACGGTTTGATCAAGAGCCCGAAATCGCGGACACAGATTCACGATCACGCGCACAATTGGACTCTCTATGGGGTTCTCGACGGGCACGAGGCGATCGAGCGTTATCAGCGCGTCGATGACGGATCCAAGCCCGACTATGCGGAGGTCCGCCAGACTGAAAAGGTGAACGTCGGTCCGGGTAAAGTCGATCTTGTCGGACCTTACCAGATCCACGCCGAGGAGAGCGGCGACGAGCGCACGGTGGCGATCATCGTTCGCGCCGAGAAAGCCGGTAGTTTCCTGCAGGGCCGTTACGATCCCGCCAGCAAGAAGTACTGGCAGGGCTATGGTCCCGAACAGATCCCCTACGAACTGAAATAACTTATCGATCATCCCGATTGCCGCAAATGGCTGACGTTCGTGCCGAGCGGGTTCAACCCGTGTCCACGGATGGTCGGCGTGCTGTTTCGAGTTGAAGTCTCTGGCTGCCATCCAGAGCTCTCATAATCTTCGGAGATTCGTATGACGGACGAAGCGAACACGGCTAAGCCGCGCATTGCGGTGTTTTCAGGACCTACCGCGACGATTCAAAACAGCGAGCCGCTGGTGACCAGCAATAAGGCGCGCGAGAAATACGGCTTGCCGCCGCGTACCGGCGCCGACGGCGCGCCGCTTCGCTTCGACGTTCTGCGGGCGCAGCGGCTGGCTGCGCCGGTTTCAGTTTATGTGGAGCAGTTCAGTGCCCATCCGCTCGAACGCGATGCGGCGGAACTCTATGCGCCGCCGGATGGCTATCTTGACGCGGCCGGCGTTTTCCACAAGCAGCGGACGAGTCGCGGAGACAAGCCTGTTTACGAGATAGTCCTCAGGCCGGAAGACGGTCTTTACCCCCTTCCCTATATGGGACGCCAGTCGACTGGACAGGCGTGGGAGATGGATGGCACGGAAAAGAACGCCCCGGCGGAGCTGGGCAGGGTGCCCTTTTTCCCCGATGGCTCGCGGCTCTTCGAGGAAATCGATCGTCTGGGAGTATCCGACGAAGGCGTCGGTTGTTTGCTCAGCGGTAAAGCCGACTTCGACTTCTATCGCGCCCTTCCTTCCGGGGGTTACGCCAAAGGCCGCGCAGCGGGCGAACGCACTGATTTCGGCGCGGGCGACATCGCGCCGGAAATTCACGGCACGGACTTCTTTCCCTATCGCCCGCCGCACTTGCGAAAGGAGCCTCCGATGGCGGCATTGGCGAAGGTCACCAATGTTGTCCAGTGCGCCCTTCAGAGCGGCAAGTATCAGGGCGCGATCTGGCTTGAAGGCAGTCCATTCGTAGAAGAGACGATTTACTGGCTCAATTTGCTGATCGACACCGCCGTGCCCATTGTCGGTAATTCGTCACAGCGGCCGCACGGCGCCATCGGCAATGACGGTGACCGCAATATCGTCGATTCGGTTGATTATATCGCGTCAAAAATTTGGTCCGATGAGAGCGGCAGAGATTGCATCGGCGCCGTGGCCATTCTCGATGAGCAGATCTTCACCGCACGCGATGTGCAGAAAGCCGATGCCCGGCCGGGCGGCTATATCGCGACCGGCGGCCACGGCGGCATCGTTGGCAGAATGGGCCACCCCGGCATGCCGCAGCTGTCGTTCAAGACCGTCAAGCGGCATACGCACAACTCGTTCGTCAACATGACACGATTACCAGTGGCGGCTCGTGGTTCCACCCTTCAGGCATCAACGATTAAAGCCATCGACGTCAAGATTAAAGATACCGAAGGAAACTTGCTTTCCACCGCAATTCCAAAAGTCACGATTTGCAAGCACGCGCGCTACTTGCCCGAGGACACCACGGGTAATGCCGAAGCAGAAGTGGACATTCTCGCACGCATTGAGAAAAATTTACGCAGCGCGCCACTGGCGGGCTTTGTCGCCGAAGGCTCCGCTCCCTTCGGCGCCATGAGTAATTCCGTAGACGCGGCGCTTAAGCGCGCCACCTTCAGCGGCATGCCGGTGGTCAAGGTCGGACGCGGCAATGCCGCCGGCTTTGTCGACGCCAAGCGTGACCCCTTGGCCATCGCCGGCAATAATCTAACCGCGACCAAGGCGCGGATGTTGCTCATGGCTTGCTTGATGAAGCTTGGTGGCTTGCCATCCGCGGCGGATCCAGCCCATCCGAGCGCTGCGGAGACTGAGGCGACAAAGGCAGCCTTGAAGAAATATCAGGAGATATTCGATACCCACTAATTTAGGTGGGTTGGGGAGTTTGGAGGAATTCTATGTCGGGAAAACACGAGCACAAACCTTTCGAAGGCCATATGCATGATTATGAGTCTCATATCAAAGCTGTCGAAGAGGATTTGGAATATTATCGCGCCAAACGATTGGAGCCTCGCATTATCTATTTGATTCGCCGCGGCGTTGTGACTTTCTATGATTTGCTCAAGGCGCGGGCGGCGCTCAAACGCAGAAATCAATTTTTCAAGCCGGCAAAACCGCAGGGCAAAAACATCGAGGCGCGGGTGCGCTATTTGGAAGAATGGCTTGACGAATACGTCAAGGGCATCGCTTTAGTGTCAGCGCGCGCAGTCGAGTCCATGGATATGGTCACCGAAGACAATCGCAAAGAGCGCGGCGACTATGACGACTTTTTCAAAATTAAAAAAAAGGAGCACCCCGGCACACTGGAAGAACGCATGGTTAACTTGGAACAAGACTTGAGGGACTATCAGGAATTGCTCGAAGTCTTCGTCCAGGCGCTGATTAACCGCGGCTGGTCCACTCGTGCCGAGTTGGAAAAACGTTGGCAACAACTGCACCAGGAGCGACCTTGGGCCGGTGGTGTGATTGTCGCGAAAGCGTGGTCCGATCCTGAATTCAAGCAAGCTCTGTTAACAACCGGGCGCGCGGCGTTAAGGGACATGGGCGTCCATCAGGGCAAGGTTGGCAAGCTCGTGGTGGTTGAGAATACCGACGGCGTCCACAACGTTGTCGTCTGCACTTTGTGCTCGTGCTACCCCTACGACATTCTCGGCGACACACCGTGGTGGTACAAGCACGAGAGCTACCGGTCGCGCATTGTGCAGAATCCGCGGTCCCTGCTCAAGGAGATGTTTGGCTTGGAAGTCCCAGCCGCGAAAGAGGTCCAGGTTTACGACAGCACTTCGGATGTCCGCTATTTCGTTCTACCGCAGCGTCCCAAAGGCACCGATGGGATGTCTCAGCAGGAGTTATCGAAGCTGGTGACCGTCGACAGTCTGCTCGGCGCCGGACTGGCGTTGGAGCCTGCGCAGTTGGACGAAGTAGAAAAAACCCGAGTAGTGCCGGAAGCGCCACGGGTCCGGCCGGATTGAGTTAAACATGGAAGTGATAAACAGCAAATTCAAAATTGGCGATCCGGTGATGGTTGCATCTGAGAACCCGACCGGCAACCCGCGTACGCCAAAGTACATCCGAGGCAAGCGCGGCGTCATCGGCCTTGTGCACGGTGTTTTGGAAAACGTTCGAGATCATCGGGGAATTCATCCACCGCTGTACACCGTCAGGTTCGATCTGAGCGAGGTGTCGACCTGTCACGATCAAGATTCCATATGGGTCGACGTGCATGAAGAGTGGTTGACCCGGTTGCAGCCCGAACAGAAAAATTAACTCGCCGAGCAAGCAGTTCTAAAGCGACAATCGGGCGCTGCCCTCCCTGCAGGAAAAAGATCTGAACGATATGAGCTCTTCAACTCGATCTAGGTGTCGCGCTCGCTGGTCGGTCCCACCTCGCCCGTGCACCACGGGACGAATGCTCTCATCTTGCACGTTGCGCCGTTGGTCTTGAGTTCTTTCTCGAAGATCTGGTGGATCTCACGCTCTTCATCCTCGTACTCGATCTGCCACCCGCCTTCCTTCATGCTACGGTCGGCGTTTTCCCCGCCGCCGCCGCGCGACTTATACAATCCCATATCGCCGGGGCGAAGCGCCAGGTAGCGCGCGCGGGTGGTTCCCGAGTTGAAATGTTGATGGTAGCAGTTGTCGCTGGGAACCGTGACCATGGAACCGATCTGCCAATCGCACTTGATCATGTCGGAGCGGTCTTCCTTGGTCCAGATCAGCGAATAGCCGCCAGTGCCGCTGAGCAAGACCAGGTGCGCGCCCGGTCCGTGCCGATGGGCTTTCTTGTACGTGCCGACGGGAAATTCGGATATGTGGCTCTTGGTATTGTTATCGGCCATCTCCAGCATGGCGTTGATGCCGCCGGCGCCGCGCTCTTTCCAGCCATACAAAAGCATATCCGGCGCGTTGGCGATGAAGTTGGATTCCCAGATCCGCCGGTTGAAGAGCTTGCCCTTGCCGCTGAAGTAATCTTCCTCGCCCGAATAACGGCCGCGGAACATGTAGTCGCAATGAAAAATGAAGTCATTGTCGCGAAACAGCCGCATCATTGGCGGTGCGTTGGTCACGGCGATGTAGCGAGCCGGCTCGTTACCGCTGCCGTTGAAATTTTGATACCGGGCGTTGAGCGGAATAGAGAACAAACTTCCGGCCTGCCATTCAAAGCTGTTCCGGCGTTTTTCACCGTTGTCGAGCTGCCAAATGGAGGTCGCGCCGCGACCCGAAATCACATAAATCGTCAGCTCGTACATGTGGTGCTCGGGTTCGGACTTGCCCCCGGGCTTGATCTCGACTATGTGGCAGTCGTTGGGCAGGTGGCGATTAGCGATGTGCGCGACTGCGCCGGAACCTCCCTTGCGCTCCCACGGTCCCAGCTCCAGCTTCGCCAGACTCGGAAAGTAAAAATCTTCATAGACTTTCACGCCTTCCTTCTTGAGCCAGTCGGCATAAGGGTCTGACTTGGTGTAATCTTTGAGACCTTCGGTCGGCGTTTGAGCGACCTTCATATCCGTGCCTAGCATGACCACTTGGGGAATCCTCCTTTGATGAGACTGATTGATTTTTTTTCGGCGTAACCTTCCGGTATCGTCCGTCTGTGGATGAGCGCTCTTTTTGGAGATATCCGTATGGGCCTATCTTGTCAACGATCAGCATAGACCGTGAGAACACGAGGCTTTCTGAGAAGCCGGCGCCGGCTAGAAATCGCCCGTAATCCTCATAAAGATTTTTTCAAGGGTACAAAAGAGCATCCTGTTTGATATAATCAGTCGACGGATCGGCCTGCCAAGCATAAGAGTTGAATTCTCAGGGCACAACATTCGGTTCACCTGTTATTGCAATGGAAACAATATGCCGGTCGGTTGTCGATCTGCCGCTCGCAGCACACGCCTGGCGCTGATTGTAGATTCAAGACAGTGTCTTTATCAGCCGAGGGATGAAGCGGGTAAACTGACTGCATGAGACGCAACCCCCATCGAGCGTACCAAGTCGCCCCTTAAAATTCGGGAATATGGAGTTACCGGAATAAAATGGCTAAACCTCAACTAAAGTCCGACATGATAAACGAGAGCAAGGCCGCCGAGTCAAAGCTCGCGGTCTCCGCGGTCGAAATGGGAGCGCGGCAGCGGGAGATTTCAGTCTCGGAATTCTTTACCAAGAACCGTCACCTGCTCGGTTTTGATAATCCGCGAAAGGCGCTGCTCACATGCGTCAAGGAAGCCGTCGACAATGCGCTCGACGCCTGCGAGGAAGCGGGGATCCTGCCGGAAGTGGTGGTCAAGTTGGAGGTCGCAGCAAACGGCGACGCTGCGCCGCCGGCTCCGAGCCAGGCAAGCCGCTTCCGCGTTACGGTGATTGACTATGGCCCCGGTATCGTTCGCCAACAAATTCCGCGCATATTCGCTAAGCTCCTCTACGGCTCCAAGTTCCACCGGCTGCGAATGAGCCGCGGCCAGCAGGGTATCGGCATATCGGCCGCCGGCATGTACGCGCAGCTGACCACCGGTAAGCCCGTACAGATCATCTCTCGCACGGGCGCCCGCACGCCCGCTCACTATTTCGAAGTCCAGATCGATACCAAAAAAAACGAGCCGCGGATTCTCGAGAAGAAAGAAATCGACTGGGAGAACCACCGGGGTACCCAGGTCACTCTGGAACTCGAAGGGCGTTATCAGAAGGGCCGGGCATCGGTGGACGAATATCTCGAGCAGACCGCAATCGCTAACCCGCACGTGAAATTGATCTATCATCTGCCGGACGGCGGGTTTAAAGAATATCCGAGAACCCTCAATGAGCTGCCGCCTCAACCAAAGGAGATCAAACCGCATCCGTACGGTATCGAATTCGGGATTCTTCTGCGCATGCTGCACGATACCAAGAGCCACTCGCTGGCCGGTTTCTTGAGCAGCGATTTCAGCCGGGTTTCCACGAATCTCGCCCACGAGATTTGCAAGGCTGCCAAATTATCGCCGGAGGCCCGGCCGCGAAATGTTCACGGCAGCGCGGCCGAGGCGCTTTACAAGGCGATTCAATCCACAAAGATCATGGCGCCGCCGAGCAACTGCATCTCGCCCATCGGCGAGAAGGCGATCCTGCATGGGCTGTACAAGCAAATCAAGGGAGAGTTCTACACGGCCGTGACCAGACCTCCTGCGGTCTATCGGGGCAATCCATTCGTTATCGAAGCCGGGCTGGCCTTTGGCAAAGGTCCCGAACAGGCAGCGGACACATCGATACAACCGAAAGTGCCGCTAGCTGAAGGAGAGAATCACGACGAGGACAACGAATTAGCGCGCGTCATCCGCTACGCCAATCGCGTCCCGCTGCTCTACCAGCAGTCCGCCTGCGCCACCTTCAAAGCAGTGCTCGACACCGCCTGGCGTAACTACAGTGTTCCCCAAGCCAGAGGCGCTCTCCCGGTAGGTCCCATGGTAATTTTCGTGCATATGGCATCGGTGTGGGTACCTTTTACCAGCGAGTCCAAGGAAGCCATTGCCGATTACGATGAGATCCGCAAAGAGATCAAGCTGGCTCTGCAAGAATGCGGGCGGCGGCTGGGAGTTTTCTTAAGACGACGCGAACGCGCCAAGAGCGAATTCCGTCGCCGCAACATTTTCGAACTCTACATCGAAGAAGTGGTCGAGGCGTGCAACCGCCTTAAAGGGGGGAAGCTGCCGACCGATAAACTGAAGGAGCAGTTGCAGAAGATCGCGATGAAACGGACGGGCGGCGTAAAGACCGATGAGTTGCTTGGACGAGACGGCGGCGGTCCCGAAGGTTTGCCGTTTTCCATCATAGTCACGCCGGATGGAACCGAAGGAGATGCCCCGGTGATTGCCGGCGATGAGCGTAGCGAGGCGGCGCCAACGGAAGAGAGCCAGGAAGAGGAGCTATTTGCGATATCCGAGCCGGGGGAAGTAAAAGCTGCGTCCGCGAGGGGCAAAAAGAGAGCGGCCACGCAGCGGAGTGCAGCAACGGACCTTGAGCCCAAGCAATCCGGAGCGCTTGCGAAAAAAGCCAAATCGGGTGCTAAGCGTAAGAAGAGATAGGAACGAGTATGGCGCGAAAAAAAGCAAAGAATAAAAATGACGCGGTGGAGATGAAGCTTGTCGGCGTGGCCGACCAGGTCATTAGCGCGGCGCAACGGAGCCAGGATCCCACGCTGTCCATTCCGGTTCGCAGTCTGGCCAATATTAACTTCAATCAAAAACGCGGCATCATCGAGATGGGCAAAAGAAAGCAGGAGCGTTCGTTTTTCAACGTCGGCATGGCCAAGAAGTTCATGCAGACCGTGCTCGTGGCCGATGCTCTGGCCGAGTTACAGCGCGCCAATCTGACGACCTCTCTTCGGGAGATCTACTACCGCACCAAACACACGATCAAGAACTCGCACGAGAACACTTTTGATGGCCAGAACGAGTCGGATCCGCTCATCGAAGATCTTGAAGTTACCCTGGAAGCGCTGCGCGAAGAGCTTCATGTGCGCGCTGAGAACTCCGGCACAGTAGTCGGACCGCTGGTGCTAGTCGATGACGGCGACCGAGTCGACTGCACCCGGCTGGGCAAGGGCGGCTATTCGGTTCCGTCGATCGTTGAGCCCGAATATATCCAGATCAGCAAGTGCACGGCGGATTTTGTTCTGCTGGTCGAGAAAGGCACCCAATGGAACCGTCTCTCCGAAGACAAATTCTGGCGCAGGTACAATTGCATCCTGCTCACCGGCAACGGCCAGCCGCCGCGCGGCGTCAGGCGGCTAGCGCGCCGGCTGCACGAGGAATACAAATTGCCGATTTACGTGTTGGTCGATAACGATCCTTGGGGCTACTACATCTACTCGGTCGTCAAGCAGGGATCGATCAATCTCGCCTTTGAAAGCCAGCGCATGGCCATTCCCAAGGCAAAGTTCATGGGATTCTCCAGCGCCGACCCGGATCGATATGGGCTACCGCGCAACGTCGGCATCAAGCTCAATGACAAAGACGTCAACCGGGCGCGCGAGCTGCTCAAGTACAAATGGTTTCAGAAGAAAGAGTGGCAGAATGAGATCAAGGGTATGCTCTCGAGCGGTCTCAAGTACGAGCTCGACGCACTTGCCAATAAGGACTTTCAGTATCTGACCAACAGCTATCTGCCAAGAAAACTTAAAGAGCAGGATTGGTTGGATTAGGCGCGCGATAACGAGAAGTCAGCCCTGAGCCCGAATTCTGCAGTAAAAATTGAGCAAGGGTCGAACCTGGAGGAGCGAAGACACCGGAGTGTTCAGTTTCAAATCTTTTGTGGCGCTTGGCTCGCCGCCACCACT
>CAYZXN010000241.1:0-3758 GCA_964482425.1 uncultured Syntrophobacteraceae bacterium | reverse complement strand
GTTCTCATCGCATTACAGCTTAGCGCAGCAAAATCGAGAATCGCGGCTCGCGCCGTTTTTGCCGGCATCCGCTCCTCAGGAAGACGACACGTTCCATCATCCTCAAGCGCCGCCAGTTCGAGCGGACTTAACCGGCCTGAGAGCACCCTTTGGCGATCGCTCGCGAACCATGAAGCAACTATGATAGGCTGGCGTCGAGAGATCGGGAAGCTATGAGCGCTGTGATAACAATACGAGCGGTTTGGGCGGCACTTCTTGCGTTGGGGATGATAGCCCATTTTAGCGCCGGTAGGTTATCATCTGCCGAGAAGGCGCCTCAGGTTGTTTATGTCGCGATGATCGAGGGCATCATCGACCTGGGGCTTGCGCCCTTCGTTCAACGAGTCCTGAACGAAGCGGCACGCGAGAAGGCTTCGGCTGTTATTCTCGAAATCAATACCTTCGGCGGCCGCGTCGATGCGGCGGTTTTGATCCGTGACGCTTTATTGAATGCCCAGGTGCGAACGGTGGCCTTTGTCAACCGAAGAGCGATTTCCGCGGGAGCGCTGATCAGTTTGGCCGCCCAGAATATAGTCATGGCCGATGGCGCAACCATCGGCGCCGCCACGCCTGTACAAATGGGACAGCCGGGCGCAGGGGCGCAGCCGGTGGAAGAAAAAACAGTTTCCTACGTGCGCAAAGAGTTTCGCGCCACCGCTGAAACGCGCAAGCGCCCGCCCCTCGTCGCTGAGGCCATGGTGGACGCCGATGTGGCGATTCCGGACGTGATCGAAAAGGGCAAACTGCTCACCTTGACCACCGAGGAAGCCTTAAAGCTCAAGGTTGCCGATTTTAACGTCAACAGTATAGAAGATTTACTAAAACAGCTGGAATTGCCCGGGGCCGAGATTCGCCGGTTGTCGGAAAATTGGGCAGAGAATCTGGTTCGTTTTCTCACCCACCCGATCGTCAGCTCGCTTCTGATGACCGTCGGCATGCTTGGCATCATTCTGGAGATCCGCACGCCCGGCTTTGGCATACCGGGTGCGCTGGGCATTTCCAGCCTGGCGCTGTTTTTCTGGGGACATTGGCTTGTGCAGTTGGCAGGCTGGGAAGAGCTGATGCTTTTTGGCGCCGGCCTAGTGCTCCTGTTTCTCGAACTCTTCGTCATTCCCGGCTTCGGCATCGCCGGCGTCGCCGGCATCGGCGCTCTGTTGGCGGGCTTGAGCCTGAGCATGATCGGCGGCGGCGCCTCGTGGGAGTACATCATCAGAGCGGTGAGTCACGTGGTTTTTTCTCTACTTCTGGCATTGCTCGCCAGTCTCCTCATGCTGCGCTGGTTACCGCGCCTGCCTTTTGGCCGCCGGCTGATTTTGGAAACCGGACTTGGCACGGGGCAGATGTATGCCTCAGCACCCGAGAGCGATATTAGCTGGCTCGGCAAACAAGGGATAACGATTTCTCCACTGCGGCCAGCCGGTATCGCGGAGATTCAAGATCAACGGATCGACGTCGTATCCGACGGTGAGTTTATCGAGTCTGAAGCACCGATCATAGTAACCCGCGTCGACGGCAATCGTATCGTCGTGCGCCGACACCGTGTAGCAACTGAAAGGGGTGACAAATGACAGGAATTGAAACCGGCTTAACAGGCGGTTTGGCGCTACTGATAGTGATCGTAGTGGGTTTGGCGTTTGTTTTGTATTTCGTCCCGCTCCCATTGTGGATCGCCGCCTGGGCGTCGGGAGCCTACGTCGGACTCTTCACCCTGATCGGCATGCGCTTACGCCGGGTGCCGCCGGGAACCGTAGTGACGGCGCGCATCAGCGCCGTAAAAGCCGGGCTCGATATACCGCTCAACGATCTCGAAGCGCACTATCTTGCCGGCGGCAATGTAGTCAGGCTGGTCAACGCAATGATCTCGGCGGATAAGGCCAACATCCCGCTGCCCTTCAAACGGGCCGCCGCCATAGATCTGGCCGGACGCGATGTTTTGGAGGCGGTCAAGATGTCGGTCATTCCGAAAGTCATCGAGACGCCGAGAATCGCCGCCGTCGCCAAAGACGGCATCCAGCTCATGGCGGTCTCTCGTGTGACGGTGCGTACCAACATTGACCGGCTGGTCGGCGGTGCAGGCGAGGAGACGGTCATCGCACGGGTCGGCGAGGGCATGGTGAGCACCATCGGCTCGGCCGCAACGCACAAGGCGGTATTGGAAAATCCCGATCACATCTCAAAGAATATCCTGAGTAAAGGACTGGATGCGGGAACGGCCTACGAGATCCTTTCCATCGACATCGCCGACGTGGACGTGGGTCAGAACATCGGCGCCAAATTGCAAATCGACCAGGCCGATGCCGACAAGCAGATCGCCCAAGCCAAGGCCGAAGAACGCCGGGCAATGGCCGTGGCGCTGGAGCAGGAGATGCGCGCGCGGGTCGTAGAAGCAGAAGCGGAAGTGCCGCGCGCCATGGCCGAAGCTTTCCGGAGCGGCAATCTCGGCATCATGGATTACTATCGCATGAAAAATGTACAAGCCGATACGTCGATGCGCGATTCCATCGCCCAGACCGGCGACGAGCCCGGCACCCGACAGACGCGTTAAAGACTGGTCATGAGAAGTATAACTATCGAGCAAGTTCTTCTCGTCATCATTTTTATTCTCGCGCCGCTGATCAATTTCATCATGCGGCGGGCCAGGCGGCGCCTGGCGGACCAACTGCCGCGCCAGGAGCCCCCAGAGCCTAGGCAACGCCAGCCGCGTGTTGTTTTGACCGCTGCGCCACCGGCCGCGCCGAGCCCAGCCGGCACCCACTCTCCTCAACAAACGCGGGTGCCGGCGATTTCCGTTTCCCGCGCTCAAAGGCGTTTTTCGAAAAGGTCGCTCCTGGGAAGCCCGCGCGACGTGCGCCGCGGCATCATCATCATGACGATTCTCGGCCCGTGCCGGGCCAACGAGCCGCCGGATGAGAAAGGCGCTGGGCGGCCATAAAACTCGTTTACGCTAACAGGGTTTTCAAAGTGGCGGCATTTTTTACCGCATGGCCGTGCAGGTCATTGTTGAAATAAACGTAAACATCCAGGGCTGATTTTAGATAACCTTCTACCTCATTCGCCACCGCCCGAAGCGTCGAGTCGTCGTAATCGCCGTCATAGTGGCCGCCGTGAAAGCGCAGATAAACCCACCCGGCCGTGATTTCCCGCGGGTGATCGGCGATCATGTCGTGAATACACAAAGCGGCGCGGTGCTGCCGCAAGACGTCATAGACTTCATCTATGAGCCAGCGGGGATCGCGGAATTCGACTGCCCAGCGGTATTTCGGCGGCGCCGCTACAAAAAATTCTTCCAACCTCTCGACATTGACATCCCACTTGGGCGGCAGCTGCACCAGAATAGGCCCAAAATGATTTTGCAGGAGATCGGCTCGCTCGGTGAATCGCCGGATTGTGTCCGGGGCATTTTTTAATTTCATCATGTGCGTGCCATAACGGCTGAACTTTGCGGCAAAGCAGAAGCCGTTTGGGGCGCCGTCCTTCCACGTCTTAAAAGACTCTGCGGGCGGCAATCGATAGAACGTGTTATTGAGCTCCACCGTGTCAAAATGTGACGCGTAATGCGCAAACCACTGCTTCGTGGGGAGATTCTCCGGGTAAAAGATTCTTTTCCAATGCTTGTAGTGAAAACCCGATGTGCCGATCCGGCATTGCGGCCGAGAGGGAGAATTAGATCTTCTGTCTTTGTTCTTTGTCATCTTGATGGACGAATTGGACTTATCCGG
>CAYZXN010000240.1:0-5352 GCA_964482425.1 uncultured Syntrophobacteraceae bacterium | reverse complement strand
AGCACCGACGGAGCAGCACCGTTCAGGCTGTGCGCTTTGTCTCGATCAAACGAGCAATTTTTGGGGGCGAGAGTCTAAGCCCGGAGTGATCATTGGTGGCAGCAATCGAGGGATGAGCCTGGAGGAGTGAAGGCAACAAGTCTGTGCCGTGGAGCGGCCTGCGAACTGGGTTTCTCGAGCGACGCCTGGGAAAAAGCGCGAGCATCGATCCAAGCAGCAAATAACCTTGAAGCCGTTCGTTGCCATGGCTTCACTCCTTCGGCTCATCCTCAATCGACATAGTGTTGTAGTTTGACCTCTGGCATGAATAGTCCCAGTCCAGGAGGTTGCGTGATTGGGCCGGCAAAGCGCTTCCTCCTCCCCCAAAAAATTTTTATGGGCTACTGGGATTGTGGTTGCGTGCATCAGCGCCCTTTTACAATCCCGTGACCCTATGGCAGTCTCATCAATGATGATCCTACCGGTGTTTGCAGGAGCGCCGGATTGCGGCGCCGCCTATGGAATCTCGCTGATCTATGAATTAATTAACCGTTCGATGGAGAGCCTGGATGGCTCGGCCTTTGGGGCTGAGATGAAAAGCGATCAGATGCCGGACGCCCAACGCGCAGGCATCGAGTTTAGTTCTCGCGAACGGCAAAACAATTGGGATAGTTTCCTGGCGGTATGAAGATTGCTCAGATCTCCAGCATTTATCTTTCAATCCCACCGAAGACTCACGGGGGAACTGAGCGGATTGTTTTTGATCTCTGCCAACACCTCACCAGGCGCGGGCATCAGGTGGAGCTGTTTGCTTCCGGAGACTCCAAAGTCGATTGTCTCCTGCAATCCGTGCTGCCCGTGGCCAGTGAAGACGATCCTCTGTCGACGTTCTATTTGGAAAAAGAATTTGAAGCGCGCAACACCCACAACCTCTACCGGCAGGCTGACCGCTTCGATATCATTCACGCCCACTGGCCTACAGTAGCCCCTTATTTCTCCTTTTTTTCAAAGACGCCCACGCTGATCACCTACGCGTATATTGAGAAAGAGCTCCATGAATACTATCGGGATCACTTCCCCCGCTGCTCCCCGGTTTGCATCAGCCGGGCGCAAGCCAGAATGCTCGGCGACGAATCCTTGCCGGTGGTCTATAACGGAATCGACCTGGAGAGAATTCCTTTCAACAATGAGCCGCAGGATTTTTTTATCGCAGTCGGGCGAATGACGCCAGGCAAAGGCATGGCCGAGGCCATCCGCATCGCCAAAAAAGCCAATGCCCGCCTGCTGATCGTCGGCCAGGTCACCGCGCATCTGCCGTGGAGCGAACGGTATTTCTTGAAGGAGATTCAGCCGCACATCGACGGGGATCGGGTCAGGCATATCGAACGGTTGCCGCACGACCAACTCATGAAAATCGTCGGACAAGCCAAAGGATTTCTTTTCCCTCCTCAGTGGGAGGAGCCGTTTGGTCTGGCGGTGGCCGAGGCGATGGCGGCCGGAACTCCAGTTTTGACCTACCCGCGCGGCTCCATGCCGGAACTGGTGAAACATGGAGAGAGCGGATATTTGTCGCGCACCGAGGACGAAATGGTTGAAGCGATTCACCGGATCGAGAGCCTGGATCGGAGGCGTTGCAGGGCGTGGATTGAAGAGAATTTCTCAGTGGGACAGATGGTGGAAGGCTATGAAAGGCTCTACCGGCGGATCGCGAGTGGCGCGCAATCCTGAGAAGCTGCGCGCTAGGCGAGTGACGCGCTACAAACAATGGACTCCGCAGAGGCTGCGCAGAGCGGGCAGCTATTGTCAGGCGCGTATCATAGGCACTGCTGTCCACTTGGAGCTGTTTGATTGGCTCGGAAATAAAGCCAAGGGCGCAAGAGCGGCAACCCAGCGTTTTGGTGGAACTCAGGAAGGATGGAAGATCTTTCTCGATGCGCTTTCGGCAATGGGATTACTCCAGAAGCGGGCAGCGGGGTATAAGAATTCCTCTTCCGCCCTGCGTTACCTTTGCTTTGGCAGGGGGTCGTTTCTGCTGTCCGACCATGATGCCTGGAATGTTTGGGGAAGGCTCCCTGATTCTCTGACGAGCGGAAAGCGGCCGAAAGTCGCCCAGCCTTTTTTTACCGAGCGAAAGCGAAGCGAGCGGCTGCTTCAATCTCTCGATAAGGACGCCCGGAAGATTGCGCCTTATCTGATGGCGCGGCTACCGTTAAGCCGCTCGAAAACTCTCCTCGATGTCGGCGGCGGTCTTGGGAGTTTTACTATCGCGTGTTGCCGCCGATCGCCTCATCTGCGGGGGACCATTGTCGAACACCCCAGGGTGGCTGCTTTAACCTCTCGTGCGGTCAGGAAAGCGAAGATCGCAAGACGGGTGCAGGTCATGGCCCTCGATATTGTGAAAGGTCCGTTGCCTCGCGGATTCGACTTAGTACTCGTTTCCAATGTGCTTCATGGACAGGGCGTAAGGGAAAATCGCGTGTTGTTAAAAAGCGCGTATCGCTCTCTGAACCAAGGAGGGCGGATTGTTTTGCGTGATGTCTTGATGAACCGCGCCGGGACGCATCCTGAATGGGGTGCGCTGTTTTCCGTTGCGCTTTTTTTGCACACACCCGATGGACGCTGTTACGCTCTGGATGAAGTGCGTGGCTGGCTCCGCGCGGCGGGGTTCTCGGGCGTCAAAGGACCGTTTCGCTCGAGCCCGTTATCTTTTGACCCCGACTCCGTTCTGATCGCAGAAAAGAGCTGAATGGCCAATTCAGCCAAAAAAATTTCGCAGGTGGGATTAATGGAAGAGCGAGGCGCAAACCTTTCGTAGCGAAACCACCGGTATGCTGGCTCGCACGTTCAATGCCGCGCGCGGCGTCGGCATTTCACTGTCCTGACCCCTCGGTGGGATGCGGTCGATCAGTCGCCAAAGTCAACAAGAAAGCTGATTCCTCCAGAGCTTCAACCGTATGGGGCACGCCGCCCTCAAGCGTGAGCAGCTCGCCTTTTCTGAGGGTCGCCGCCTTCGTGCCACTGCCGAAATTAAGGCTTCCGTCGATGACTTGCAGGCTGATCGGGGAATCTGTCTGATGCGATGGAATTGTTGCGCCGCCGTGCAATGCCACCAGCAAAACGCGCAGACCCTGGCCTTTTGACAGCGTCATGGCGTTCCGGTCTCCCGTCTGCCAGGCTTTCTCGCTTTTGAGTTCCTCCAGCAGAGTCGGGATATCAAAAGTCATCATTGGCGCATCGAGCGGCTTCTTCTCCATGTCATGGGTTCGTTGGCGTGCCATCATTTCACCTCCATCCTGTAATGACGTAAACTCTCGTCGAGACGATCGACCGATCAGGTGTAATCTTCCAGGTTGTAGCCCGCTCTGGCCATGGCGCGGCGTGTTGACTCCATGACCAGCGGCCCATCGTTGTGTGACGCCAGCTTGACCTTCGCAAACGACTGTAGCTTGGCAAGTATGGTATCGGCTTCGGAGCCCGCCAGTCTTTCGCAAACCTCGTAGACGCCTCCGGCGCCTTCCTCAAGAGGATTGTGGTCTTTCAGGATCGCGCGAATAGCCGCGCCGATCCCGCGTATCGGGGTAGGGACGAGAAGCGCTGCCAATGCCCCGTGTTGGATGCGCAGCTTCGCCGCAACCGGCAGAGGCTCTCCACTTTGCGCCTTCTGGGCTGCCGGTAGCAACACTTTTTCCTCCATCGCAATGTGCTTGAGCAAGCCTGAACGAAACTCACCGTAAGCCTGAAGATCGATCCGCTCGGAGTCGGCAAAGGCACGCTGTAGTAAAAGGTCCAGGCGTGCATGATCGTCCGCCAGGAAGCGGTAAACAGGACCTTTTTCCAGCGTGCGTTGACTTTCTGCTTCAGCGGCATTTTTATCGTATTTGTTCTTCATGAACTGCTGCTGCTTGGCGACGTAGGTTAAGTATAATCGGTTGACTTCTAAAATCTATCCATCAGTAAAAATGACGCGCTCACTTCACTCCAGCGCCATTAAGATGTAGTGTTTTTTTGGGAATAAAATATGGCAGTTGCCGGTTCTACGAAGAAGACGTCGTTGATCAGACCCGAAGTCGTCAAAGCCGCATCATGGGGGATCCTTGCGACGTTGATCCTGGCGGTTTTGATCGTGGTCGGATCGCGCAACCTATCGCAATTCGACGCGGCGCTGGTCGGCTACACATTCGCCACGCTTTTTGCCGTTTTTGGCATCACCTATCGTTATTCCATGTGGTTGCAGCGGCCGCCCACGGCGCTGTACTGGCGCAGAGGCTGGCAGGTCTATTTCAAGCGACAGCACCGGCTCGCGAACTTCAAGAATTGGTGTAACCGGGTCGTCAACGACATCGCGTTGAACCGCTTCATCTTGCGCCGCGGGCGCCACCGCTGGCTGGCGCACTGGTTGATCATGTGGGGCAGCATCATCGCCGCTGCCATTACCTTTCCGCTGGTATTCGGCTGGATTCACTTTCAGTCGGTGGCCGGTGAATTTGATCGCTACCGCCTGTTTCTCTTCGGCTTTCCCACATTCACGTTCCCGGTCCATTCCACCGTGGCATTTTTCTTGTTTCACGGCCTGGTGTGGTCGGCCTTTCTGGTCATCGCCGGGGTTATGATTGCCATGCGCCGGCGCATGCGCGAGCAAGGTGCGGCGGCGGTTCAATTGTTCGCGGAAGATTTGTTGCCGTTGATTCTGCTCTTCGCCATCAGTGTTACCGGCTTGTTATTGACCGCCAGCTATACCTGGATGAAAGGCTACGCTTTCGATTTCCTCGCCATCGTCCATGCAATCACCGTCATCTTCACGCTCCTATGGTTGCCGTTCGGCAAGTTCTTTCACATATTTCAACGACCGGCACAGCTTGGCGTCAGTTTCTATAAGGATGTCGGGGCGCGCGAAGAGCGCGCGCTCTGCCGTCGCTGCGGATATCCGTTCAGCTCGCGCCTGCACGTGGAGGATCTGATTGGAGTCGAGCGCGAGTTGGGCTACCGTTATGAGATGGACGGGAGCGATGCGCAACACTATCAATGGATCTGCCCGCCATGCAGGCGGGCGATGCTAGCCATTGCCCAGGGAAGGATCTGGCAACAGGCGCGCGGCGGGCCGCCCTCCGCCAAACCCCAGGGGCAGCCGGCAGCGATGCCGGCCTATGCGAATCCGGTCATCGGCGAGGGCCCGCTTGGCGAAGAAGACCAAAACAATTTTCATCCCTAATTATTTTCATGACGACAATTCCTGTAAACACGATTGAGGTGATCGAACGGTTCGGCCCGCATCTGGCGCGCTCAAAGGGCGCCCGGTTGGACCCGGGCGTGGAGCCGGACAAAGCGGTGAAGACCCATTGCTGCTTTTGCGGCCAGCAGTGCGGCATCGAACTG
>CAYZXN010000239.1:0-3968 GCA_964482425.1 uncultured Syntrophobacteraceae bacterium | reverse complement strand
TGGCGATCAGCGTAAACATGTTCAAGCTTTGATTGACGATGGAGCGCCAGCCGCGCTCGAAGAAGGGCCAACCGCCCCAAAGAACAACCGGCGTGGCGATAACGAGTTGAATCCAGTTATTGAGACGAGCGGGCAATACGTGTTGCAGCGGTTGCCCCGGGATCATGTCGGACATCGCCAGAATAAGCAGCGGCAGGGAAAGAACGGCGCTGATCCAAAACCGCCGTTTCATGTCCATCAGTTCCGGATTGGGCTCATCCTCGAGACTTACGGTGCGCGGCTCCAGCGCCATGCCGCAGATCGGGCAAGCGCCCGGCTCGGGGCGGACGATCTCCGGATGCATCGGGCAGACGTATTCCGTGCGCGTCGCCGGCCCCACCGGGCTGGCCGGTTCCAGCGCCATGCCGCACTTCGGGCAAGCGCCGGGTTTGGACTCGCGAACTTCTGGGTCCATCGGGCAGACATACACGGGCTCATCCGGTGCACCCGTGGCCGGAGTTTGCGGAGCTGTGTACGCAGCACCCTGCGCGGGGACAACATGTCCGCGGTGCTGCGCGTTCACCCACTTGCCGGGATCTTCTTTGAATTTGCTCAAGCAGTGGCTACTGCAGAAATAATAAGTCTGCCGCTCGTGCTCGTACTTTCCGGCAGCGCGCTCTGGATCCACAGTCATGCCACAGACCGGGTCCATGGCGACTGATTTTTCACCCGCCTGCTTGCCCGCGACAGCCTGCGCCGGCTCCGGTGATTTCGCGAACCGTGCCGGATCTTCTTTGAATTTCGTTGCACAATGCTGGCTGCAAAAGTAGTACGTCTGGCCATTGTACTGGTGTTTTCCGGCGGCCCTTTCCGGGTCCACGGTCATGCCGCAAATGGGGTCGGTTGCCATTTTGATCTCCTCGTTGTGATTCTGTCTCTCCCACTAGCTGACGCAAGAGGGACTCCTTAATTACAGCGCACCACATCCACAGGTATGTGACACCCGAATGTTTATCATATGTTCCAACCGAGTTGACTACTGCCGGCTGATTCGCGGCTGTGAAATAGAGGGCGGTCTGGGGGATGGCTAACCGAGTGGGGGAGATCCGGCATGACGCGGTGGGTTCACTTCACCGGCGAATTCATTAATCGCTGGCTACCAGACACCGATCGAAATGGGTCGACCCGCGTAGGTGCTTGATTAACAGTCCGTTAACCCGGGGCAGCTCATGAACGATTTCTAACGCATCGTTATTTAAGAGTTGCCCGACGGTATTGACAGCCCGGTCGCTGTGAAACCTCCGATCAGCAGACCGAGGACAATTATGAACCAGCCGAAAGCTTTCTGTAGCCGTTTTCCTCGGACCCTGTCAGCCACCACCATTCCCCCGAGCATTCCGAGGATCGCCAGTCCAAGAAAGCCAAATGTCAGCGACCAGTCTATCGAGATCTTTTGAATCTGTCCCACAAAACCTGAAGCCGCGTTGAGAGCGATGATAGCGAGAGAGGTTCCCACGGCCTGTTCGGCCGGAATGGCGGCGAACAGCACCAGAGCTGGAACAATCATAAAACCACCTCCCACACCGACAAAGCCAGTCAAGCCGCCGACCAAAGCGCCGATAACTACGCAGCGCACCAGATAACATTTCTCTTCAAGATCCGAGGTGGCGCTTTTCTGACGAAGCATCGCCACGCCGACAATCAGCATCAAAACGGCGAAAATCGCCAAGAGCACCCGCTCGGAGAACAAAGGCGTAAGATAGGCGCCGAAGTAAGCTCCCACCATGCCGCTTAAGCCGAAGAACAGCGCCGCTTTGCTATTAAAGTTGCCGCGACGGTAATGCAGAGCCGCTCCGAGCAGGCTCGTGCCGCCGACGACGACCATCGACATCGGAATGGCTTCTTTGGCTGAGATGCCGGCAACGAAGACGAATATAGGCAGCGTCAAGATCGATCCACCGCCGCCCAGCGTTCCGAGCGCAAGGCCAACAGCGCACGACAGCACCAAAGCCGTTACGACTCCGGCAGTCAAGGCGCTATTCCCGAGACACGGGTAGGCCGGCGGCTTTCCAAGCTGTCATCCCGCCAAGCACGTTATCCACCCGCTTATGGCCGTGATGCATAAGCAAACTCGCGGACACTGACGATCGAAATCCGCTTCCGCAGATGGTTGCGACCGGGCGGTCTTTCGGCACCTCATCAATCCGTTGCGGAAGCTCCGCTCCGGTAATGTACAGAGCACCTTCGATGTGACCCGAGCTCCATTCCCCGGGCTGCCGAACGTCCAGAATCACCAAATCGGGGTTTTGTTCCAACTGATGATGGAGGTCCCATACCGTCCATTGCGGCAATATCTCCAGCGGCTTTGCAGCCGTGCGCCATGCCATCATCCCCGCCGAGAGCCACCCTTTGGGAAGATCGTATCCAACACGTAATAGCTGCCAACACACTTCCCAGAGATCGCGCCTGCTTTCGAGAACCAAGATACTCGACGCCCCACCGGGTAGGGCTGTTCCGGCCCAAGTCGCAAATGATGAGCCGAGACCCACATTGATAGCTCCGGGAATGTGAGCAGCGAATGCCTCCGGAGAGCGACAATCCAATATCTTCGCGCCTTCGGCCGCTATCCGTTCGAACTCGTCTGCAGGCAACGCGGGGGGCTCGGCCAGAGTGCCAATGAGCGCCGGTCCTTGCTGGTTCATTTTGCGCATCCGCTTCCAATAGGGCGGCACGGCCGGCAGGTTATCCAGCTTCAGGCAGTTCTCGACGAACTTCGTCTCGGAGCTTAGCGCCGCCAGGAGTTTGTTCATCCGGCGCTCATAGCCCACCGTCGTGGAAAGCCGGCTGCCGATCGACCCGCCGCAAAGCGAACCGGATACATGAGTCGGATAGACTTCGACGAAGTCAGGCAGCTTGAGGATTTTTTCCTGGAGGGTGCGGCAAAGGCCGGCCGCATGTTTTTGCGTTTCTTCCCGGCTGCCCAGCAAATCCGGGCGGGCGACGTCACCAACCAGGAGAGAGCCGCCCGAGAGAAAGACACAGGGCTCTTCGCCGCGGGAACGATCGGTAAGCAAAAAGCCGATATGTTCCGGCGTATGGCCAGGGGTGTGAAGCACTTCAAACACCACCTCACCCATCTCGAATCGTTCACCGTCATTGAGACGCTTGGCGGTGTAGCCGAGCTCGGCTCGCGCTCCGGAAAGGAGCTCAACTCGAGTGCGGAGAGCAAATTCGCAGATTCCGCTCACATAATCATTGTGTTGATGCGTATCGGCAACATAGCGGATTCTAAGCTCCTGGCTTTGCGCTTCGTCAAAATAGGCGCTCACGTCTCGTTGCGGGTCCAGGATGAGTGCTTCGCCGGTTTCTTCCGAGCCGACCAAGTAAGATGCATGACCGAGACTTTCGAGATAGAACTGTTTAAAGATCATGAGTTTACCCCCCTAACGTGCAGCCATGGCAAGCTTCAACTTTTTCAACCGCTTCATCGCGCCAGGAAATTGAAGTGGAAGCGCTCGCATAATAGATCCCTCCGATCGACATAATTTTTCACGAATTCGCTCAATTTCGGATTATCGCATTCAAATTCCAGATGCTCCGCTATGGAGCGTTTCATTCCACCGAGACCTTTGCTCCAGTGCGCCAGCAGAGCGTAAGCGCTAGACGTTTAAGCGATCGTTCAGTCAAGACGGATTAAGAAAATACGGAGCAAAACCACGGCCAAGGAACAATGCATGGCTCTACTGAAACAACGCATGGCTCTACTGAACTGTGAAACAGTGAGAGGCGCTTACGAATACCCAGGCATCGAAGTTTTCGGCGTAGCGACGCTGCTCTGGGATTCGGCAGCACGACTAACGCGATGCGAGCGGAGCACAATAGGAGGTCGCGTGGAATATCCGCGGAAGTCATCCCAAAAGTGGAATCATGGATCTCGGTTTTTCTTGAGTTCGGGACGGCTGTAAATGACAGTCCCATCGTACCAGGTT
>CAYZXN010000238.1:0-12435 GCA_964482425.1 uncultured Syntrophobacteraceae bacterium | reverse complement strand
TTTGTCTATGTTCCCGAGTCGCCGCTGCCTATGAGAAAAGACGGTCAATTCTCTTATGAAGTGTCCCTGTCGGGCTTTACTATCGTCGGTTCCACGCCGGAGTAAATTTCCGGGTTGATCGGAACCAGAGAGGCGAACCGCAATGGCATCCCTGAAACACAAACCACCGGAAGGCCGAATTCTGATAAGCGCGACCCTATTCTCTGTATTGGCCGGAGCTGTTGCCGGCGCTTATTTGCCGCCCAGCCTGTTAACCGCGCAAGATCGACCTGCGCCTAGCGAGGTCGCCGATAAACTCACCGTCAGCTTGCCCAACTTTGTTTCTCTGGCAAAAGCCTTCGGACCTTCTCTCGTGCATATCTCGGTCATTCAAAACCGGAAGTCGCCGTCTCAGGCCGGGCAGTTCACCGAAGACGGCAGGCCTGGAACGAATCCCGGCGAATTCTTCGGCGGGCCGGTGCCGGCGCCGAGGCGTGGCTTGGGTTCCGGATTCATCATCGATGCCGACGGCCACATTCTGACTAATTACCACGTCGTCAACAACGCCGAGAAAGTTGTCGTCAAGCTTTCTAACAATCGCGAGTTCAACGCAAAAATTGTCGGGCGCGACGTCAGAACGGATATCGCCGTCATCAAGATAGATTCGTCGGAGAATCTCAAAGCAGCTCCCTTAGGCGACTCCAGCCGGCTCGAGCCCGGCGAGTGGGTCATAGCCATGGGCAGCCCGTTCGGTCTGGATCGATCTCTCACGGCGGGGATCGTCAGCGCCACCGGCAGGCGTATCGGCGCCGGTCCGTACGACGACTATATTCAAACCGATACCTCGATCAATCCCGGAAACTCCGGTGGCCCGTTGATCAACCTGCAAGGTGATGTCGTCGGTATCAATACAGCCATTGTGAGCCAGAGCGGCAGCAACATCGGCATTGGATTCGCCATACCGATCAATATGATCAAACGAATCCTACCCGAGCTCAAGGAAACGGGTAAGGTAACACGCGGGTGGATCGGTGTCGCCATGCAAACCATAACGCCGGCGATCGCCGAATCTCTCGGCCTCGACAAGAGCGGCGGGGCGTTGATCTCCGATGTGACGCAAGGCGGACCGGCCGGCCGGGCCGGCTTGCAGCCCGGCGATGTGATCACGGCGTATGACGGCATATCGATAGAGAATGCCGCGGACCTGCCGATCCTGGTGGCTCAGACCGCAGTCGGGAAACAAGTCCAGATCCTTGTATTGCGACAAGGAAGATCGCTGCCGCTGTCTGTCACGGTGGGAGAACTCAAGGATGCCGAGGTCGTCACGCCGCATGTGGAAAAGACGCAGCTTGGATTGACCGTGCAAACACTCGAGCCAAAGCTCGCCGAGAGCCTGGGCTTGACTCACACCCACGGCGTGCTGATCACGTCGGTCCAGCCGGGAAGCGCGGCCGAGGAATCCGGCCTGGCGCGCGGCGATATTATTCTCGAAATAGATCAACGGCAGATCCGAACTGCTGACGACTTTCACAATGCAATGAACTCAGCAAAAGCGAATATCCTTTTGCTGCTGCGGCGCGGCGACTCAAATCTGTTCGTTGGCTTGAGCGTTCCCAAGTCGACCGGCTGAAACAACCGCGCCTGCGAGCCGCGCATTCCACTCGGGTATTCGGGTGGAAATTGAATGTCTCAAACTCTATTTACTGTTGATGACCATTGAGGGGGGATTTGACTTGAATGCAATGGGAGCAAAGCTCTGGGCGATTCCCGAAGGATACATTCCCGGATGGAGTCACGGCCCGGAGCCCGAATTCACCAGCCATGAAACCGTCTGCCTGCTCAATACATCCGATTTGGAAGCGCATGTCAAAATCGTTGTTTATTTTTCGGATCGCGAGCCCGTCGGGCCATTTCTGATTACAGTACCGCCGCGCCGCACCAAACACGTCCGGTTCAACGACTTGACCGATCCAGAAAAAATCCCCATCGAAACCGATTTTGCCAGCGTCATCGAATCCGACGTCCCTATCGTCGTGCAACACACGCGCCTGGACTCACGTCAAGCGGAGAATGCACTGCTCAGCACCATAGCATACCGCGACTAGGCCGCCCGCCGGTATCGTTGAAGAGGATTCCGCTCGAATACACCTGCCGCAGCAGGATGGATCGGTCTGCGCCTTGATCCGAGGCCGCTTTAAATTGCCGGAGTCGTTTTAACGAAGCATCGCTCTGACGCGCAACTCCGGGTATTGAGTCACTAACGAAATAGTGAAACTTTAGATTGAAGATAAATAAAAGAATGAGCTGCAAGAGTAATCTTTTTTTTGTCCTGACGATCTGGCTTTTTTTTACGCGATCGGTTTTAGCCATTCAAGTCGAAACGCTCGATAGCGCACGAGAGTGGCGGGTCCGCAACATTCAAATCTCCGGAAACGAGCGGTTCTCCGACAGCCGGCTCTTAGATGAGTTACTCACCGAGTCCCGTCCCTGGTACCGATTCTGGGAGGCGCGACCGGTTTTCGATCCGATCACGTTTCAAACGGACTTGGAGCGGCTGCACCGCTTTTATGAGTCGGAAGGTTATTATCAGAACCGGATCACTCACGACCTGGGCGTCGATGACGCGGCGGGATTGGTCGACGTACGCATCCTCGTTGAGGAAAACCAACCGGTGCTGATTTCGCAAGTGGTTGTCGACGTCAGCGCCGACTCTGATTATGGAAAATTCCCACGCCTGCCGGAGAAACTTGCGGTTGTCCGCGGTGAGATCTTTAAAGAAGAAGAATACCAGGATACCGAAATGCTCCTACGCAATCTCCTGATGGAGAACGGCCATGCCCATGCCAGGACCGAGCGTCGCGCCGAAGTGGACTTGGATGAAAGTCAAGCCAGCATCCGCTACTCCGTCCAGCCCGGACCCAAGACAGTATTTGGCGAAACCGTCATTACGGGAACCGAACAATTCGACCCCTACTTGATCAGCCGGGAACTTGCGTACGAACCAGGAGAATCGTTCTCGCTGCAGAAAATTAGAGAAACGCGCCAGAAAATTCTGGCGCTGGATCTTTTCAGCGGGTTTCGAATCAACCCCCAGGAGACAGCCGGAATGCCGGCGCAAGTGCCAATGATGATCGACGTGTCCGAAAAGCCGCCGCGCGAGATCAACGTCAGCCTGGGCTACAGCACGGAGGAAGAATTTCGCGTCGCGCTGAACTGGCGCCACCAGAATTGGCTCGGGGACGGACGACGGTTATCGGTTGAGACGCGATATTCTTCCATTATCACAACCGGAGCCGTGGAGTTCATTCAGCCGCACTTTCTGTCGCCGCGCAACCTGGGGGGGCTGACTTTCCGTCAGGACCTCGAAGATGAAAAGACCTATGACCGTAACGCCACCAAGTTTAGCGGCCGTTTGGAGCGGCGCTTCTCGCAACGCCTCATCGGATTTGTCGGCTACCGTGCCGAGTACAACCACCTCAACAATGTATCGGCGGCCACCAGCGAAGCTCTCGGTGATTTCAGGCGGGAAGGTATTCTGACCGGTCCCTCTCTGGGCCTTATCTGGAACAGCACCGACGATTTGCTGTACCCGACGAGAGGCGAGGTGCTGTCGTTTAGCGCGGAACAGGCCGGCGCCCTCTGGGGCGGCCAATACGACCTCTACAAGCTTACGGGAGAAGCCAAAAAGTATCTCGCCATAGGCTGGGAGACGATTCTGGCGGGGCGTTTGAAAATTGGCCTTGCCGACGCTATCGGCTCAAGAACAAACTTTCCGCTGTTCGAGCGCTTTTATGCGGGCGGCCAGGCCAGCGTGCGCGGCTTTGAACGGCGCCGGCTCGGGCCCCGTAATAGCGACGATGACCCCCTTGGCGGGCTCAGCTTGATCGAAGGCTCGGTGGAAGTACGGCGTCCGATCTGGCGCCAGTTAGGCGGTGCGCTGTTTGTCGATTTCGGCCAGCTCTCGCTGCAACCTTTCGACGTCCCGATCGATGACCTCCAGTTTGCCGGAGGGTTCGGCTTGAGCTACACGACTCCGGTCGGCCCCATCCGCCTGGATGTCGGCTTTCCCTTTCAGCCGCGCCGCGGTGACCAGGCCTGGCAGATTCACTTCAGCATAGGAGCGTCCTTTTAGCCGTGAGAAAACTATTGGTAATCCTCGGCAGGATCGCTGGCGTTCTGGGATTGTTATTGCTGGTTCTCGCAATCGGGGTGGCGGTCATCACCCACACGGATCGTTTTCGCGAATTCGCGCGCGAGCAGTTGGTCACCACCGTCAATGAATCGATACAAGGTTCGTTGAGCGTGGGGCGGATCGAAGGATCGCTTTGGGGCAACGTGATACTTCACGACCTGGCGATACATCACCAGGGAGCCGAGATTTTCCAGGTGCCGCAGCTGACAATCTCCTATTCCCTCATTCCTCTGATCTGGAGTCGACTGCATATCTTCGAAGTGAAAGGCGCCCGGCCGTTGCTGCGCTTGGAGCGCGGCGAGGACAACGAGCTGAACATCGTGCAAGCTCTTGCGCCGAAACAGCCCTCAAGTGAAGAAGACGCCGGTCTGGTACTGCTGTTAAATTCGCTGGTTTTGCAGGACGGGAGCATCGAGCTGAGACTCGCGGGGCCGACACCGCAACATTATTCTTTTACCGATGTGACTCTCGACAGCCGCCTTTCCATTCGGCCCCAGGGCGCGAGCATTGACCTCACCCGAGTAGCCGGCCGCGTGACCTCACCCGGTTTGCCCGAGCTTAGTATGGAGGGTGCGGCAACGTACCGCGAGACCGGCTCGACCGACACTTTCGAGGTCAAAGATCTTGTGCTCGCCACCGGTGCCTCGCGGGCCAAACTGAACGGCAAGATCGCCGACCTTAAAGTTACCGATGTCGCCGCCCGAATCGTTGTCGAACGGCTTGCCCCATCGGATGCCGGTCGTTTTGTTGCCGGCTGGCCGATCAAAAGAGATATTAGCGGCGTTATTGAAATAGATGGGCCGCTTCACGCGCTGCAGGTAGATCTCGACCTGGCCGCGGCCGGCGCCAAGCTGGCGGCCGATCTTCAGCTCGAATTCGCGCCGGACACACCGCGCTATCGAGGCACGTTCAGTGTAACTGCATTTGACGTAAAGGCGCTGCTCGGTTGGGACGATATCGCGGGTGTTTTGAACGCCAAGGGCGAAGCCAGCGGCGCCGGCTTCGACATCGCCGGGCTTGATGCCAGAGGCACAGTCAAGCTCCAATCGGCGGTTGTGGCAGGGTGGGCGTTGGGTGATGTTGCCGTCGAAGGCCGGCTGCGCCAGAACGTTGTCCAGATGGCGGGCAATTTAAAGAGCAAGATTGGCGGCGCCTCATGGAACGGCCAGGTTAGTTTCAAAGACAAACCCGCTTACGATCTCACTCTGTCCGTCAAGGATCTCGACATACAGCAAACCAGCGGCAACAGGGTCGATATCGGGGGCAGGCTCAATTTCAAAGGCGCAGTAAAAGGCAGCGGCTTCGATCTAGCGGCGGCGGTCGCCCGCGCCGACCTGCAAATCCTGCCCTCGACGATCGGGCCGGTGGATGTGAAACAAGGTTCGCTCAGCGCCCGCCTAGCCGATCAGCAGATCCATGTGAGTGAGGGAACACTCAGCACCGAGGATACTACGTTGGCGGTGAAAGGGAGCCTCGGTCTCGATACGAAGCAAAGCGGCAAGCTGGATTACCGGATCCGCTCCGACAATCTCACACCATGGCTGGCGCTCGTCGATCAACAAGGCTCAGGATCTCTCCAACTGACCGGACAGGCGAGCGGAAATCTTGCCGCGCTCGAATCCCAGGGTAACTTGAAGTTTTCCTCTCTGCGCATTGGCGACAACAGCGTCAAGAGCGGCGCCGTCGACTTCGTGCTGCGCCGGCACGGCGCCGAGTCTCTTCCGGAGGGCACCCTGCGGGTGCAGCTAGGCGGAGTCGAAGCAGGTATCGAGATACCAAAAATCGACGGCGCCATCGGACTTGTTGCACGGCAACCTTATGAAATCCGCCTCGACTTAAAAGCCACTGATCACGCCGGTCGCGAACATGCGTTGGGAGCACAGATCGAATATAGCGCCGAGCTGGTTTTGGCGCGTCTGGATCAGCTTCGACTGAACCTCGGTGATGGGCTGTGGCAGCTTTCCCAGCCGGCGACCATCGCCCGGCGCGGCGATAGTTTCGACATTGACGGACTGGCGCTGAGAAACCGCGCCCAGCAACTGGTGGTCAACGGCCGCTTCGCCACCAGCGGCAAACAGGATTTGCAAATCGATGTACAGGGGTTTCCAATGGGCGGATTGGCGGGATTTCTGCCGGACGGGTTCGCGATGACCGGTATCTTGAACGTGGAAGCTCGAGTCAATGGCACTGCCGCGGCGCCGCAAATCGTCGCATCGGTGAATCTCACCGATACTGCCATCGCCGGACACCGTTATGACGGAGTTACCGGTGCGGTAACCTACCGCGACAAAAGCGCCGATCTGAAGCTGACGATCCGCCAGGACTCCACGCATACATTGACAGCGACCGGCAAGGTGCCACTGATCTTAAGCTGGAGCCCACAGTGGCAGGCACAAGCCGGCGGCGACATGAACGTGCGCATTCAGTCAGCCGGCTTGAGTATCGCTTTTTTAAACGCCTTCAGCGGCGAGGCGGCGCAGAATATTGGCGGCAACGTCTCGTTGGATGTGCTTGCTCAGGGCCCCGTCAACAAACCGCTGCTTCGCGGCACAGCGCAGTTAACCGACGGCGCAATGACGCTCAATCCGCTTGGCGTCCAGGTCACGGCAATCGCTGCCGAAGCTCGCCTCGATGGACAAACCGTAACCTTGCAGCGGCTCTCGGCTCGCGCCAAGGACGGCCGGCTAAACGGCAGTGGGGTTTTGGCGCTGCGCGATTATCAGCCCGGGAATTTCAAGCTGACGATTTCGGCATCTCGCTGGCCGGCCATCCAGACGCAGCGATACCGGGCCACGGTAGCGGGCAAGGTCGATATCCAGGGATCTGTCGCCGCGCCTGTTTTGACCGGCCAGCTTGAGGTTCTCAACGCTGACCTGCGTCCGGATCTGGATTTTCTGAGCCGCGGCAAAACATCTTTGACGCGCGATGAGACCATCGTCGTTGTACAGAGTAAAACGGAGGGTAAACAACCGGTAAGGCAAGAGAATAAAAAATCCGCAGCACAGCGTGACAACGAGCTGCTCAAAACCGTCCGCCTCGATGTCGGCGTCACCATCCCAAACCAGGCGTGGATCCGGCATCCCGATGCCAGTGTCGAGCTCAAGGGAAAAATTCGCGCTGTCAGCGAAGCGGGCAAAGAAGCCGTTGTCCTGACGGGGACGATAGAGGTGGTTAGAGGTTGGGTCGCCTTTCAGGGCAGGCGTTTCAATCTGGTGCGCGGCGCGGTGGAATTCCGTGGCGGCGAAACCATCAACCCGGCTCTCGATATTCTCGCGCAACACCGCTTACCGAATTATCAGGTCGAAGTCGCCATCGGCGGAACTCTCGACAAGCCTGCCCTCGAGCTGCGCAGCGAACCGATGCTCGAGCAAGCCGACATTCTCGCGCTCCTGCTTTTCGGCAAGCCGCTCAACGATCTCAGTCGTACCGAACAGACCTCTCTACAGCAAAGCGCCGTGGATCTGGCCGGTGGTTTTGCCGCCGCCACCCTTGGCACCGCGGTTTCCGAAGCGCTTGGCTTGGACCGCTTGGGGCTCGATGTGGGAGAGCTTGACTTTAGCGGCGGTCAGATCGGTTTTGGCCGATACATCGGCGATCGCGCCTATTTTTCGGTTTCTCAGGAGCTGTCGGGAGAAGCGGGACGGCAAGTCTCGATCGAGTATCGAATAGGTCCGGACTGGAAGATTGTCACGTCAACCTCCAGCACCGGAACAAGCGGCATCGGAATCCTCTGGCAGAAGCGCTACTGAAAACCCTTCAGCAATCACCGTCGAGTTTGCTGCGATGGAGCAAAGTTTGCGGCGCGCTCAAGTGCCCCCCCGGTGGCCTTCGCCCTCGGGCCGTGCCTGTTGATGATCGCAGTGTACCTTTCTACTATGAAAACCAGGGTTAACCGCTCAGGTGGCGACTTTGCTCTCGGTGCCGAGGAATTCGCCGATCGCGGCAAGCTGCTCAATGTGATCGCAAACGATCTTCACAACAGCCAGGATCGGAACTGCCAGCAGGGCGCCGACAATCCCCCAGATCCAGCCGCAGAAAATCAACCAGACGAAGATGACCACCGGATTGAGCGCAAGTCGCCGGCCCAAAACCATAGGCAAAACCAGGTTGGCTTGAATGACATCGACAGCGAAATAAATCGACGGCACCATGATGATCCTGAAGATGTCATCGAAGGTCAAGATCGCGACAATGGTCACGGTAGCGATTCCCACCAGCGCGCCAAGGAACGGAATGTAGGCCAAAAGCGCAGCCATAACTCCCCAGAGCAAGGCATTCGGCATGCCAAGAAGGTACATGGCGGCGCCGATGACACAGCCAAAGCCGATGTAGATCAACGTGACTACCGATAGATAGGTCGAAACGTCTACTTCGATTTGCCGGTAAATCTCCACCGCAAGCTTTTTGTTTTCCAGGGTCGGCAGAACTCTGACCAGCTTCAATAAAAACAGGTCGCCGGAAGCGAGCAAAAAGTAAAGAAGGACCAGCATAATTCCGGCCGCCAGCAAAAAATCCTTTGCCCCCGTAAGGACGGTCTCGGCCAAGCTGGGTTTTTTTATCTCGACCGCCTGGCTTGGCTCTTCCTTGCTCAGCCCGGCCATTTGCTCGATTTCCTTTGTCCTCTGCTGCACCTCTTCCACCGGACGTAGAATGCTTTGTAACTTGGCCTGAACGCCGCTGAAGCTCCGCGGCGCTTTCTGCAGCCATTCCGACGCCGGCTCGGCGAGCCGATAAACACCGAATGAAACAGTTCCCAACAACACCACAATAATCAACAAAGCGCTCAAGGGTTCCGGTACGCCAAAACGTTTTAGCCCGCGCACCAGGGGCGCCAGCAGAGAGCTCAGTATCCATGCCAGGATGATCGGCAGGATAAATTCCCGCGCGAAGTAAAGAGTGTAGAAAACCGCCAGGATGAAGAGACCAGTGAGTGCCACCGAGCGGATATCGAGAGGACCCTGGAAGGGCAATATGTCGCGCAGATCGGCCTTGGTTTTTTCCGGCTCGTCCTCGGAGGGTTCCTGGCGGGCTGTTTTCATGGGGGCCAATGTTCGTTTCTTGCTACTTTCCGGTTAACCGCTTGAACACGCGCAGAGCGCCGGTTGAATGTTTAAACAGTTGACTGCAAGTGCCGTTCGTCGGGTACTCGGGTTTGCAACTGGACCTCGCCCTATTTTCGCTGAGAACCCAGCATCGCGCGCCGTCATCAATCTGGCCGGCGGGCGCTTGGGCGGCGGATCGCCGGCGGGCGGAGGATCTTCCGGCTCAGAGCGGTCCGGATAGGGCGGCGGCTCATCGACAGGAGGCTTTTTGCGCCGCCCCGGCGGTTCTTTTATCGGCGCTTTCCTTGGCCGGTTGGGCGGCTCCTTACGGGGCGCGCCCGGCCGCTTTGACGATCGGGCCGCATCAATGGAAGGAGTGCAGCTTGTTGGTTTCCGCGGCCCTTCATTCTCGAGCTGCGAATTGCTCATCTTTTCGGTCCGATCGCAAAGCGGGCTTTGAGGAATCGCGGCCCGCAATGCCGCAGCGCGCCGCTTACGCAGCTCGATCAACTACCTACCTGCAGGTTGTTGACGACTTTTTTGACGCCATCGACGCGCCCAGCCAATTGCTCGGCCCTCGCCTTCTGCTTCGCATCCTGCACGGTGCCATTCAAATAAACGATCCCATTAGTTGTGTCGACATCAATGCGCGTAAAATTCGACGCCTTGTCCGAGGTAAGCGTAGCCTGCACGGCCGTGGAAATCCTCGCGTCGTCGACGTTTCGTCCGGCGGTTCGACCCGTCATTGCCTGGCATCCGGTCAATGCCAAGGTCAACAGCGCAACCGCGGCAAAATGTTTGCTCGTCGTTCTCATAAATCCTCCCCTTATTTTGTTGTTGTTCTTATTTACAAAGCACTCGATCCGGCGGCGAAGCTCATCGAGATGAAACGGTTTGGCAAGAACTGTGTCAAACCCGGCTGCGATGCAACGATTTTTATCCCGCGCCGAGCTCATGCCTGTCACAGCGATGATCGGAATGTCGGCGTAGCGAGGATCCTTCTTAAGCGTGCTCACTAGGGCGAACGTCTCCATGCCAGGATTTGATATATCGAGCAGAATGAGGCTTGGCTTATTGCGCCCAAGCTGTTTCCAAACTTCCGTTTCACTGGCTGCCGCGGTGGCGTGCCAACCGCAGAGTTCCAGATACTTCACGACCAGCTCGACTAGATCCGGATTATCCTCGACGATTAGGATTCCAAATGGTTTCACGATGACTTACCTCAACAATAGTGCGCGCCCCGAAGGGCGCGCACACACGCAAATATTGTCGGTTATGACTCTCCATGACGTTGCTCTCAATGCGCCGCTTCAAGCCGGCGGTCGTCGTCCCATCACCAAGCTGACCACGAACAGAATCAAAAAGACGACAAATAGAATCCATGCGATTTGCGTAGCCGCTCCGGCCAGGCCGGTGAGCCCCAATATTCCTGCTATCAATCCGATGATTAGAAAAGTTATTGCCCAACTTAACATTGTCTTATCCTCCTTTTCCGCGCGTCAGTTTTTCGTCCACACACGTTCCTACATTCTCATCAGGCCCAGCACCCCGGTGATGATCAAATAAATTGCCACCACGTAGTTCAGCAGCCGCGGTATCAGCAAAATCAGTATCCCCGCAATCAGCGCCACAAGCGGTTGTAATGCGATGTAAAACTCCATCGAAGATCCTCACCAACGCTAGATTAACTCCGCCAGCTCGAATCGGTTCTCGCCGAGGAACACTCCCTCCATACGCACGAAATCGCCGGGCCGCAGACGCTGGAACTGTTCTTCGGTGCGGCTCGACGAACCGGGCGGAAGATATACAATCGTCAGTTCCCCCGAAGGACGGCGAAGCTCGATCGCCCCGCGTTCCGTGAGCACCCGCTCGACAGTGCCTTCAATGGTCTGGCCGACGCGGCCGCGTTGTCGCACCTGGACAACGTCGGCTATCGCCCGTCCTCCACCGCCCGCGCGCAGCCGCACCTCGATCACATCGCCGGCATGAATGGTCGAGGCGCGCGCTTCGCGGCCTTCCACCAGCACACGAGTCTCGTCTGTGTAGCTCACAATCTGACTTTGTCGCGCTTCGGTGAGCAAATATATTTCTTGACGATCGAGATCCACGGCTTCAACCGATCCCGAGAGCTGAACGTTCTCGATGCGTGACTGGGAGTCCAGGCTCGGTCTCGGGAACAATGCAACGTTCTCACAGCCGCCGCCGGCCAACGGCACTAAAGCCAGGAGTACGGCTGTCCTTATCACGCCCGTTTCTCTCATCTTTGGTTCTACCTGGGGAGTGCGTCTTCTCACGGACGGGAACCCCTCTTTAGCGCAACTCCTGCATTCTGGCGATGCGATCCTCGGTGTCCGGATGTGTCGAAAGAAAGCCGCCACCACCGCCACCGCCGGAGGCTCGCGTTACCCATTTCAGCGCATCGATCATAACTTCCTTGGAGTAGCCCGCCCGTCGTAAGATTGTCACCGCGTGGTTGTCGGCGGCATATTCCTCGTTGCGGCTGTAACCACGCGCGATCAGGTTACCGGCTATAGGCGTCACGGCACTGCTACCGGGAAAGAGTTGTTCCAGTAAAATGACTCCAATGTTTAATCCGGCGCCGAGTGTCTGCAGCTTCGCCACATGGCCGAGATCGTCATGAGCGATCTCATGGGCCATGATGCCGCGCAGTTGCTCGTCGTTCGCCTTTTCCAGAAGGCCTGTGGTCACGTAGAACTGACCGTTGCCGGCATTCGCGGCATTGATCTCAGGCTGATCGATGATGCCGATTTGAACATCGCGCGGGCTCTTCGGATTATCCATACTCTTCAGCAGTGGCGTCATGATGCGATAGAAACGCTCGGTCTGACGCGCATCGATGCGCCGCGCTTGCGCGGGCTGGCGGCGATCGTCCGTGCCACTATCGCGGCGCGGAGGAGCGCCGTCGGCGACCACACATCCCGTGAGAACCAGAATCAGAATCGATACGACATAAGCGCGTTTCATGTTGAATCACCGCAAGGCAAGCAGAAGTTAATAAATAATGGATCCGGCTTCGATCTGCTTTTTGCGGTCGTTATACTCCTCGCGCGAGATGCGTTTGTTATTCAGATCTTCATCGAGCCGATCCATCTGGCGTTTAGCCTGGAACTCGTAACCGGCGCCCGTAGCCAATGCACCGGCGGCGGCTCCACCGAGGAATGCACAACTCCATTGCGTCATGCTCAACAACAACAGCACTAG
>CAYZXN010000237.1:0-3755 GCA_964482425.1 uncultured Syntrophobacteraceae bacterium | reverse complement strand
ATTTGCTGCACCTAATCGAAGACTTACGCGACGCCTATCCGGGCTCCATCGATGAAACCATTCTGACGGAAATCACCGCGAATGCGCTCGATTCCGGAACCACGCGAGTTACTTTCGAGTGCGATCCGGCGCACAGCGCATTGACAGTTGTCGATAACGGTTCCGGGATGCAACGTCGCGAGTTGGCGCGCTATCACGATATCGCCGCCAGCACCAAAACACGCGGTGAGGGAATCGGTTTTGCAGGCGTCGGTATCAAGCTCGGCTTATTGGTTTGTACGGAAGTTTTTACCGAAACACGCCGCGGCAAGAATCACGTGGCCACCTCCTGGCACATGGCCTCGCGTCACCGCGCCCCTTGGAAATGGGTGGCGCCGGCGGGTCTGGTCGCCGAGCGGGGAACGGCTGTTCGCCTCAAACTTCAGAATACGCTCTCCCCATTGCTCGATCCCGGGTTTCTCGAGGCAACTTTGCGCCGCCACTTCCAGCCGCTGCTCGATTCCGCCTTCGACGAGTTTCTTGCCGGATATTATCCCCATGGAGTCGTGATCTACATCAATGGCCAGCCGCTCGAGAAGCAGTATGCGCTCGCCCGCCTGCGGAGCCCGCTTGAAATTCGCTTATCGCGCAAGCGAAAGCCTTCGGCCATGGGTTACTTGATCAGCGAAGAGGCTCCGCTCGCCGAAGACAGGCGCGGGCTGGCGATCAGCACTTATGGCAAAGTCATTCGGCGCGGATGGGATTGGCTGGGTATGACGCCGATGGCGGCGGAGCGGGTCGGCGGCATGATTGAAGTGCCGGAGCTGGCAGCCTGTTTGACATTGAACAAGGGCGATTTCATTCGCACCGGCACACGGGGCGCCATTTACCTGGCGTTTCGCAAGGCCATTCAGGAAGCGGTTTCACGGCAGCTCGCCGCCTGGGGCGATGCGCCCGGCTCGACGGATGAAGCGCCGCCTCGGGAAGTCCGCCCTTTGCAGCGCGATTTAGCTCATGTTCTCGAAGATCTGTCCGTCGATTTTCCGCTGCTCGCATCGTTGGTGGAACAGCGCGCCGGCGGGCAGAAAAAACTCGCTCTCGGCAGCGCCGTAAACAACGCTGCAAATTCCCGCGCATTCGTTGCGGCTTCTGTGGCTGAACACGCGGGGGCCTATGCCGATGAGGTAGAAACGCCGCCGCCGGCGCAAAATGAAAACGGCGATGAAAGCGAACGGGGTAAGGCCGAACGAACTCCCGCCGAGCAGGTTCACGGCCTACTGCTGCCCGCCAAAGGAACAGTACGACGTCCCGGACATTACGGACTGGACATTCAATTCGAAGACAAACCCGACGCCGTAGAGCTCGGCCGATTGATGGAGTCGACCGTATGGGTGAACCGGGCCCATCCGGCCTATCGCCGGGCGCTAGCCTCACGCGCGGTCGGCTATCACATCGCCTTGGCGGTGGCGATGGCGTTGGCTCCGCTGGCGGTGGAAGCGGCCAACGAGCGCGCTTTTGTTACGGCATTTCTGCTGCGCTGGGGCGAAGCGCTTGAAAATTCCAGTCGCGGAAAAAATCCAGGAAACGATAAACAGCCGGTCCAGACGGCTTTTCTACGGCACGCAATATCCTAACCGGCCAAGCCGTACAGCGCCCGCGGATTGGTGCATAAAATCTTCTCGATCAGGCTTCCAGGCACGTCTGAGCGCGCGCGCATATTGGCGACGAACTGAGGTTCCTTCGAAGGGTCGTTATGGCCGTAGTCTGAACCGATGATCAACTTGTCTTCGCCCAGAAAGCGGACCAGATGCGGCAACTCTTCATCGGCCTCGCAGGCTACCCAGAACCGGTACTCGTTGAATAGCTCCTGGGGATTTTTGAACTTCCAGTTGCCCTGCTGTCGTCGTAGCACGTGCCAAATATAAGGCACCCAACTGGCGGCGGCTTCGATGAAGCCGAAACGCAACGCGGGGAATTGCTCGGGAATCCGATTGTGAACCAGATCGCGAAATGCAAAAACGGGAAGCACCCGGTTATGGGCAAAAGTATGATTGCGTTCGACATCAAAGAGCTGCATCAGGTAGCGGCTGCCGGAACCGGTGTGAATGCAGATCGGCAGGTCGAGTTTCTCCGCCTGTGCGTAAACGGGAAAGAAATAAGGATTGTCGAGGGTCAGATTGCCTTCCATGCCGCGGAAGAAAATGCCCACGGCGCCGTGTTTCTTGGCCCAGGTCATTTCCTCTAACGCGAAATCCATCGCCCGCAGGGGCAGAATTGCCACCCACTTCAGGCGCTGGGGCGCTTTGGCGCAGGCAGCGGCGACGAAGCGGTTATAGGCGCGGCACAGCGCCGTTTCCAGTTTCGCGTCATCGGTCAAATAAACGAGAAACAGAGTGGGATAGATGACCTGAATTTCGACACCGATCTTGTCCATATCGTTCAAGCGCGCGAGCGGATCGGTCAATTCCCGGACCGCCAGATGGATGTCTCCCCTGCCGGCTTCTCTCTTGGCCGCCGATGGCGTGATCAAGCTAAAGCTCGCCTTGCCCGCCGGCTTGGGAAAAATTTCACCGTCGATGAGCCAAAAAGCATTTCGATCCTTGTACCAGGTGTCGTCGGGAATTTTGGCGAGAATGGGGCGGCGGGGATACATCTGTTCATCGATCAGCTGCCACATCGCCTCGGATTCGGCGATGTGCGTATCGGCGTCAACAACACCAGCCATGATTTCGCCTCCAACTAAAAAATTCGTTCAAACTGTCCAAATAGTTCAAATCGTTCAAACCGCCAAGAACCATTGCGGCGGCACCGCGCTTGAGCACCTTCAGGATGGTTACTCAACTCACTGGCCTTTCTTGAACTTATCGATGAATCCGCTTTTTTTGATTTCATCCAGGACGCTGCCATCTAGGAGCTTGAGACTTTCCGGCGTCTGCCCTTTGGCTTTGGGATTCGTAAGCGCCACCTGTGAGAGAATAAATTCGAGTCCCTTCCGGTCGGGCAAGACCATCACGCCGTCGCCGTAGCGGGCGAGATAGTAGTCGTAGCCGAGGCTGGCATCTTCATCGCTCACGCGGTTGTATTTCTTCATCAAAGACACCGCCAGCGGTTTGTCCTTGCGCAAAATAAAATAACTCTCGATGATCGCCCGCATGGCGTTAACGATCTTGGGGCGATTGGGCTCGAAATAGCTGCGCTTGACGATGAAGCAATTCTGAGGGAAAGCCACGCCGCTTTCAGCCAGATCGATCAATGAGTTGAGCTTGAATTCTCTCATGCCGATGGTCGTGTGAGGTTCGCTTAACAGCGTCGCATGGATCGTGCCCTGGCTCAAAGCCGCCATACGGGTCGTGTTCCTCCGGTTTGTACGATGGTCACATCCTTAGGGTTGATCCCGAGCTTCTCAAGAGCGACTTGCGTTGCATAATCCGACGCCGAGCCGAAGCGGCTGATGGCGATGCGCTTCCCTTTCAGTCCTTCCGGTGTTTTGATTTCCGGCCGCACCAGCAATTTATTGGGAATGAAGTTAATGCCGCCGGCAATGATCGTCGTATCCGCGCCCTGAAGATTGGCTGAAATGGCCAACGCCCCCGTGGTAAAGACGATTTGCAGCTCGTTCGCCAGAAGGGCGTGCATGGCGGGGGTGCCGCTTTTCAGGGCGAGATACTCCCCTTGCAGAGCGTATTTTTGAAACAACTTTTTTTCGTACGCCAGCCACACAAAGCATGGATCGCGGTCGAGAAGCCACCGCTTGCGGCGCGAAACTTCTCCTGGGC
>CAYZXN010000236.1:0-5828 GCA_964482425.1 uncultured Syntrophobacteraceae bacterium | reverse complement strand
ACCCGACATGGCGAAACCCTTGGAAGAAAGGACGATCGGCGGACTGGGAATTCATCTCGTGCGCAGACTCATGGATGGCCTCGAGTACACAAGGCATGGCGAGAGAAATTTCTTGACCATCAAAAAAAAGAGGGAGGAATTTTAGATCTCGGACATTAGCGAGGATAGAAAGGCTGACGCCGTGGTATTGGCATTATCGGGAAAGCTCGATGCGACGACGGCAAGAACGTTCGAGGATAGAATCCTTGGCGTCATCGGGTCCGGGACACAGCGGCTCGTGGTCGATCTTGCCCAGCTGGAGTATGTCAGGAGTTCCGGTCTCCGGGTCTTTCTCCTAGCAGCCAAGCGACTCCATAGTACCGACAGGAAGTTCGTTTTGTGCTCGCTTAAAGAGCACGTGCGACAGGTTTTCGACTTAGCCGGTTTATCGTCGATTCTATCGATTTATAACTCGCGGGACGATGCAATCAAAGCTCTTTGATTGCCTGGGAGAAAGCACTAATAATGGCGATGCAGGCGCGACGTGTTTTTAAAGCAGAAGAGTGAGTGATTGACGGAAACTAGTAGACTGTATATAAGCGGGCGTTGTTACAGAGTGATAAAGGCGTCCAATGAAACGGAGGAGTAAGATGCCAGATCAAGCTAAAATCCAGGAACAGCCCAGCAGTAAAGTATCTCGCCGCAACGTTCTCAAAGCGGCGATGGCTGCCGGCGGCGCCGCGGTTCTGGGTTTCCCGATGATTGCGAAGGGCCAGTCGGGGCCGATCACCATGCGCTGGCAGAGCACCTGGCCGCAAAAGGATATCTTTCACGAGTTCGCCTTGGATTTCGCAAAAAAGGTGAACGACATGACCGGCGGCGAATTGAAAATCGAAGTGCTGCCTGCCGGCGCGGTGGTGCCGGCGTTCGGACTGCTCGACGCCGTGTCGAAGGGCACGCTCGACGGCGGCCACGGCGTGCTCGTGTATCATTACGGCAAGCAGAACGCGCTCGCCCTCTGGGGCTCCGGCCCTGCGTTCGGGATGGATGCCAATACCCTGCTCGCCTGGCACAAGTACGGCGGCGGCAAGCAGCTGCTCGACAAGCTCTACAAATCCATCGGCGCCAATGTCGTCTCTTATGTTTATGGCCCGATGCCGACGCAGCCGCTCGGCTGGTTCAAAAAGCCAATCGCCCGGGTGGAGGATTTTAAGGGCCTCAAATTCCGCACGGTGGGCATTTCCATCGATGTCTTCACGGGCTTGGGCGCGGCAGTGAACGCGCTGCCCGGCGGCGAGATCGTGCCGGCGATGGACCGGGGTCTTCTCGACGCCGCGGAGTTCAACAACGCGAGTTCCGACCGTCTGCTCGGGTTCCCGGACGTCTCGAAGGTCTGCATGCTGCAGAGTTATCACCAGAACGCCGAGCAGTTCGAGATCATGTTCAACAAGCCGAAATTCGACGCGCTGCCGGCCAAAATCAAGGCAGTCATCGAAAACGCCGTGGAAGCGGCATCCGCCGATATGTCGTGGAAGGCGATCGACCGCTATTCCAAAGACTACCTCGAGCTCCAGACCAAAGATAAGGTGAGATTCTACAGGACGCCGGATTCGGTGCTGGCCCGCCAGCTCGTCGTCTACGACGAGGCCGCTGCGAAAAGGAAGGATAACCCGCTGTTCGTCGAGATCGAAGAGTCGCAGCGTCAGTTCGCGGCGCGCGCGGTGCGCTGGTTCCTCGACACTCAGGTCAGTGCACGCATGGCGTATAACCATTATTTTGCCAAGCGGCCAGCGAAACCTGCGTCCCCAGCCACCAAGCCGGAGGCAAAGAAGAGCTAGCCGCTGACGCGTCCTCCGCTGCCGTTCGGCCGACGTCGGCCCGTGCGACACGGGAGACGGGAGCGGTCATGGCCGTAAAAACGGGCATTCAGCGGAGGAGATGGAGCAGCCAAAGACGGGACTTCGCTGCGCCCGGGGAGAACAGGAGAAAACGAATCCCGTGCAGAAAGGAGCCTCTCTGTCTAAGGGTCGGTCGTTACCGGACCCGTTGAATTCATGAACACTGAGCGGCTTCTCCGCACTATAGATAAGATCAGCACGTGGATCGGCCAGGCGTTCTCCTGGCTGATTGTCTTGCTCACCCTGCTCATCTCCTGGGAAGTGTTCTCGCGCTACGTGCTCAACGACCCGCATGCGTGGGCATTTGACGCGATGATCATACTGTACGGAACACTGTTCATGATGGCGGGCGCTTACACTCTCGCCAAGAACGGCCACGTGCGCGGCGACGTGATCTACGGTTTTTTCAGGCCACGCACTCAGGCGACCATCGATCTGATCCTTTACATCGTTTTTTTTCTCCCAGGGGTAACCGCGCTGGTCTGGGCCGGCTACTACTACGCCGCCGAGTCATGGGCGATCCGCGAGCGTTCGAGCGTGATGTACGAAGGCCCGCCTATTTATCCGTTCAAGACCGTCATTCCAATTGCCGGGGGAGTTTTGCTCTTGCAAGGCATTGCCGAGATCGTTCGCTGCATCATCTGCATACGGCGGGGTGAATGGCCCTTGCGGGAGGAGGATGTACAGGAGGTCGATGTCGAAGAACTCAAGGAGATGGTTCACGTTGACGACGCAGACATTCGTGAGCTCGACGAGATCATCGCGCACCGGGAGTTGGAAAAGTGATACTGCGCAAGGAACTATGGTTCGGCTTTTCGCTGATGGCGGTGATCCTTGCCGTGGTGCTGGTGCTCACGCCTTGGGGCAATCTGACCAACGGCCATCTCGGGCTCATGATGCTCGCCCTCATCGTGGTGACCATCATGCTCGGTTTCCCCACCGCTTTTACGCTGATGGGAATGGGGGTGTTTTTCGCCTGGCTTGCCTACCGCAGCGTGGATCCGGCGCTAGCGAACCAGCAAGTTCTCGATCTCATGGTGCAGCGCGCTTATGGCGTCATGAGCAACGACGTGCTGATCGCGGTTCCGTTGTTCGTGTTCATGGGCTATCTCGTCGAGCGAGCCGCCCTGATCGACCGCCTTTTCAAGAGTCTGCACCTCGCCATGTCGCGTGTGCCCGGATCACTTGCAGTGGCAACGATCATTACCTGTGCGGTCTTCGCCACCGCCACTGGCATCGTCGGTGCCGTGGTGACGCTAATGGGACTGCTCGCGCTTCCGGCGATGCTACGCGCGGGTTACGACGTCAGAATTTCGGCTGGCGCCGTCACCGCCGGAGGTTGCCTCGGCATCATGATACCGCCCTCGGTGCTGCTGATCGTCTATGGGGCCACCGCCGGCGTATCCGTAGTTCAACTGTATGCCGGTGCTCTCTTCCCCGGCATGATGCTGGCGGGGCTCTATGTTGGTTACGTTGTCTTGCTCGCCAAATGGAAGCCTCGACTCATGCCGCCGCTCCCGGAGAGCGAGCAGCACGTCGCCCTGCCGCCCTATGCGGAGTCGCTGGCGCGGAGCAGCACTAACCCCCTGATTGCCCTGTGCGGAGCACTCGCTAAGGGCACCAGCGTCTCGAGGCACACAGTATTGTCCCAGCTGTTTGTCACCTTGATGCCGGCGCTGTTCATCGTTGCGCTGCTAGTGGTCGCTCATCGGTCGGCGACGGCGCCGCCATTAGACTTTGATTCAGCCGGGCTGGTCGAAATGGGCGGGGAGGTCAGCGCGAGAGCGTTTGTAGGCGAGCAGGACAGCGGTCTCGTCGGCGTGCCGCCGTTGGAACCGCAGCCGGCACCGATCGAGCCGCCCGCTGAGGGGCTTGTCGAACTTTCTCCTCCCCCGGATGCGCAGCAGGCAAAGCCTGCGGCTCCGGCGGCCGAAGCGAAGCCGGCGGTTGCGGCGGAGCGACTGGCGGCGCCCACGTGGTTCTGGATCATGCTCGCAATTGGCGTCACCGCAATCGCGCTGATTTTCTGGCTCTGGAATTGGGAACGACTCCAGGTCTTCAAGATGCTGCTCACCTCGTTTTTCCCGCTCGCGCTTCTTATCCTTGCCGTACTCGGTTCAATCGTTTTCGGACTGGCAACTCCCGCGGAGGCAGCGGCGTTGGGCGCCTTCGGCGGGGTCATTCTGACGGCCGCCTATCGCTTTGCGGACCATTGGAGCGGAGTGGGAGCCAGTGGTGCGACGCGCGGCGCGGCGGTTTGGAGGACGGCGAAAGAGCTTGGCAGCATCGTTAAAGAGTCTTCCTTTCTGACGGCCAAGACCAGCGCAATGGTTTGCTGGCTGTTTGTCGGCTCGGCAATTTTTTCGGCGGCGTTTGCGCTGCTCGGCGGGCAGGAGATTATCGAGAGATGGGTGCTCTCACTGGATATGTCTCCAGTACAGTTCATGATCCTGGCGCAGTTCATCATCTTCATCCTCGGCTGGCCGCTCGAGTGGACCGAGATCATCGTGATCTTCATGCCGATCTTTATACCCATGCTGGGACACTTCAACATCGACCCGCTGTTCTTCGGCATCCTGGTGGCGCTGAACCTACAGACCGCTTTCCTGTCGCCGCCGGTTGCGATGGCGGCGTTCTACTTGAAGGGTGTCGCGCCAAGTCATGTGACTCTCAACCAGATCTTCGCCGGAATGATGCCGTTTATGGCGATTGTTTTGCTGTGTCTGGTGTTAATGTACATATGGCCGGGGATAGCGCTCTGGCTGCCGCAGTTTGTATATGGACGATGATGATGGAAGTGAGAGTCTAATCGGTCGAGTGGTTCAAGACGCTTAGACATATTGAATCATTGAACTGAGTGAATGACTGGAGCAAAGAGTTCGGCGCCGGATGGATTTGACCCAACTTCATCTGCTTTCCGCCACCGAGACGGCGCGCTTGATCCGCGACGGCGTGATCAGTTCGCAGCAGCGGGTGGAAGCCTGCCTCGCGCGCGTCCGTGAAACGGATGGCCAGGTGCAAGCCTGGGCTTTCCTCGATGCGGATTACGCGATCGAGCAGGCGCGCGGCGCGGACGAAGAGCGATTGAGCGGCAGGCCAATCGGACCATTGCATGGGGTTCCCGTCGGCATCAAGGATATTTTCGACAGCGCGGACATGCCCACTGAGTATGGCTCGGTCCTTCATGCCGGCCGCACGCCTTCTCGCGATGCAGCCGTGATAACGATGTTGCGCTGCGCCGGTGCGATCATTCTGGGAAAGACCGTAACCACTGAGTTCGCCACCTATACGCCGGGCAAGACGCGCAATCCTCACCATCCAGAGCACACGCCCGGAGGTTCCTCAAGCGGATCGGCGGCGGCCGTGGCCGCCGGCATGGTGCCGCTGGCGCTCGGCAGCCAAACCAATGGCTCGACCATACGGCCGGCAGCGTTTTGCGGCGTCATTGGCTTCAAGCCGACGCATGGGCTGATCCCGCGGCATGGCATGCTGGCTCTCTCGCGGACACTGGATCATGTCGGCCTGTTTGCCCGCACCATTGACGATATCGCGCTCCTGGCGCAGCAACTCGCAGGGTACGATGAGCGCGATCCCGACACCAAACCGCGTGCTCGCATGCCGTTCAGCGAAATCGCCGCACAGGAGCCGCCACTGGCGCCGATGTTTGCGTTTGTCAAGACGCCGCAATGGCAGCAGGCCGAAGATGACACCAAGGAGGGATTCGCCGAGATCGTTGAGCGTTTAGGCGATCGGATCGAGGAAATCGATCTCCTTCCATCCGCCGTCGAGGCCTGGCAGTGGCATCAGACGATTATGGAAGCCGAAATGGCAATCAATCTCGAACGACAGTGGCAGGACGGGCGCGATCAATTATCGAAATCGCTTCGAGGGCAGCTCGAACGAGGCCGCGACGTGCGCGCGCTCGATTATCAGCGCGCACTGAAGCGGATT
>CAYZXN010000235.1:0-9119 GCA_964482425.1 uncultured Syntrophobacteraceae bacterium | reverse complement strand
TGCGCGATCGCACCGACGAACTGCGCGAGAAGCTCGAGTCGCTGTTCCAACTGTTTCCGTCGCTCGATCCCAAGATCGTTCAGAATATCGGCGAGGCGGGAAAATCCATGAACAATGCCAACGAGCGGCTCGGTCAACTTGACTCACCGGGCGCCGTGCCGCCGGAACGCGACGCGCTGGAACGTCTGTCACAGTCGCAGCAACAGATGCAGTCGGCGATGCAACAGATGGCGCAGCGCGGTCAGCTCGGCAACATGCCCGTCACCCGGCTATTTCGCCAGGGCCGATTCATGCCGGGCGGCATGCTGACACCGCTGCCGGGCATGCCGCAGTTTCCGGAGTTCGATGTCGAGAGCGGGTTTACCGGACTCGACACGGAAAAGTTCCGGCTTCCGGGCAAGGAAGACTACAAGGCGCCGCGTAACTTCCGCGAGGAGATTTTGGAATCTCTCAAGCAGGGCGTGCCGCCCCGGCTAAAAGACCAGATCGAGCGTTATTTCAAAAATCTTTCCGAGTAATCACAAGTTGAAACGAAGAACGACTCTTTTCACCGCCTGTTTGATCTCACTCGCTTTGGCGGCGCGGCTCTTTGCCGCCGGACCCGAAGACCCATTCAAAGAGGGACAGGAACTCCTCGATGCGTGGCGCATTGCCGAGGCCGAAGAGCGCGCGGGCAAGGCGTTGGGTGACAATCCGAAGGCGCCTGACGCGCTGGACTTCGACGCTCGGGTGAAATTCTACCAAGGCCGCTATCAGGAGAGTCTGGCGGCCATCGATCGCGCGCTGGCCGTCGACTCGACTGACAAACGACGCCAGGGTCTAAAGCTGCTCAACCAATTCACCATAGACGTGATCAAAACCCTCAAGCGTTATGAAAGCGACCATTTCGTGGTTTACCTCGACGAAAAGCGCGACGGCATTCTGGCGCCGTACGCTCTCGACGTGCTTGAGAAAAGTTATCACGCGGTTGGCGCCGAGCTGGGGTACTATCCCAAGGAAAAGGTTCGGGTCGAGATCGCGCCGGACGCCCCGAGCTTCAACGCGATTTCCACGCTCTCACTGCGCGATATCGAAGAGACCGGCGCCGTCGGCATCTGTAAATTCAACAAACTCATGATCATCTCACCGCGGGCGCTCAGCCTGGGCTACCGCTGGGCCGACTCTTTGAGCCACGAATATCTCCACTATGCAATCGTGGGTCTGACCAACAATCAGGCGCCCATCTGGCTGCACGAGGGGCTGGCGCGTTTTTACGAGACGCGGTGGCGCAAGCCCGTGCCGCCCAAGGATGCCGCCGAAGACTACCTGACGCCGGCAAACCAGACGCTGCTGGTTCAGGCGCTGGATAAAAACCAGTTCGTCGGCTTCAAGAAAATGGAACCTTCACTGATTTATCTGGAGACACCCGAGCAAGTGCAACTGGCCTACGCGGAAGCCGCCTCGGCCGTCGATTTCATCAATCAGAGCAAAGGCAAAAGCGGCGTGCGCGAACTGCTGGCCACTCTCAACGAGAAATCCACCCCTGAGGCCATCGAGAAGATCTTCGACATCTCCTTCGACGCCTTCGTGACGCAGTGGAAGAGCTTTCTCAAGAACAAGAACCTCAAAGAGATTGAGGGCAGCCGTGTGCGCCGGCTCAAAGTGAAGAAAGATCAAAAAGAAGATGAAGACATAGTCGAGCTCAAAGAGATCCAGTCGGCAGTGGCGCGCAATCGCACCTACCTCGCGGATCAGCTTGCCGGCCGGGGACGGACGGTTGCGGCGGCGAACGAATATCGACGCGCGCTGCAGGCGAGCCCTCACTCGGCTATCATTCTCAACAAGCTCGGCCGCGCCTTGATCCAGATGAACCGCCTCGAGGACGCGCTTGGGCCGCTCACGAAAGCACTGGAGCTGGAGCCGGACAATGGTGGCACCTATGTTCAACTCGGCCGCGTTCACCACGCCATGAAAAAACACCAGGAGAGCAAGCAGGCTCTCGAAGAGGCGATTCAGATCAACCCTTTCAATCCGCTTATTTTTAAGCTACTGACCGAAGTCTACTCATCTCTGGGAGACCGGGAAAAATCGCAACAGGCAAAGGCTTCGCTTGACCGCTTGCTCGGCGCCAACTGAAAAAGGAACCCGATGGAGCCTGCTAAGATTCATCAACACGAGATCGCGGAGATCGAAGAATTCGCCGCCAAACGCGACACGATGCTGGGCGAGATTCGCAAGGTCATCGTCGGTCAAGACAGAGTCGTCGAAGAGGTCCTGATCGCGCTTTTCGCCCGTGGCCACTGCCTGCTGGTCGGGGTGCCCGGCCTGGCCAAGACCCTTCTGATCAGCACCCTGGCCGAAATTCTCGATCTCGAATTCAATCGCATTCAGTTTACGCCTGATTTGATGCCGTCGGACATTACCGGCACCGACATACTTCAGGAAGATCCCTCAACCGGCAGGCGGCAGTTTCAATTTCTCAAAGGTCCGATATTCACCAACATACTGCTGGCGGACGAGATCAATCGCACGCCGCCCAAGACCCAAGCGGCGCTGCTGCAATCGATGCAGGAATACAAAGTGACCGCCGGCGGGACGACCTTTCCGTTGGATCTTCCGTTCTTTGTGCTGGCGACACAGAACCCCATCGAGCAGGAAGGAACCTATCCGCTTCCCGAGGCGCAGCTCGATCGTTTTATGCTCAATATCGAAATCGGCTACCCCGACTTCGACGACGAAGTACAGATCGTCTTGCAAACGACCTCCAACGAGAAACCTGCGCCGCGCAAAGTCATGCAGGCGGCTGCGATACTGCGCTATCAGGAACTGGTCAGACGTGTCCCCGTGTCGCCATTCGTAGTTTCCTATGCCGTCGCCCTGTCGCAGAACTCACGGCCGCAAAATGCCGGGGCGCCTCAGTTCGTCAAGGATTACGTTGAATGGGGGGCGGGGCCGAGGGCTTCGCAGTATCTCATCCTGGGTGCGAAAGCGCGCACGATTCTTCAGGGCCGCTATGCGGTCTCCATCGAGGACATCCAAGCTCTGGCGCCGTCGGTTTTGCGCCACCGGGTGGTTCCCAACTACAAGGCGCAGGGCGAGGGATTGTCGTCGGTCGACATTATTAAACGCCTGTTGAGCGATGTAAAACCATCGAACGACGGCAAGACCGCGCTCTAACCGGATTATTCATGCTCAAAGCAAACCTCCGACAGTGTGTAGCCGCGGGATGAGAAGAGTGAAGGCGTAGAGTCGAGCTGCTTCAATGGCCCGGGCATTCCGCCACGTGTCTGCTCCACAGATTTACTGCGCAGGCTGCTCTCCAAGCGATCAAGAAGTTTCCTGAGCCATTCTCCGTAAACGATCAAATTATCTTCTCCGGCTCTTCATCCTTCTCAGCGATTGCCGGCCGGCGTTACCCGGAGGATACGGCCGTTACCGTCGTCTGTGAGAAGGTAGAGCGAACCATCCGGTGCCTGGCGCACATCGCGGATACGCTCTCCCACGTCGCCAAGGTAACGCTCTTCCTGCGCGACCTTACCCTCCTTCATTAGCAGCCGCGTCAAGAGCCCTGGAGTGAGCGAGCCGATGAGAATATTGTTCTTCCAGCCTGCGAACAGATCGGCCGTGTAAAAAACCATACCCGACGGCGCAATGACCGGATCCCAATAATAAACCGGCTGCTCCATCCCTTCCTTCGCCGTACCTTCGCCGATCGGAAGAAATGAATAATGCCGGCCGTACGAGATCACCGGCCAACCGTAGTTCTTCCCGGCCTGCGGATTATTCAACTCGTCACCGCCGCGCGCGCCGTGCTCCACGGTCCAGAGCTGGCCGGTTTCGGGATGAACCGCGGCGGCCTGGACGTTGCGATGGCCGTAAGACCAGATCTCGGGTAACGCGCCGGCGCGCTTGACGAATGGGTTGTCGCGCGGCGCCGACCCGTCCGGGTTGATGCGGACAATTTTACCGATCGTGGTCGATAGATCCTGCGCACTGTCGGAATGATTGAACCGATCGCCTAGCGTCACGAACAGCGTGCCGTCGCGCCGAAACACGATTCTCGAACCCCAGTGGTTGGAGCCGCCCACCTTGGGCTGCTGGCGCCAGATCACCTGTGTGTTTTCAAGGCCGCCATCGCCGAAGCGGCCGCGCGCCACCGCAGTGCCTGCGCCGCCTTGGCCGGATTCGGCAAAAGACAGATAGACCAGCCGATCCTTTTCGAAGGTTGGACTGAGGACCACGTCGAGCAGCCCGCCCTGCCCGCTTGCGTAAACGCGCGGTATTCCGCTAAGAGGCTCTGAAAGGCGGCCGTCCGGCGCCACCAAGCGCAAGCGGCCGGGGCGCTCGGTGACAAGCATCCGCTTGTCCGGCAGGAATGCGAGGCTCCAGGGATGCTCGAGACCTTTGGCGATTGTCTGGACGCCGAGCGCGCCTTTCATGGACTCGGGCGTCGGCGAACGCGGCGCCTGGGCTTGTGTCTGCAATGGGGACCCCGCCAAGAAGCAGGCGAGCAGAACGAGACACGTCAACTGCGGCATCAAGCCAATTGAATAACGGGTGATGAACATTTTTACCGATCGCTGCTTCTGACCCAATCGTGTCGGACGGCCGGTGATGAAATAAACAGTTCGTCTAACCTGTGACATTTTTTCTCTCCTCGATGGCACGTGTAATCTCAAGAGCCTAGGCTCCCGACCCAGATATTCGCCAAGAAGCTCCAGTCTTCCCAGTCGTCTTGCCCGCGAAAGGCGGCTCCAGGAGCCATGTGAATTTCCTGGATTCCGGGCCACGCCGGCTATTGCCAGCTTGCCCGGAATGACATTTGAATCGCCGACATCATTGAGATCCGATACATCTCATCGTTCATGATGCACGCGGTTTGGTCAAGACACTTCGGGCAAAGACCGCGAGCTACGGTCTTTGCTACGTGGCAAGAGTCTCGGGCGTATAGAATTGCGCAACGCGCGTGACGAAAAGGTTCTTTTGCTTGACGGACTTCTTACTGTTTAATAAGGTCTGCGGAGTTTCCGTTGCTGCTTCTGCGTACTCGCTATGAACTTCCGCTACGATCTATCGGACCGGCCAAAAACACGGCAGTCTCCAACTCCCGCTCGACAGAAGGAGGATTTGTGAGAGACGCCGGCTTGCCCGTTACCCTGATTATCGTCGGGAGCGCATGGCTGCTCTGGTACTTCAGATTGTTTCCGGACATCGACTGGATCATAGCGGCGGCACTGGTTGTAGGCGGCTTGGCGATTTTAATCCTCGACGGAATCACCAAGAAGTCCATCGTAGCTGGGCCGTTTCTTATCGCGAGCGGCATCGCCTGGGCTCTTCACGAACGCTGGCGTGTGACCTGGATCGTGTTGATGCCGACGCTGCTTATTGTCCTCGGTGTGTTGATGCTGATTGCGCGCCGGGCGAACATTCCGGAGCGGCGAGTGCGCCGCGTGCAGGTCCACGACAGTCGCGAATAGCATTCATGCATTTTGGCGGTGCGGAATGTCCGTTTCTAGACAAGAAATGATCGACAATCGTCAGTTGTTCGGAATTTACGAGGTACAGACTTTAACAAGCTGATCAAAGTCCGGTGATTTTTCTGATCCCGGAGGCTTTCGCATGAGCTTTGACAAAGGCGCGGAAACGCTGGACGCAAGCAGTCGTTGGCAAACGGAGGATTCGATGAAACAGCAGTTGAAGATCATTGACGGTGACGGCCATATTTTCGAGGACGGCGAAGCCATCGCCCGTCATTTTCCCTACAGCGCTGCTGGCGGGCGCCTCAGGAGCGGCGTATTTCCCGCCTTCAGTCATATTCAGTATTCGCTGACCCGAACTCCTCCCGGCGCGTTCGCAACTGCTCCCGACGGCCGCTTTCAAAACCCCGGACCGGACGGATGGATCGAATTCATGGACCAGATCGGATTCGACTATGCCGTCCTCTTCCCCACCGCTGGGCAACGCATCGGGCGTATTGTCGACCGCGATTACGCCTTGGGAGCGGCCCGCGCTTACAACGACTGGCTTGCCGAAACTTACCTGCGCCGCGATTCCCGCTTCAAAGGCATCGCGATTCTGCCGATGCATGATGCCGAAGCGGCGTTGGAGGAGATGCAGCGTGCGTATACCGAGTTGGGGATGTGCGGAGTCCTGTTCCCGGCTACGGGAGTCCATTTAAATCTCGGCGCCAAGCCTTACTGGCCGGTGTACGCGGAAGCGGGTCGTCTGGGGTGCCCGGTGGTTGTTCATGGCGGCGGCCATTGGGATCTCGGTATGGAAACAATGAACGTTTCCACCGGCGCTAACGCCATCGGTCATCCGATGTCGCTGGCGATCGCTTTGGCGGAGATGGTGTTCAACAACCTCTTTGAGCGCTTTGCCGGCCTGCGTGTGGCTTACCTCGAGGGCGGCCCGCTCTGGTTTCTCATGGCGCTCGAGCGCTTCTCGCGATCGTACGAAGCCGGAACGCCGATCAATCCTCGAGGAGAGCTGCTGCACTTGCCGGAGGGACAAACGGTCGCCGACTATCTCCGCAGTCTTATCAAAGCAGGGCGTCTGGTGGTCGGCATTGAGGGAGGCGAAACAGACCTTGCCTACGCCATCAAGATCGCAGGGGAGCAAGCGTTCATGTTCTCCTCTGACTTTCCGCACGAGGTGAACATTCACACGGTGCAAAAAGAGATTCGCGAGCTGCGCGAGCGTGGGGAGATCAGCGAAACCGCCAAGCAGGCGATTCTCCGCGGCAACGCCGAACGTTTCTACAAGTTAGGCGCGGCCTCGAACTAGCGTCCGCAAAGCCCCGAAAGCGGTGAAAGTATCGCCTCGGAGAAAACCGCGGCGCGCCATCTACGCCACGTCTGCTCACTTCGTATCAGGCGCGTCGGCGCAGCATCTTGGCTGTTCGGCTGGCGAATCGTTTACCTCCACCATTGGCGTATCATCACGCGTCGTTCTTTTCCTGTTCGCTTGATTAACGTCATTTTATGCTCTACTGAAATCACAATCGTGATTAAGATAAATCAGCTTTCCAAATCGTATTTCGCGCGCGAGCTCTTCACCGATGTCAGCATTCAGATGAACGCCGGCGAGCGCCTGGGTTTAGTCGGACGAAACGGCCACGGCAAATCGACACTGTTTAAACTGATCTTAGGACAAGAAGAGCCCGACTCGGGAGAGATCACGATCCCGCGCAATTATCGGATCGGTCATCTCGAGCAGCATCTCCACTTCACCCAGTCGACGATCTTGGCCGAGGCGTCTCTCGGACTGCCGGACGAGGACTCGCATTCGATCTATAAGGCGGAAGCCATTCTGTTCGGTCTGGGATTTTCGCACGCCGATCTGGAAAAAGCGCCGCGCGAGTTTTCCGGCGGCTTTCAAATCCGCATTAACCTGGCCAAGCTTCTGCTCTCCGAGCCCAATCTGCTTTTGCTCGATGAACCAACCAACTATCTCGACATCACATCGGTTCGTTGGATCGCCCGATTTCTGAGTAACTTTAGAGGCGAGCTTATTTTGATTTCCCATGATCGTGACTTCATGGACAGCGTCACGACCCATACGGCAATCATCCATCGCCAAAAAATTCACAAATTCGAGGGCGGCACCGCCAAAGCATACGGCCAAATCGTTCTGGAAGATGAGATTCACGAAAAGACCCGCGCCAACGAAGAAAGAAAACGGGCCCATGCGGAGGCTTTCATCAACCGGTTTCGCGCCCAGGCTTCCAAAGCCAAGATGGTTCAGTCGCGCATCAAGATGCTCGAAAAACTCCCTAAGCTCGACGGGCTCGCCGATGTCGAGTCTCTGGATTTCGAATTCAGATATGCGCCGTTCTACGCCAAAACGTTGCTCGAGGCACGCGATATGTCGTTCGGCTACACGCCAGACAACCTGTTGTTTCGACAGATCGATCTGACGATCAATGCGCGCGACCGATTCGGGGTGATCGGCAACACCGGAAACGGCAAATCGACTCTGTTGAATGTCCTCTCCGGCGGGCTTGTGCCGCTGACGGGCGGGCTCAAAGCTCATCCGGACATGAAACTGGGATATTTCGGGCAGACCAACATTCAACGGCTCAATCCCAAGTTGACCATTGAGCAGGAGATCGAGCAAACCAACCCGGCGCTAACGCGCACCCAGGTTCGAAACATCTGCGGCACGATGATGTTCGGCGGCGATCTCGCTTTGAAGAAGGTTTCCGTGCTCTCGGGCGGCGAAAAAAGCCGTACCCTCCTGGCCAAGATCCTCGCGCACCCGTCAAATCTGCTGCTATTGGACGAACCGAACAATCATCTCGACATGGAATCGATCGACGCGTTGATCGAAAGCCTGCAGGACTTTCCCGGCGCTTTGTTGATCGTCACCCATAACGAGCGGATCCTCCGCGCCCTGGTCACAAAGCTGATCGTCTTTCACCGCGGCCGAGTCGATGTCTTCGATTCCGATTACGACGAGTTCTTGGAAAAGATCGGCTGGGAGGATGAAGCTGGTGGCAATGGGGCTCAAAAAAAGCCCACATCGAGAAATGACTACAACGAGAAAAAAGAACGTGAAAGGGCCCAACGCAGAGAAAAAGCCAGAATCGAAAAGCTCGAAGCCCAGATCCTGAAAAGCGAAACGGTACTACAGAAATACAACGAGCAGCTCGTCATCGAAGCCAACCGTAACAATCTGGCAAAGATCACCGATCTGTCAAACAAAATCAGCCGGGTTAAGCAGGAGATCGAAGATTTGTATCGCGAGTATGCGGGGTAGAATCGCGCCATAACCGATCCCTGGCAGTATCAATTACTGCTCGCCGGGTCGCGCCGGGATCGGCGCTCATTTTTGCACTTCAAGGGCGTTAACCACGCTTTGCACGCCGGGCGTATTCCACGCGATCTTAATCGCTTGCTGACGCGCATCCAACGAATTCACCGTTCCGCTCAGGTAGACTGTGCCGCCGCTGGATACCACCTTGACGCCGGTCAAATCCACTTTCTGATCCGCGAGAAGTCTACCCCGCACCGACTTCGACAGCGCTTGGTCTTGCGGAGTTTCCGCAGTCGGGATTCTCACGGTCGCTTCGTCTCTCATCGTTTGACACCCCAAAACAAACGGCAGAATTGACAACGCAGTGGCGAGCGCAAGTTGGG
>CAYZXN010000234.1:0-3736 GCA_964482425.1 uncultured Syntrophobacteraceae bacterium | reverse complement strand
CTCCGGAACGAAGGCTATGCGCCTGTGAGACTTAGCCCTAATCCGACATTGTTTCGAAGTCGCTCGGACGATGAGGCCTACAGCCCGTGGGCAATGGGACACTGCCTTGAAGGCCACCCCGCAATCCCCTGAGCGTGACGTTTCGTGCGTCGGGCCTTAACGCAACCTGTGCGCTCAAGTGCCCACGGCTTCCGGTCTCACCGTCGTTGCTCACTCCTGACTGTGCGCAATTTTTGTCGACTAGGGTTAGCTGTCTGCGAGCTTCGTCTATTGGACAAATGCCTGGAAATCTAGCGGCCGCGCACCAAGCACTATGCACGACATTGGCGCGGTTCGTCTCTATGCCTTCGCTCCTGCGGCTCACGCCTCTCGATCGACCGCTTGCATTGATAAGCCCTCATCCGTCTGGCTGAGTGTCGGAATATCATCCTGAGGCTCAGCCGAAGGATCTGCTTTTTGTCTTGAGTTAACGGAAAACCGAGCACGACCTAACAGACGTTTGGTATTGCGGCACAGTCTCTTGCGGCAGAGCGGAGCGGGAGGTGTGGTCAGTCTTGCTCAAACATCTTTAGAGTCTCGGGCGCGAACAGCTGTTCGACTTCGATCCGTCTGTCCGTGAGTCCCTGCTCATAGGAAAACAAAGTTGCCGCTTGCAAAGTCGGCAGGTTGGACTTGACGCCATATGGGTAGATATCTCTTCCCATGAGCCGGCGGGCGTACTCCACATCCAAAATTGCCCATGGCAGCGGATACAAACCTTCATCGGCCCTGTTCAATGTTTGCTTCTTCGCCTCTTGAAAAGCCTGGGTCAAACCTGCGGCGAGGCCGCGATGCTGCTCGTAAGCCGCACGCCGCATGACCACCAGATGCATGATCGGGTAAATTCCGGTTTGCCGGAAATACTCCGCTTCCGTGTCGCGAGCGTTGGGAAACAGCCGCCGTATCGCCGGGGACTCGTTGGCGGCGCCGGGTGGCAAATAGGTGGATATCATGGCGTCGATTTGTCCCTCTTCGAGCGCCTGATCAAGCTTGCGGCCTTTGCCGAGATCCTCAACGCGGATGCCAGGCGGGATCCGGACCGGCACGTGCTCGGCGCGTGTGCGCAACCAGTGAAGGTCTTCGGGCATCACGCCGTACTGGTGCTTGAGCATGCCGCGGGCAAAGAGCAGCGCCGTCATAGAGTAGCCGGCGATGCCGACCCTTTTGCCGATCAGGTCGCGCGGTTCTTGGATCCCTGAATTGGAATTAATCCAGATGTACGAATGACGAAAAACCCGCGAAGGAAACACCGGCAGTCCCACGAAGCGTGTGTCGCCGCGGCCCAGCGAGATCAGGTAGTTCGACAGGGACATTTCGGAGAGATCGAATTCTTCATTGCGCAGCATGCGCAGAAAAATCTGCGACGGCGGGGTGATGCACAGGACTTCCAGTTCGGCGCCGTCGACGGCTACGCTGCGGTCGCGCAGAGCGCGGGTGTGATCATAGTCGCGACAGGCCAAGGTGAGTTTTGGTTGTGGCATGACTCTTCTCAGATGAAGCGATCCATGACCGACTTAGCCCGGAGTATTTGCTGCTGGCAGCAATCTGAGCATGAACAATTCGCTTAGCGTGAGCTTCAACGGTTGTTCCCGGGCAACGCCTCTGCGATCGCACCCCAATGGCGGTGCCGGCCCACCAGATCGTGCCGGATGTTTGTTCGGTTCCACGGGCGATCGAGTAACGCGACGGGAAGTTTCATTTCGCTGGCCAGGTACATCGCCATCGTCGGCGAATCTTCCACTGCCCAGCAGAAGCTGTGATTCGCCAATGCGCCGAGTGAAATACACTTGGTGCCATCAGCCGCGAAGCGTCCATACTTGTCAACGATTAAAAACTTGTCATGGGGTACCCGATAACGCCTCAACCAGTCGATGGAAGGTTGGTAGGTGTCGGGCGGACGTCCGGTAACGATGGCAATCTCGTAGCCCGCCGCGGCCCAGCGCCGGAGTACGTCGATGGCGCCGTCGATCGGGGAGATGCTGAGAAGTTCATCGCCGTGATGGACGATGCGGTATAACTCTTCCCGTTCGCCGGTAGTCAGCTCACAAGCTTCTCCGACATCGAAATCCGTTAGTTGCTCGAAGGAGAACTTCTTGCCGAATTCCCGCTCCAGAATGACCAAAAAATGCTGCGCCGTTTCGCACAGCACATCATCCATATCGACGTAAATGGTTTGCACGGGGAATCCTTGTCAGCAGAATTATACACCGGCGGTCAAAGATCAAGAGCAGCCGTCCAGATCAGCAGCGCTTTATCCTGGCGCGGCCAGCCGTGGTGCGGCATCGGAACGGTTGATGATTGCAGTTCCGCGGGTCTCTTTCTATACTTGGTTTTCTTCAAAAAGGTAACAGCAAAATGACTTTGAAAATCGCTACGTGGAACGTCAACGGCATTCGCGCGCGCCAGGCGCAGGTGCTCGAATGGATCGAGCGGGAGCGCCCTGACGTCGTGTGTTTGCAGGAGCTGAAATCCACCGCCGAACAGGTTCCGGCGGCGCTTTGCGAGCTGCAGGGATATCGCTGTTATTGGCATGGGACGCGCGCCTATTCCGGGGTAGGCCTTCATGTGCGACGGGATTCGTTTCCGGAAGAACCGCGCTTTGTGCATCCATCATTTGATTTCGAGACCCGCATCGTCGCAGCACATATTAGGGATCTGGTCATTGTCTCCGCCTATGTCCCCAACGGCGGCAAAGACTTCTCCGCCAAGATGCAGTTTTTGCGCGACATGGAGCTCTACGTCGCCGAGGTTCACGCCAGCGGCGCGCGGCTGGTTTTTTGCGGCGATCTCAACATTGCGCGCACTGAACGCGACGTTCATCCAAAGGAGAGAAATCCCGCCGTCATCGGCCAGCGGCCCGAAGAACGGCAGGTCTTCGAGCGTATACTCGCGCAGGGTTTGGTGGACGTCGGGCGCGAGCTCGATCCGGATAACGACAATCTTTTTACCTGGTGGGCACCGTGGCGCCGTATGCGCGAGCGCAACATCGGCTGGCGGCTCGATTACATTCTCGCCAGCCAATCCCTGGCATCACGCGCTTCACAGTGTCTGGTCTATCGCGAAATCGGCACCAGCGACCATGCTCCGGTGGTCGCGGTTTTCGATTTTGGCGATGCAGCTGCTGAAACGGACCTGAAATGAAATCCGTGAGAAAGGACCGCGCGTCCGACGATCTGAGCCACTTTGGTCGATTGGCCGAATACAAACGCAAGCGCCGCTTCGGCGTAACTCCGGAGCCGCAGGGGAAAGCGGGTCGGGCGAAGAACAAAAGCTTGGAGTTCGTCGTGCAAAAGCATCGCGCCAGCCGTCTGCACTATGACTTTCGCCTCGAACACGATGGCGTCATGCTGTCGTGGGCGGTGCCGAAAGGCCCGTCGACCGATCCTTCCAACAGGCGTTTCGCCGCGCAGACCGAAGATCATCCCATCGAGTACAACCAGTTCGAAGGCGTGATTCCGGAAGGCGAGTATGGCGGCGGGACGGTCATGATCTGGGATCGCGGTACCTGGGAGCCAGAAGTCGCCGACGTTGATGAAGCGCTCGCCAAAGGCGATCTCAAATTTAGATTACACGGCAAGAAGCTGCGCGGTTCCTGGGTGCTCGTGCGTATGCGGCCGCGCCAATGGTTGTTGATCAAGCACCGTGACGCGGCAGCATCGACGGACGACATTACGGTCACGATGCCGCGCTCGGTCGT
>CAYZXN010000233.1:0-27239 GCA_964482425.1 uncultured Syntrophobacteraceae bacterium | reverse complement strand
TCGAAGACAGTGCTTTGCTGAAGGTATTTGGCGAGCGCGGTCTTGGGCTGTTTTTCGCGCCCTCGATCATCAGCAGCGAGGTGCAGCGCGAGTACGATGTCAAGGTGATCGGCCGCGTTAGCGGCATCAGGGAACGGTTTTTTGCGATCTCGGCTGACCGCAAGCTCAAGCATCCGGCGGTGGTCGCAATATCGGAAGCTGCGCGGGCACGCCTGTCGGATTAGGGAACGCACGTTTGAGAGCGTGAACGCCACGACGCTCGAAGCGGTGCGGCAGTTAACATCCGTATACACGGTAGTGTCCTGTCTCCAGTAGCCAGATAAATTTTCTTACAGTCCCAGGTGAGACGGTCCCGGTCCCTCTTCTCGGTATAAACCGAATGGCTTGAGGATCGGTGCGTCGTTCATAGAGAACAGAATCGCGTCTTCACTTGCCGATGGGTTGGCATGCTCGTGCCAATGCCACAGCGGCACGGCGAACGAATCGCCTTTCTCCCAGTCGAAGGGCTTGCCGTTAATGACCGTTGTGCCGCTGCCCCGAACGGCGTGATAAAGCACCGTGCTGGTGTGGCGGTGCGATTGCGTGCGCTGGCCGGGGCGAAGCAGTTGAATCCAGCATGACAGCGTCGGCAGTGTCGGCCCTCCAGTGAGCGGGTTGACGTATTCCAAGGCGTGCCCTTCGTAGGGATGCGCTTCGTCATCGGCCAGACGTTTGAGCGCCGGATAGATATCGCGCCAGCGGTAGTGCAACGGAACCGGCGGCATATCGTTTTCTTTCGTCACCGGCCGAGCCATGCCGAAGCGACCGACCCCGTGAGAATCGCTTTTCACGGGAATTCTTGCTTGCCCATAGGGTTCGAACGAAATGACCTGCAAGGACTGGATGAACGGCACGTCGAGGCCGTCGATCCAAATCATCGGTTCGGCGCCTTCGTGGGCGTGCTCATGCCATGCCCATTGCGGCGTCAAGATCAGGTCGCCGTCCTTCATCACCATTTTAGCCCCATCGACGTTTGTATAGGCGCCGTTGCCCTGGAGAATAAAACGGATGGCCGACATGGTGTGACGGTGCGGTGGGGCGACTTCACCGGGTTGTATCAGTTGAAAGGCAAAGAGCATCGTATGGCTTGTCATTTCCATCTCCTTGATACCCGGATTGACCAGCCGTAACGTGCGCCGTTCGGCGGCGCCGCGTTCAATGTTAATTCGATCGCGCGCCTGCACCAGCCCTTCGTAGACATCGGACCACTTCCAGAGATGCGGCAGCACCCGGGTCTTCGGATCGCCCGGTCGGGCGCCCGCCGGAATGCGCCAGATTCCCGAAATCCATTTCTCCGCGAGTCGCTGATCCAGCTCTTCTATGTTGGTATCGATTGGGTTCATGGTTTACCCCTCATTGCCCCACCTGGCCAATCATTGCCTCTATCCTCACGAGTTGCCGCTCTCTCTTGACTCAGTTCTGTAGGTTTGCCGCCCGCTGGCTTTGCTCTTTTGTTAGCCGAGGCCCTGTTGCTTGTCAATTTACTTCTTGAAGCAAAGAGCTTGCGTGAGAGCTTATTTTTCGTGGCGCTCGGCGGCCCGGATGTTCTCATTTGCGGGCGCAGATGTCGCGCTTCGCAAGGCGGGTCGACGCAGTCACAGTTGTCAAATTCCAGCGGAATCAGCAGATCCCACGCTGGTCTACGGCAGCGAAAGCTTTTTATACTAAGACTGCGTGACGCTGTATCTTCGGGTACTGCGCTGGCTGGCTTAGGCGCGAATTTCCGCCCGCATGAAAAAAATGTACGAGATCCCGAAGCAGATCGCCACCAAGCCAAACATCGTTGTCAGGTGCGGCCAAATGAGATTTAAACTCTGGCCGAGAGCCAAAGGTGTCGGGAGAATTCCTTCAGCTTGACTCTGGAGCGCCAGCCCGAAAACGCGGGCAGCGGGGTTGAGCAGTATGTGAACCGATTCCGCGAACAGCGTGCTTGGCGAAATACGGTCAATGACATTTTCGACGTCTGCGCGGCGGGCCATGGTCTCGGGAGTTGAGGCATCGGGAACAACCATGCTTGCAATGCCCTGGCTGACGACCGACACAAACAAGGTCAAGAAGAGCCAGACCGCCATTGAAGCCAGGGCCGCAGTTACGGTTTTCTGAAACACCAGCGAAAACAACATGGCAAGAGCAAGCCAAAAGCCCACGTAGAAGATTCCCACAGCGGTAAAAATCAGCATGCGCCAGAGTTCTTCGGGGTTGGGAGGGAAGCCGAGCAAGGTGATGCCCAGCCCGATCACCAGGAGCAGGATTGAAGCCCACAGGACGGCGACGGTGGCGAGACCGGCAAGGAATTTTCCGTTGATAAAACTATCGCGGTAGATCGGTTGCGAAAGCACACGGCTGAGGGTTCCACGGGCATACTCCCCACTGATCGAGTCGAAGCCGAGAGTGATCCCTACCAGCGGCCCAAAAAAACCCAGGAAAGTCGCCAGTGAAAAGAGCGTTTCACCGCTGGAAGTGAGCAGCAGCAGAAAGGCAAACTGCGCCGGAATGCTTTCGGTGTTTTGCCGGATTGCCTGGCCGCTGGCGTATGTGGCCCAAAGCCCCGTCAGCACGATGATAAAGATCAAAATCATGAAGCGGCGGCTGCTAAAATGATCAGCCAACTCTTTCCAAAAAACGACACTCATTTTTAAGCCTCGCGGAAATATTTAAGATAGATTTCTTCCAATGTCGGATCTTCGGATCGAAGCTGTAGCAACGGCAGTTTCTTGCCGGTCACCATACTGACGACTTCAGGCCGGACGTCTTTTGTGCAACGAAGGAACCAACCGTGACTGCGCCTTTCGATTTCATCGACGCCGTCGATCGACTGCAGATCGCGATCGAGACCGTCGGGATTGCCGCCGACTTCAACAAGAAAGTTCCACTGGCGTCCCTTAAGGATCGCTTTGCCGAGCTCGTCCATCTCGCCCTGAACGATCAGACGGCCTTTGACGATGATTCCGACACGATTGCAGATCTGTTGAACTTGCTGCAGTTGATGCGATGACAGCATCACCGTGAGGTTGTGCTCTTGGTTTAGGTTCTTGATCAGCTCGAGAATGCGAATCGCGCCATCAGGATCGATCCCCAAAGTCGGCTCATCGAGAATAATAGCGGACGGCTTCTTGACCAATACTTCCGCAATGCCGAGCCGTTGCTTCATGCCTCGGGAAAACTCCCGAACCAGACGGCGGCCGTCATCACTCAAGCCGACCTGTTCCAGGACCTCCGCGGTGCGCCGGTGCGCTTCCTTTTCCGAGATCCGGTTCAATCTCGCCATATAAAGAAGATTTTCTTTGGCGCTGATGTCGTCATAGAACCCTGGATTTTCCGGCAAGTAGCCGACTCGTCGTTTGACTTCCAGAGGCTCCAGAGTGGGACTGAATCCGCAAACAGAGAGTTGTCCCGAAGTCGGCTCGGTGAGTCCCAATAGCATCAAGATCGTGGTCGTTTTTCCAGCGCCGTTGGGACCCAAAAAACCAAAGACTTCACCTTCCTGGACCGACAAACTAAGCGCGTTGACCGCAAGTTTCTCGCGGTAGCGCTTGGTCAGGTTTTTGGTCTCTACAACCAGGCTCATCGCCGTCCCAAACGAAAGAATACGATAGCTAGCCCGAGGACCACCAAGGCGACAATGCCAAATCCCACCCAGCCCCAAACGGTGGGCGTCGAAACGGTCACGCGAAACTCGACCGATCGGTTGACCTCCGGCGAATTGGCCGTCAGGTTCAACAGATAATCCCCGGCAATAGTCCGCTCCGGAGCCAGTATTTCCATTTTGATTTCCCGCACCTCGCCGGGATTTAAGGCGTCGAGCTTATCGGGTTTAAATTCAATGGTCCATTTATCGCTGGGTTTCTTGGTGATGAATGCAAGGTTACGAATCGGGGCGGTACCGGCATTCGCAACAACAAAATCTACTGGCGCTATTTTTCCAGCGGTTACCGAAGTGTTGAGAGTCCCGGCTAGGGTGCCCATCTTTAGATCCTGAGTTCCTTTGAGGCTCACTTTTAGATTGGCATTGGCTTCATAGGCTCCCGAGCGGGCTACAATCGTTACCGGCTGCTCTTTAGCTTCAGCTTGGGCCGGGGTGTCGATTTCAACGGCCACGGTTTCTGAAGCGTTTTCCTTCAAGAGTATCGAGGAATACTGAGTGTCACCGAACTGGGGCTTGAAGCGAACGGACCAGCCGGGCGGCGTCTTTGCGGTAAGCGATACGGGAAGCGGCTGTTTGGTGTCGTTTCTCAGATCCACGGTGAACTTGAGCGTCTGACCGGAAGGCGCGGTAAGAACGGGATACTGGCTGGTGAGTCTTAAGCCGCCGGTTTCTACCTTTTTCGAAGTTACTGCAAAGTTAACTGTCTGCGTCTGCCGCGTCGAGCCGGCTGCGTCCCTGGCGCTCACTTTGATCTGGTAGGTCCCAGGTTTGGTATTCTCAGGAACTTTAGCTTTGAACTCGATGGTGGTTGACTTCTCGCCCTGTACCATGACCGAACGAACGGGAAAGCTCGGATAGCGAGAACTGAAGTTTACCTCCCAGCCCTTGGGCACGCCATCGAGACCTAAACTGACTTCCACGGGGTCCTTACGGCGATTGACCACCTCGGTATCCATGGTCACTTCCTGACCTTGGCCAACCGTCAGATCCTGAAAGGGTACAATCAGATTGAATGATTCTTTAGACTGGGGAGCGCCGTTTTGCTCTGTCTTTTCAGCCGCGATTGCGTTGGAGATCGAGCCGACACACGCAAAAAAAAGATACGCGAATACGGATAAGAAAATCTGTGGTCGAACTCGTTGAGCCCCGATCGTCATAGTAAACCCCCCTAAAGCCGCGAAATTTAGTAGCAATTACATAACCATATTCATTTCGAGGGTCAAGGCCCAAATGCTTAAACTTCAGGTTCTTCCGAGCTGCCGCAGACCCTCGTAGAGAACGATTGAGACGGCGTTGGAAAGATTCAAACTTCGAACGCCGTGTCCCGCCATCGGAATGCGCAAGGACCAGGCGGAATTGGCATCGAGTAAATGTTGGGGCAAGCCGCGTGTCTCCGGCCCGAACACAAGATAGTCGTCTTCCTGGTATCGCACCGAGGTATAAGATTTGACCGCCCGTTTGGAAAGGTAGAGCAGCCGTTTGGCGGCGGTTGCTCGGATAAAGTCATCCCATGACGCGTGCACCCGTAAATCGACGAACTCCCAATAGTCGAGCCCGGCACGTTTGAGATGCTTGTCGTCGATCTTGAATCCCAACGGTTCTATCAGATGAAGGGGTGTGAGCGTCGCCGCGCAAAGGCGCGCTACACTGCCGGTATTCGGCGGAATCTCGGGTTCAAACAGAACGACGTGCATGCTAGCCTTCCAAGAGGATTGTGACCGGCCCATCGTTGACTAGCGAAACGGCCATTCTGGCTTGAAAGCGGCCGGTGGCCACACGCAGTCCCGTGAGCCGGAGCCGCTGCACGAACCGATCGTAGAGTATCTCAGCCTGGGGCGCAGGCGCAGCCTCACTATAAAAAGGACGATTACCCTTTCTGCAATCGCCGTACAAAGTGAATTGTGAAACGATCAGGAGTTCACCGCCGGAGTCCCTCACAGACAGATTCATTTTTCCTTGCGCATCCTCGAAGATGCGCAGATTGGCGATTTTGTCGCCAAGAAAATCGGCGTTGCCTTCTCTATCGTCTTTGTGCACGCCTAGGAGAACGCACAATCCCGGGCCTGTCTTTGCCACCACTGTTTCTGATACGGTGACTTGTGCCGCTGTGACTCTTTGAATGACGGCGCGCACGGTATCACTGCCTGAGTGACGAATCTGCTTGCGCGGCACGCCCGGAAAGGGTGGGTAATGATGGGAAAAGACGACGCATCTGCACACCGTGTTTAACAGAGAAGAGGACCGCTCACAACCGGACGGCATATCATGGGCAAGAGCCGCCGCTATCGTCGGCCGCCTCTCCGTCGTTGCGGCCGTCGTTCGCCGTCTGATGACGCGTTCACGGCGGATCAGCACAATACTTTTAATCGCTGGTTCAGTCGTTTTGTTAGCGGGGCCTTTGACGCCGCGGCAAGGCGATGCTGCCGTCGCCGGAAGTTTAGATGATTTAGTGGGAACGAAGAATGGCGGCAAAATCACCGGCGGGGTTTTCCTGGCGGGGGATTACCATCCGCCGGAACCTTTGAAGGTCGTCAAGAGCCGGAACTTTTGCGGCGACACGGTTCCCAATGAAACCTTCCTGGTCGGTACAAATGGGGGTGTGCGCAATGCCGTGGTAACGCTGCACCCGGTGGACAAACCTATCAGAATAGAGCCCGGACGAGTCGTCCTGGATAACCGAGCCTGTGCATTTGTCCCGCACGTGCAGGTCGCCACGTTGGGCAGCGAATTAATCCTGAAGAACAGCGATCCTATCCTGCATACGGTTCATGCGCGTCTCGGCAAAACAACGCTTTTTAATGTGGGGCTTCCGCAATGGCGCCGGGTGTCGAAAATGCTCACGAAGCCGGGCGCGGTGCGAATTGACTGCGATGTGCTTCATACTTGGATGAGCGCTGCGATCGTGGTTGTCGCGACTCCGTATTATTTCGTGACCGGAGAAAACGGTTTATTTACCATCGACGGCATTCCGGCAGGGAGCTACGATATTGAAGTCTGGCACGAACGGTTAGGTATCAAGAGAGCGCGGATTTCGGTGTCCGACAGGGCCCCTTTGTCAATAGAGATGTTTATCTCAACACCGTAAGATGAAATGACGGTTGTTTTCTGCTAGCGTGACCGCACAGCAAGAGACTTGCAGCTTCCATGTATCCTGTACTGCTTCAAATCGGCCCTATTACGATCTACAGCTTTGGCGCGCTTATGTCGCTGGCGGCATTGTCCGCCGCGTGGGTCGTTTATCGCGAGCTGAAACGTCTGGGCTATGATCCTGAACTCGCGTCAACGATGGTTTTCGCAGCCGCCATAGGCGGACTTGTCGGCGCGCGCCTGCTGTTTATTCTCGGCGAGTGGAGCAACTTTCTAAGTTCCCCGGCGAGTTATATCTTCACCGGCGCCGGCTTTACCTGGTACGGAGGACTATTCGGCGGCACCGCAGCGGTGTCTTGGGTGGTGCGAAAGCACAAAATTCCTTGGCTCGTTGGGGCCGATATCGCCGCTCCCGCTTTGGCGCTTGCCTATGGCGTGGGCCGTCTTGGCTGCCATGTCGCCGGTGACGGCGACTGGGGCACCATTACCGATGTTCCCTGGGGCGTTGCCTATACCAATGCCATTATAGGGTGGGTCGATCCTATGACCGGAATTCCTTATCCGCCCGGAACTCGGGTGCATCCAACCCCCATTTACGAATTTCTCCAATCCGCTATTATTTTTGGCATCCTCTGGAGCATAAGGGGGAGGGGATTCGTTCCCGGAACCGTTGCCTGGCTTTACCTCGTGCTTGCAGGGCTGGCCCGTTTCACAGTCGAGTTCTGGCGTGTCAACCCGGCTGTAGCCTTGGGACTCAGCGAAGCTCAATGGTTCGGTCTGTTTTTTATGGCGATTGGAATGTTCATGCTGATTCTGCGCCCCGTGCGCCCGGCCTAGCAAAAAAACAAGCGCAGTCGTCAATACGCCGTACTGCCTCTACCAAGTAGCGAACATAATGTCGGTAATCGCATCATACGTAGCGCTGTCGTGTTTGCCCATCTCGACCAGATGGGCTTTACAGATGCAGTGCCACAACGCGATGGCGGCCTGGCGCACGATCATCGCCCGGCCATTTTGCGTACGATGACCAGTTAATCTGCCATGGCGAAGGAACACTGTTTCCTCCGGATGGTAGATCAAATCGTAGAAGCGCACATTCTGTGGAATCAACCGAGCCAGCTCCAGTGAAGCGAGATTATTGCCATCAATGTCAGCCTGGCCGGCGTGCAGCCATTGTTGTCGGGCCGTCTGGTTCTCGAAATCGGCTGGAGTGATTGCCAACGGATGAGCCGGGGCCAGCGATGAGTAAGCTTCCAGGAGCGTCAGTCTGCCATCCGACAACCTGCGAACGCCCCCTTGTCCTTTTGTCGTGCAGTTAACGATCAAACCAGCTTTAACAGCGTATTGGCCGGCTTCGCCCTCAGTAATCGCCATGGCATTGCGCCCGTTTTTTTGAAGCTCTCGCGCCAGGGAAACCGCAGGGTCCAGGGTCCGATTACAAATAAAAAGCTGTCCTTCCGCTAGCAGGTCCGATAACACGAAAGCAACTGCGCGCGCCGAGCCGCCGGCGCCGAGAAGCAGAACGTCCATTCCCGGAAGCGATTCTATGAAAGGCTGTGTCTGACCCGGCTCAGGCGTTTGGAGGCTTTCGATAAACCCTTCACCGTCGGTGTTGTATCCCACCAGTTGGCCGGTAGATGTTCGAACAAGTGTATTGCACGCCTGGATGCGCCGGACGCCGGCATCGATATCGTCGAGAAAAGCCATAATCCGGGCCTTATGCGGCACGGTTACGTTGGCCCCAAGAAAGCAGTCACAGGTCTTCAAAATACCGATGAGACCGCCTAAATGATTTTCATCCACGTCCAGCGGCACGTAGATCGCGTTCATGCCCATCCGTGCAAAGGCGGCATTCCATAATGCGGGACTTTTGGAATAATGAGACGGGGCGTCGCCGATGATGGCGGCGATTTGCCTGCCGCTCCAAGCGCTGACATCCAGCGTATTGGCGACCCAGGGTTGAATGTCAGCCGCGTGTTCCGGATGTTTGAAGGATCTGGGTGTCGGCATCACGACCGAGTAGTTGCATGACGCGGCAGCTTTGGCAAACGCTGCTGTCGCGCTAGCTGAAGCTTTTAATGGCGAGTCTGTTGTCGGAATAAGAGAGCAGTGATTTGCGGTTGTCGAGCAGGGTTTCCAGCGCAACCTCATGTCCCCATAGCTGATGCAAGTACTGGAGGGTTTTTTCAGCGTACTCGAGCTGCAGGTCACGGCCATCGTGATAGTGCTTGAGGAACAGAGTGCGCTTGCCGTTGTAGTCGGAGTCTTCAACCTTGATTACAGGTATTGTGCTGGTGCCGACGTTTTGTATCAGCGTTTCCTTGATCTGGCGCCAGTTTACATCGTCCGCCACCCGGCTGACGACTTGTTCGGTTCCACGTGTACGGTATTCAAACAGGTTGAGCTCTCGCACGAGCTCTTCCGTCAAGAATCGGCGTAGGAAGGAGACATCGCGCTCGACTTCCCGCACTTCAAAGAGTTTTTCCGTACCGTTTTTCGTTCTGCGGCCAAATTCATCCTCATCTTCACGGGTTGGATGATCCCAGCGTTTTTCAATGTTCTCCCAGATCTTGAGCCCCACATGATAGGGGTTCAAGCCGCCAGGCGCCGGTCGCAACACCTGGGTGTGGCGCACGATAAACTCCAGGTGTAAATTCTGCGGTAGCTCCAGCGATTCAAGGATGCGCTTGTGCCAAAAGCTCGCCCAACCTTCGTTCATGATTTTGGTTTCGATTTGGGGTATGAAATACCGCGCCTGTTCGTGAACAATGGTTAACAGATCCTTTTCCCAGTCGGCCAGGTGCGGGTTATGGTCGCGGACAAAGATCAACAGGTCTTCTTCAGCGTAGAGCGGCTGCTTGGTGAGATCCGGCGAAACGTACTCCTGGCGTCGATGAATGGCCCCGAAGGGATCGGCCGGCGGGTGAGACTCTTGAACCTTGCTCTCCACTTGTTCCTCGGCCGAAAGTTTCCGAATCGAGAGGTTGCGGCGACACTGAAGCGAGAGAGCGTGCGCGGCGTCGAGAATCCTCTCGACTTTTTCGAGCCCGATACTGGGATCTTCGAGATAGTGGCGCACGCGGTTTGCGTGGCTTTTAAAGGTCTCTATGGTGTATTGGGCGCCCGTGTTGCCAAAAGTGAAGTTGTTTTTAAAAAAATCGTTATGCCCATAAACATGCGCCATGGTGAGAATTTGCAACGCGAGACTGTTGTCCCGCATCAGATAGGCGATCGACGGGTTGGAGTTGATCACCATCTCGTATGGCAGTCCGCTTACACCGTACTCGTAGAGGGTTTTCTGTTTTTCAAAGCTCTTGCCGTAGGACCAGTGCGGATAATGCGAGGGCATACCCGAATAGACCATGTAGGAAAGCATGTCTTCATGGTCGCAAATCTGAAATTCCTGCGGGTACGGCTCCAAGCCGAATCGGTGCACGGCCGCTAGAATGCGGTCGTTCCATTCTTCTAGATCTTCGATCGTATATTCCATGGTTGCAGTCGTTTGCGCCCTAAGCTGCATCCTCGCGCGCTCGGTCCTTGGTTAGAAAAGTCTTGAACGACGCCCAGATATCCTCCTTTCGATGAATCTGGATTGTGTGAAAGTTCGGCTCTTCGATCTGTGAAAATAATTGAATCAAGCTGCTGCCGTAATAGCCGGCGCCGAGTGGTTTGATTTCGCCGTAACCGAAGAGGTTCGAGCAACGTGCCAGCTCAAGGGCGGCCTTCAACGCGGCTGGGTTGTCGGATTCAAAATTGTCGCCGTCCGAGCAGTGAAAGACGTAGACGTTCCAAAGCGCCGGATGATAACGCTCGTTAATAATCTCCAGAGCCTTATTATAACCTGAAGAAATGAACGTTCCGCCGGACTCTCCTTTGTGGAAAAAATCCTCCTCGGTCACTTCCTGAGCTTCGGTGTGGTGCGCAATAAAAACGATCTCGACGTTTTGATAACGTGTGCAGATGAACTGGTAGAGGATGAAAAAGAAGCTTCTTGCGAGATACTTTTTCATGGTGTCCATGGAGCCCGAGGTGTCCATGATACATAGAACGACGGCGTTGGACTCGCGCCGCAAATCGGTTACCGAGTGGTGGTATCGCAAATCGTCCTTGTGAAACGGAAACCGCTTGCCCGGACCCGCGCTTAACTGTCGACGTTGGGAGGCTTTTTTACGCTTGAGACGGGATCGAGCCGTGCGTTTTTTATCCAACCGGACGCGCACGCCTTTTCGCCGGTAACCTTTTTGCCGGAACTGCTTCTCGACCTCGATCTGCCGTAGGCGCTTGCGTTCGAGGTCCGGCAGTTCAAGATCTTCAAACATCATGTCGATCAATTCGTCCAAGCTGACGTCCGTCTCATAGTAATCCACCCCAGGGCGGTCGCCGGGTTGTCCGGGCTGTTTGCTCTGATCTCCTCGCCCGACGACTTGACCGGGCTGGGGTTCTTGGTCGCCTCCTTGACCCACGCCGGGAGCGTTGTCACCGTAAACGAAACGGTATTCTTTGACCCCACGAATCGGAACTTTAATAACGCGATTGTTATCTTTGCCGATGATCGACTCTTCGGCGATAATATCAGCGATGTTGTTTCGTATCGCCTCCCGAACTTTTTGGCGGTGCCGCAAGCGGTCTCCTGCGGTTCGGTCGCTGCGTTGCCCCGACGAAGGATTGAAGGGACGAAAGATCGTCTCGGCGGTGCGGCCGGCGCCGCCCGTGTCGTTTGATTGTCCGGCCACAGGCGTCAATCCTTCCAGAGATTGTTGGCGGCGTACTTGAGAATGACATCGACGCAGCTTGGGCAGTAGCCGTTTTCCAGCAGGTTCTTGACCATCACATTGTATTTCTCAGATTGCTCTTCGTCACGCATGCGTGATTTGGTAATCACCCTGCTTAAATCTCGAACCGAAGTGATAAGTTTTTTCTCGATGGCTTCCTTTAGTGGTTCATAGCTTTTATAGTCGATTTTTTCACCCCGGCGGTTCGCCGCCCATAGATAGGCAATGACCTCTTGTCGAAAGCCGTCGGCGGCGGAACCTATGATGGCGATCTGTTCTTCGATCGATTTCATGAAGGCTTCGTCGGGTGATAGTTCCTCTTTCGTGTTGCGGTCCTTGACCTTGCTCTTATTGACGAAGGCCTCCGCGTGATCCAGATAGTTTTGAAAAAGTGTTTCGGCCTGCTCCTGATAGGAGTATACGAAGGCTCGCGTAATTTCTTTTTCGAGAATCTCTAAATACTCTTTGTGCAGCGTGTCCTGCAGCAACTCGAGATACTGTTTTCTGGTGTCGTCCGTCAGATCGGCCTCTTTCACCATGTTGATCAACGCTTCCCTCACATTGATCGGGTTGATGCAATTTCCCACCGTGTTATCCGAAAGTGCATTGTCCAATGCTTTCATGATGAATCGGGTCGAAATCCCCGATAGGCCTTCACGTTTGACGCCTTCCTTCAGCTCCTGGATGTCGATTTTCTTGCTGCGGCCTTTTTCGACCACCTCTTCGCCGTTATAGAGCCGTAACTTGGTCATAAGATCGCACTTGTTGGTCGGTTCCAGGCGCGAAAGAATGGCGAACATCGAAGCCATCTCGAGGGTGTGTGGAGCGACATGGGCGCGGAAATCCGAGTGGTGGATAATCTTCTGGTAGATTTTTACTTCCTCGGACAGGCGCAGATTGTAAGGCACTCTAATGACTACGATGCGATCGAGGATCGCTTCATTGGTATGATCGGCCTTGAACTTCTGCCATTCGGCCTCGTTGGAATGGGCGACAATGACGGTGTCGACATAGACCAAACCGTGACGTCCCGGGGCGGGCACGACTTTTTCCTGAGTCGCCGTAATCATGCAGTGCAGGTACTCTATTTCGTTCTTGAAAACCTCAATGAACTCGACGATGCCTCGATTACCCACGTTGAGAGCGCCATTGATCTCCAGGACGCGCGGGTCCCCTTCCGAATAAAGGTCCAGTTTTGAAATGTCCTCGCTGCCGATCAGCACGGAGGTATCCTGGTTATTGGGATCGACGGGAGGAACGACGCCGATGCCAATGCGCGACCGTTTGGAAAATTCCATCGTACAGACCGGAAACTCTTCGTATCTTCCGCCGTGTTCCTGCTGCAGCTTGAACCGGCACACGGGACAAAGGTCGCCTTCAATGTGCACGCCCAGCATTTTCTCAAATTCTTTGCGCAAGTGACGGGGAATCAGATGAAGCGGGTCCTCGAACATGGGGCATCCCTCGATGGCGTAGAAGGGCGTGCTTTCTTCCAGTCCGCGATGGAGTTTTTCTACCAGGGAGCTTTTGCCTGAACCCACCGGTCCCATCAAGTACAGGACCTGCCGGCTTTCTTCGCCCTTGAGCGAGGCCGCGTGAAAGTAGCGAACAATTTGCGAGACGGTTTTTTCGATGCCAAAAAACTCGTCGGCGAAAAAGTTGTAGATCTTTATAGATTCGTCTTTGTAAATCCTGCGAGTGTGGGGGTCGTCATCGGCGTTGATTTCTCGGACGCCTGTTTTCATGATGACGTCATACAGGCGCGCGTGCGCGAGCTTGGTAATCGTCGGATCCTCTTTGACCTTGTCGAGATAGTCCAGCAGGCTCCCGCGCCAGGACCGGCTCTGGTGAAGATCTCGATCCTTCTGAATGAGTGTTTCGAATTCTTTGCTATGGCCCATGCGAGAAGTTCCCCTTTCTGGAGATAGGTTTATCCCATATGCGCTGTAAAGGCGTTGATCGAGCTGAGTTTGAAAAGAAAATAGGCGGAGAGCAAAACCTGTCGTCGGGCAGCGGTGGCGGCAAAGCCGGTAAAAGTGTTTTCTCCAACACGCTTCACGTTAGGCCGAAAGTTGGAAGAGGATGGGGGATTCCGGGTTGCAAGTTGTAAAGCGATGGTCGGGAAAACTTTATGGCTTGCATTCGACCTCCGTTACTCCAACGAATCGGTCCCTCAGCCCATGTTCTTTGACTTAGACGCGTCAAAAAACAGATTCTTCATTTTTACCCGGTGCTTACAATGATTATTGAAGCGCCCTTTGGCTTCAATGTCAAGATATTCTTGGCGCTGCCGCGGCTTCGGCTCTCTTATCTCCTAAGGCGTTTCGCATTTTTCAAGCGATTCAGTTCTGCTAGACTCTATTCGACCTTAGATGCGTAGAAATCTTTTATGCGAGCCGATACGTTATTGATCGAGTCCGGTCTTCACTGGTACACGATTCAGACGAAGGGAAACAGGGAAAGAGAAGTTGCCAAGCGTTTGGGCGACCTTGAGCTGGAGATTTTTCTGCCTTGGCTCCGCACCCGGCGGCGTGTCGGCGGTAAATATCAATCGGTTCTGGTACCGCTGTTCCCGGGTTATTTATTTTGTCGCCTGGATCTCATCGCCTCAGGCAAGGCGGCGCGCTATGCGCCGGGCGTGAAGGACTTTCTGAAGTTTGGAAATGCCATCAGTGCGATACCGGATGAGATCATCCTCGCATTACGCGAGCGTTGCCCGCAAGGCATTGCGGAGATCCTCACCGACGGAATAAATCCCGGCGATCCCGTGAAGATAAATGAAGGACCGTTCGCGGGTCTCGATGCTGTTTTCGAGAAGAAAATGAGAGGCGCCGAGCGTGTTGCCGTATTGCTGAATATTCTAGGGCGCCAGACCCGACTGGTTCTCCGCGGTGAAACAGTCGCGAAACTATAAAAACACCCTTTCCCTGCAAAACGCTCGAAGTTCTTTTTCACAGAACACCATGCGGGAGGCGTCAGAGGCTTTGCGGCACGTACATCAAAGGCGTTCGATTTCACACAAACGCTCCCTTGACAGCTTGTGAGCTCTGTTGATAAATGCCGGTGCATTCGGCTGCTCCAGGGCGTCTGCCAAAGGGGGAAACCAATGGTCCGTCAAGCCTGGCACCGGCGGGGGCTGGTGCTTGTCCTCGCTGTTTTCGCCTTCGTACTGATCAGCGCAACAATGGTTTCCTCCTACCGGTGGATTTACAAATCCTTTCCAGGATTTTTCGTGCATGAGAATCTGACGGTGGGGCCTTATTTTCTGCCGCATTGGACCGGTCGCGCCGCCGGACTGCAGTCGCTTGATATTATCGTCGCGCTCGACGGCTCTCCGGTAAGCGACCGCGGCGAGTTGTACGAGCGCGCGCGCGACGCTCCAGCGGGAACGCATTTTCACTACCGAATAGTTCGTAACTCAAAAACTCTGGAGGTGACCCTTCCCACAATGGTGTTTACCTTACAGGACTGGTTCTTCAGTTTTGGAGTATACGTCTTAACAGGTCTTGCTTTCTTCGTCATTGGGGTTGCGCCTTACTGTTTTCGCGCCGCTTCTCCCGCGGCCCTACCCCTTTCCTTCATGGTGATGGCTGTCTTCGTATGGTTCGAGGCGACGTTCGACTTCATGACCGACGGTTTCATGCCGAAGGAGATGCGGATCTTCGGCATGATTCTCACTCCCGCTGCAGGCATCCATTTGGCCTTTTTGCTAAAAGACGGCAAACCACTTCGGCAGTCCCATCCGTTTCTGTTGGTTTTAATTTACGGGACCGCCGTGTTGCTGGGCACGTTTAACAGCATAACCTTTTTTGGACCCGCTGAGCGCTGGATCAACGGGTTTCGCGCCGCCTATCTGTTTGCCTGTGCCGGGGCATTGGCATTTCTGGCGCTAGTCGGCGCGGCGCTGCAAAATGATGTGCCGGAGTTGGAACGGTCTAGATTGCGAGTTATTTTTGTCGGCGCGATACTGGGTTTTCTTATCCCCACGTTAGCCACGGTGTTAACCAGCACTTTCCAGTGGCCCATACCTTACAACCTGGCGATGATTTCGACAATTTTCTTTCCCCTTTCTGTTGCTTACGCGCTTCTCAAATACAGTTTGTTCGATCTTGGGGATGCGCTTAAAACTGGCCTGACCCGCCTGTCGTTGGTCGTGTTTCTGCTGGCGGTTTATGCTGGAATCTTTTTTCTGGTCGGTCCCGCTGTCGGTATCTACGACAAGGATCCGCTCACGCCCTTGCTTTTCTCTTTGCTGGTGGTCGTGATCTTCAACCCGGCTTTGCGCGGTATTGAGGCGATCGTCGATCGTTATCTTTATCGCCAGAGATACAATCCGATGAAAGTCCATAATGAGATTAGTCTATTTCTCCGGTCCCTGACTTCAGCGGCGGTCCTCGCCCAAGGGTTTTTGCAACAACTTACTCTGCGGCTCGGAATCGAAAACGCCGTGTTGCTCTATCGTCCGCAGGAGGCGAAAAATGACGTAACGGCTATGACACGCGTTCTCTATCTGGACTCGTCCGACATCATCGAACGCGCGCGTGCAGTATGGTACGACAAGAGCGTTGGTGGGTATCGCGGGATATCCCGCAGTGAGGTTCTGACGAACCCTGTTTTTGGAACTCAACGGCAAGCATGGCTCGCCATGTTTGAGCCGCTTGGGGCGCAATTGCTGATTCCCATCGTGTTTGAACATCAGGTGCGCGGTTTAGTCGCTCTTTCGGCGAAGCGACAGGGCAAGGAGTATCGTGGCGACGATTTGCGGCTGTTGGAAACGCTGACTGAGCAATTGGCCCTCTCTCTTGAGAACGGTATTCGCTACGAGCAATCGGAGGCAGCCAAACAGGAGTACCGGCGGCTTTATGATGAGGCGGAACGCGCCAAGCAAAGACTGATTGAAGCTGATCGGATCAAAAAGGACTTTGTTGCCAATGTCTGCCATGAGTTGAGAACTCCCGTGAGTACGATCATCGGTTTTGGTGAGATACTTCTGGAGCGCGACTTTCCAGGCGATTCGCGCGATATCTTGCAACGTCTCGTCAATAACGGGCAGGACCTCTCCCAGCTCATGGACAGCCTGCTCGACTTTTCCAGGATCGAGGCCGACGCTGTGCCCAATTGTCTTGAGCCCGTCAATGTCAAGGAAGTACTGGGAGGGCTCGCGGTGATGACGCAAAGACTTATTAGAGGACGTCCGATCGAATTTCGGGTTGACAGCGATACAGCCATTGAAACCATCCAAAGCGATTCGAGAAAAGTCCAGCAGATATTGGTTCAGCTCTTGACCAACGCTCTCAAGTTTACCGAGAAAGGCCAGGTGGAAGTAAGAAGCCGCACAGTCATTGAAGACACCGGCGATTTTTTGGAAATAGCGGTCTCCGACACAGGAATCGGCATTGCCAGTAAAGACCAAGAACTGATTTTCGATGGATTTCGCCAGCTGGATGGCTCATCGCGCCGGAGCTACGGGGGCACTGGAGTGGGCTTGAGCCTCTGTAAGAAACTCGCCGAAGCGCTCGGTGGGAAAATTACTGTAGATAGTGAGATCGGCGCGGGAAGCGTTTTTAGGCTGCTCTTGCCCATGGCCATTGACAATCAGCCGGCACAGCCGGTGCAGCTCGCCGGTGCGCTTTAGCGCGGTCTGGCAGAGCTCTTCAGAACGGGTGAACGAATCGATGTGGACGGTTGATAAAAGCGATCCGCCGCAGGTCATCACCGCCGTTGATGAGTAATAGACCGCCGCGGTCAATGCGCCGTATCGCCATATAGGGATCCGATGAGGTGCACTATGTTGAACAGTGAAAACTTCTTGCAGGAACTGCTGGAGATGGTAACAGGGTTTTGCCGAACACTGGATGCTCAGCCGCCGGCATATAGCTACATCCCGTTGACCGATGACGAGCAGCGGGTTCGCGTCATGAAAAGCCGGTTGTTCAATGAATTACGCGCAGCCGACCTTTTCGGCACATGGCTGAGGTCCACGCCGGAGCTGGAGGTTAAAGCGATCATGGCCGAATCAGCTCATGAGGAGATGGAGCATGCGCAACTCCTTGTCAAAAGAATACGAGACCTGGGTCGTGAACCGTTTGCCTACAAGCCTTTGCCGGCACAGACGGCTATGTTCAACGCCATCGAAGGTCTGACCGATACGTGTCAACGCATGGCAGGGTTTTCACTGGCTGGCGAAGCGGTGGCGAGTTACTTGACGCAAAGATGTCTGGAATCTCCGGCTGTGCCGGAATGGATTAAACAACCGTATAGAAGAATCAGCCAAGATGAAGAAGGCCACGGCAGCATACCGCAACAGATTTTGGAGCGTTATGCTACCACGGAAGAGCGCCAGGACACGGCCCGGCGGGCGGTGGCAATGAGGCTGGTTCTGTTTCGTGAATACCTAAACAGTTTGGATCGTTGGGCGATGGCGAAAGATCGTTGGTAATGGTTGCGTGCAAGGGCGAAGCGGCAAGGGAGCTATGGCTTATCCTGTAGGTATTCGCAGCGCGGGCAGACAAGCGGCGATGGACCTAGTAAAATGGCCCAGCCGCAGTTGCGGCAAGTCACCACCGGTTCTCCCAGCATGCCGCGAACCATCGCACCGCAGCGCCTAGCGCCGCAAGGCCCCGTGCCGATGCCGGTCCTCTTGCTTACCATCTCAAAGGTGCTGGCCCCCGCCTGGATAGCTTTTACCACAACGCCCTTGCGGATTTTATTGCAGAGGCAAATCGGGCGAAAACTATCTATGACGGCCTGTTCTCTGGCCTGTTTTTCAAGCTCGTCGATGATGCGTTTCCTCCACTCTTAACTTACCACATAACGGTTGAAAGCTCACTGCTTCTTGCCAATGATCAGCGAGGAGTTCAGCGGCGCAGGTAAATCCACTTGGCTGATCTTGTTTAAACCGGCGGCTTCTAGCCAGCTTTTCACTTCATTGAAAGTATAACAACGGCCCGAGCGTGTGGTGAGCAGCATCAACAAGCTGAAGATGGCTCCAGTCGGCGGGTTTGTTCGCGTGTCATCGAGAATGTGATCCTTGACGATAACGCTGCCGCCGGGCTTCAGCGCCGCGGCTGCTTTATTCATCAGTCGCTGGTTTTCTTCAACTCCTTCTCCATGGATAATATTCGACAAGAAAATGACGTCGTAGCTTCCGGGAATTTCATCGATTCTATAATCGCCTCTAAGCAAGCGGATCCTGTGTTCCAATCCGGCTTCCCGGACGCAACGTTCGGTCACAGCCAGCGTCGCGGGCAAGTCATAGACGGCGGCGCGGAGCTTGGAATACCTCCGGCAAAGCGCAATCGGGTAAGTGGCCGGTCCGGAACCGACGTCGAGAAGCTCCGCAACTCTGTCCCATTCGAATGCGTTCGCGAGCATTTCTGTGTCGCCGCGCGCTTTGACCAGAGAATCCATGGCTCCAACAAACATCTGGGTGTCGGCCGAATTGCTCTGATACATGTCGGGCGGTCGAACCGGTTGCCCCGCTCGAACAGCGTCGCCCAGTTGCTCCCAACAGCGCCAGAGATACGCCTCGAATCGGATCATGCCGCCTAGACATTCGGGAGCATCGCTCTTAAGATACCTTGCCGAGACCGGCGCAAGTGAAAAGCCGTCCGCTTGCTTATGCAGCAGGTTGAGGGCCGCCAGAGCGTTGAGCAGCAACTCGGCGGCGCGCAAATCCAAGTGGAGCGAGCTAGCAATCGTCGTGCTATCTTGGTGACCGGTCCCGAACGCGTCAAAAATTCTCAGCTCTACGGCTGTCTGTATGATTCTCGCCTCCGCGTGACCACCGGCCAGCCGCATCAAATCCTGGTATTCCATCGTATAAGGACGCTACAACCGTTCGACAATTCTGTAGCTGCGACTTTTAGGCTTGAGAGGAGCCACGATGCCACTTTTCACCATATCGCGGATGTCTCGGTAGGCAGTGTCGCGGTCGACCTCGGCAACCCGTTCGTATTCGGCGGTGGAGAAAATTTTGCCATGACAATAGGCGTAGGCGAGAAGCCTGCGTTGGCGCTGATTGACCCGAGACGGATCGAAACGATTGAGCCAACGTAAAGTGTCGTCATCATAGACCGGCGCGTTTCTCAGGGTGACGCTAAAAATAAAACCGTCAGTGGAGAATTCAGGCGGATTGAGCCCATAGGTTTCCATTTCCTGAAACATCCGCGGCACGCCTTCCCCCATCTCGCGTAAATAACCCATATCGGCCAAAACCCGCACGATCAGCGGGTTGCGCGAAAAATGGATGCTCTTCTGTAGTCTCATCTGTTCGATACTCACCGGTATCGGAGGAAGTCCGGGACTGCGTACGGTGATATGATCGTCAAACATCCAAACCTCAATGGATGAGCCGGTTAATGCATAGTCGCGGTGCGCGACTGCATTGACGATTCCTTCTTGCCAGGCGAAAGTCGGATACTCGAGCCGTTCACGAAAGAAAAGATCGTGCAGTATCGTCCGCTCACGGATATGCTCTCTGATTCTTCCCACGGCTTCGTCGATGAGGCGCGTCAGTGGGCCTTCGAAACGAATGCGCTTGACAACATTAAGCGCAGTGCCAAACTTTCGCTCAGTACCTTCATACTTTACAAAATCGATGCCGCAGCGCGGATGCCAGCGGGTTGTGTCCTTGGCAAAGAGCAGCAGCGCCGCCATATTCGGGACGGGCAGGGCGCGAGAGTTGTCGAGCAGATGATAAGACTGCGCGAGAACAGTTTGCGGCTCCCGTCTATCGTGAATCTTATCTAGCAAACACCCGACAAGATCGTGATCGAGATCGTGCCAGGTGGCATTGAGTGCCTGCTGTCTTTCGTAAAAGACGGTTTTCTTTGCTTCCTTCAAAGAATGGATTTGTTCGGACGGCAATGACGGCGTTTCGGCGGCGATCCGGTAGTAGGAGCGGCCGCCGGCGATCCGGAAAATTTCCGTGCTCGATCCGACCTCGAATTTGAGCAACTGCAAATTGCCCAACCGGATTATCTCAGCGGAGGGGCTGAGAGGGGGACGGAGCAGGTTTTGAGGCGCTTGAAGAAGCGCCAGCAATTCATCGGCTTGATAGGGAACGCCGGTCACGCTCTTGTCGGGCTCGACTCCTACGAGAAGGGTTCCTCCATCGGCATTTGCCATTCCCGAAAGCACGCGGGCGATTTCGCGGCCCAAATCTTCTTCTCTTTTCTTCTGAGTTGCGCCGCGACGGTGTTCGTGAGCGCTGAGAAATTCGAGAAACTGCCCGCGCTCCTGTTTGAGTAAAAGGCCGACTTCTTCACCTTGCATAGCCATAGCCTAAGTTTGAATAATTCTCAGCGCAGGCGGTACTGCCTTAACCGTCGATTACCGGCCGGCATTGAGCCTGAGGACTTCAAGGACCATCTGCGCCGACAGCTTGAGATCGTTGAGATCGAGCCATTCCTTGACCGTATGAATGTCACGCATACCGGTGGAAAGGTTGGCGACCTCCAAGCCTTTTTGATTCAGTACATTGGCATCACAGCCGCCGCCGGTCGCAAGTGTCTTGACCTCGACATGCAGGTTTCTCGCAGCGGCGCGAACGAGTTGAACGATCGGCGCGCCGTCGGGAACATCCATGCGGTCGTAATCCCGTTCGATTCTGGCTTCGACGCTGGCGGTAAATTGCCTGCCGTCGATTTCCAACGTGTGCCGCGCCGCAGCTTCTTCAAGGCAGCGCTGCATGTGCTGTGTTTGACGGTCCAATTTTTCCGGGCTATGGCTACGCGCTTCTCCTTTGAGCGTCACAAGGTTCGGCACAATATTGACCGCCGCGCCGCCGTCGACCACTCCGAGATTGGCGGTGGTTTCGTGATCAATACGCCCCAACCTCATCTGCGCGATGCCGTCGGCCGCCACTTTAATGGCGTTCACCCCTCTTTCCGGACAGACACCGGCGTGAGCCTCCAAACCCCGCACTTGAAATTCCATGCGATTGGCGGCAGGCGCGCGGGTAAACAGGAATCCCACAGAATCGCTATCGAGAACCAGTCCGGTGCGCGCCCGAAGCCGCTTCACGTCCAGGTGTTTGGCGCCGATGAGTCCCGCCTCTTCGCAAATCGTAAACACCACATCCACGTCGCTGCATGCAAAGGCATTTTCCTTCATGACTCGCAATGCTTCACAAATAATCGCGACGCCGCTCTTGTCGTCGCCTCCCAAAACGGTTCGCCCATCACTTCGCAGTATATCGCCGTCGAGAATCGGCACGATGCCTTCCCCTGGCACGACCGTATCCATGTGAGCCGACAACAGAATCGGCGTTGCCTGGCGCACGGTGCCGGTAAAATGCGCGATGAGATTGCCGACATTGCCCCCGACCTTCTGACCCGCATCGTCAAAGAAAACTTCGCCCCCTAAATCTTCCATCTCTCGTTTAAGACGCATCGCCATATCGTATTCCTTGCGCGAGAGACTATCAATTTTTATAAGCTCGATTAGTAGATTTTTCAGCCGTTCTTGATTGATCAAAGGTTACCTCGCATTTGACGCCGGATTGCTTCAGACGGCTCTTTAGCAAGGCCAATCTGACACAGTTCTCGCATCATTTCCAAGGGAACAAGGCCAGCTGGAATCCGACCGTATCTTCGACGGCTGGGACCGGGGCCGTTGCGCTGAGATTATGGGTGAGTTCGACGCCGTGATCAAGAAGTTCGACTAGATTGCTGAATTCGAGCTCGACAAAGAGCTTGCGCAGTTTGCCGCGGTCAGCGCCAGAGATTTTCAATTGTCCGAGAGTGATTTCAATCGGCGCGTCCCTCTTTATAGTGGCCAAAGCGCGGCTGCGGAGTGCCGTATCTTTGCCCTCAAGAAGGATTTTTCGCAATCGGTTAACGCCGCGCAAGCCGCTCGCATCCAAGTTGCCCAGATTCTCGAAGAGATTCTCCAGCGAACCAAAACGTCGCATCAAAGCCATCGCCGTCTTTTCGCCGACTCCTTTGACACCCGGAATGTTGTCGACCGCGTCGCCCATTAATCCGAGAACTTCCGTGACACGACAGGGTTCGACGCCGAATTTCGCAATCACCTCCAGCGCGCCGATCCAACGATCCTTGGCGCCGTCGAATAATCGCACATTATCCGTCACGAGCTGCATCAAATCTTTGTCACTCGATACCACCACCAGCGCGCAATCCTCCCGGCGCATTGTCTCGCACACCGTGCCGATGAGATCATCGGCTTCGTAGCCGGGGTGTTCGAACCACGGTAGGTTCAACGCGTCCAGTATTCTGCGAATGTACGGAAGTTGCGGAATCAGGTTAACTGGAGGTGTCCTCCGGTTGGCTTTATAGCCAGCAAATATTTGACGGCGAAAAGTCTCGCGGCCCGCATCCAGGGCCACCGCAAGATGCGTGGGCTGATGCTGCTTAAGAAACTTCAACAGGAAATTAGTAAAGCCGTGAATCGCGTTCGTTGGGAAGCCCTTGGATGTCATTGCCGCAGGCGAAGAAAAAAAAGCGCGATATATATAGGAGCTGCCATCTAGCAGGAACAATCGGTGCTGCTGACGACGTATCACGACTGCAATTGTGAAATTACTAGATACAGCGATTCAGTCATCGCGGCGCGACAGGGTATGGGTGGCGCTGCCGTAAAAGGCCTCGGCAGCCTCCATGAGCGTTTCGGAAAGCGTCGGATGGGGGTGTACGGAATCGGCAATATCGCGCGCGGTGGCGCCCATCTCAACCGCCAAGACTCCTTCGCTGATCAATTCACCCGCGCCCGCACCAACGATTCCGACTCCGAGAATCCTCTCGGTTTCGGGTTCGATCAGCAGTTTTGTCAATCCGTCCGGGCGGTCGAGCGTCAGGGCTCGCCCCGACGCGCCCCAGGGGAACTTGGCAGTCTTTATCTCGATGTTTTTTTCCTTGGCTTCGGTCTCTGTGAGGCCGCACCATGCGACCTCGGGATTGGTATAGACGACGGCTGGAATGACGATGTTTTCGAATGCACTGGCTTCACCCAAAATCGCTTCGACGGCGATCTTAGCTTCTTTGGACGCGCGATGTGCAAGCAACGCGCCGCCATTGACGTCTCCGATGGCGTAGATGTCGGGATCGTCAGTCTGCTGTTGCGTGTTGCACTGGATAAAGCCCTTGTCATTTTTCAGTACTTGAGTGTTCTCAAGACCCAAGTCGCTGTAGTTCGGAGCTCGGCCGACGCTTACCAATACCCGATCGTAAAGTTCTTCGCGCTGTTCCTTATCGGTTTCCATGGTCACTTTGATTTGTTTTCCGGCGGTGGCCATTTTAAGAACTTTGGTGTTGACGCGAATTTCCTTGAAAGCTTTTTGCGCCGTGCGGTTGACGGGACGAACAAGATCCGCGTCAACCCCCATCAGAATGGATGGCAGGGCCTCGAGGACTACGACCTTGCTGCCGAGGGCCGCGTAAACGGTTCCCAGCTCCATGCCGATATATCCACCGCCGACGACCAGAAGGTCTTGGGGAACATCTTGAATTTCCAACGCCTCCGTCGACGTCATGATGCGTTTGTTGCCTAAGTCGAAGGCCGACGGCATCGCCGGTTTGGAGCCCACGGCGATAATCGCTTTTTCGTAACGAATAAACTTCTGGCCCTCGGACGTCTCCACTCGCAAGGTGTGCGAATCCTCGAAATGGCCCCTGCCGTGAATGACTTGCACACCGCGCCTTTGCGCCAGACCTTTTATCCCTTGCCCGAGCTTTTCCAGGATCGACTCCTTCCATTGGCGGAGCTGATCAAGGTTGATCTTGGCAGGGCCGAACTCAATGCCTCGGCCGGCGGATTCTTTGGCTTCGCGTAAAATTTCCGTGGCGTGCAGTAGGGCTTTCGAGGGGATGCATCCGACATTGAGGCAGATACCGCCGAGTCGACGGTTTTGCTCGACCAAGGTCACTTTCTTGCCGTTATCGGCGGCATAGAACGCCGCCGTGTAACCGCCGGGGCCAGCGCCCAATACCAGAATTTCCGTCGTAATGGGTTCCATGTTGAAATTCTCTCTACTTTATCTTGGCGTCCGCTTCATCGAATGATTGCAGACCTGCAACGACATCCTTAAGGAAGCGGACCGCATTGGCGCCATCGAGCACGCGATGATCATACGCCAGACACAACGGCAACACGGTTCTGACTGCGATTTTGCCTTCCACGACGACCGCCTTTTGCTGACCCTGGCCCACCCCCAGAATCGCCACCTGCGGCGCGTAAATTATCGGCGTGAAATGGCTGCCGCCTATGCTGCCCTGATTGGAAATCGTGAAGGTCCCACCCTGGAGCTCGTCGATCGCTATTTTTCGCCGACGGGTTTTTTCAGTGAGATCCTCAAGCTCTTTGGACAATTGTAAGAGAGATTTTTGATCGGCATTGCGTAGCACCGGAACAATGAGGCCGGCGTCGGTGTCGACGGCCACGCCGATGTGACAGTAATCCTTATACACGAGCTCTGCGCTGCTTTCGTCAAGACTTGCATTGGCCAGGGGGTGCTTTTTCAGTGCGCGAGCCAGAACCAGCAGAATAAACGAGGTCAGTGTCAGGCGGGCGCCCTTTTTTTCATACTGAGACGCATATTTCTTTCTGAGTGCTAGCAACGCAGTGATGTCGGCGTCATCAAACTGATTGATCTTAGGAATAGTGGTCCAGGATTCGACCATGCGACGGCTGACCGTTCGGCGTAAAGGCGAAAGCTTTTCGCGCCGCACAGGGCCCCATTTAGAGAAATCAATCGTCTCCCTTGCCACTACTGGAGCAGGGGCGGGCGAATCGGAACGCGCTGTGGCGCTGGCGTTCCGCAAAGCCAGCTCCTGCAGATGTTGGATGTAGCCGCGCAAATCCGCCAGACGTATTCTTCCTCCGGCCTCGCTTCCGCGTAGCCGAGTGAGATCAATGCCGAGCTCGCGGGCGATCTTTCGCACCGAAGGGGGTGCGGGCGGCTCCATCCCGGATCTCGATTCATATTGAAAATTTTCTCCACGTCGGTCGCCCGGCGCGTCTTGCGGGGCTCCCTGCGACGGAGAGCCTTGACTCGGCATCGGCTGTGTAGCACGAATGGCTGACTTTTCTAAGGCTGAACGAGTCGGTTCACCGTTGGAGGGAGCCGTAGCGCCGCCGCTCTCTATCGAAATCAGCACTTGCCCAACCGTCACCTCCATGCCTTCCTTTACGTGCACCTTAGTCACCGTGCCGGCGCTGGGTGAAGGAATGGAGCCGACGGCCTTTTGAGTTTCAAGCTCCATAAAGGCCTGGTCTTTTTTGATTTCCTGACCTTCGGAGACCAGGATATTGACCACTGTCCCAGATTCTACACCCTCGGCGAGTTGTGGGAGTTTAACATCCATGGCGGGCTGACTTAAATTAAGCGTTACAAATAGAACGGGAAAGATTTTTCAGGGTCGATGCCGAGTTTTTTTATGGCTCCCTCGACGGTCTGGGCAGGCAGAAAACCCTTTTGGTAAAGTGCATAGAGGGTTGCAATTGTCGTGAGCTCGGCATCGACCTCGAAAAAGCGCCTGAGATTGGGGCGTGTGTCGCTACGGCCGAAACCGTCGGTTCCGAGTGTCGTCAGGCCGCCCGGTATCCACGGTGCGATCTGATCCGGCACCATTTTCATATAATCGGAGACAGCGATAAAAACGCCTTCCTCATTCTGCAGCAGCGATTCCAAATAGGATTTTTTCGGCGGCGCAGTGGGGTGCAGCATGTTCCATCTCTTGGTACGTAGCGCGTCGCCGCGCAATAACTTGTAGCTGGTAGCGCTCCAGACGTCGGCCGACACATCGAACTGTTCTCCCAGTATGTCTTGCGCGCGCAAAGCTTCCCGGATTAATGGACCGCTACCCAGAATATGGGCTTTGTGTGTTTTCCCTTTGCTCGCCGGTTTGAGTCGGTATAAACCTCTAAGAATGCCCTCTTCTGCACCTTCAGGAACCGCCGGCATGGGATAACTTTCGTTGTAAAGAGTGAGGTAATAAAAACATTCGTCGCCATCGGCGTACATTTTTTTTAACCCTTCACGGATGATCACTGCAACTTCATAGGCGAATCCAGCGTCGTAGGTTAGAAGTGTCGGCAGCGTGCTCGCCAACAGGTGGCTGTGGCCGTCTTGGTGTTGGAGCCCCTCACCGTTGAGAGTGGTACGCCCTGCGGTGGCGCCGAGCAAAAATCCCTTGGCTTTACTGTCGGCCGCCGCCCAGATCAGATCGCCGATGCGCTGAAAACCAAACATGGAATAATAGAAGTAGAAGGGGATCATGTTAGTCCCCAGGTTTGCATAAGCCGTGCCGGCGGCGATGAACGATGACATGGATCCGGCTTCGGTAATTCCCTCCTCGAGGATTTGCCCGTCTTTAGCCTCGTTATAATAGAGTAGGGTCTCTCGATCGACGGGTTCGTAGAGTTGCCCCTTAGGCGAGTAGATGCCGATTTGCCGAAAAAGCGAATCCATGCCGAAGGTGCGGGCTTCGTCGGGCACGATCGGGACGATGTATTTACCGACCTTTTTGTCCTTCAGCAGTGCGTTCAGGATGCGCACGACTGCCATCGTTGAGGATATCTCGCGGTCGCCGGTTGATTCGAGCTGCGACTTGAACGTCGAAAGCGCCGGCATTTCGAGCGAGGGCTGCTCAGTACTGCGCGCCGGCAGGTAGCCGCCGAGCTTCGCGCGCTGTTCCTGCAGGTACTTGAGCTCCGGGCTGTCGTCCGCCGGTTTG
>CAYZXN010000232.1:0-4647 GCA_964482425.1 uncultured Syntrophobacteraceae bacterium | reverse complement strand
GGTAGGGAAACCTTCCTTCCTTGACTCGATGGATGGGTTCGCATCCTCTTTTCTCCGCCTGCGTTAAGCGCTACGGGCGGCGATTTCGGCAAGCCGGTCCATCTGGTCCAGATCGTCGGCGCACGGTCGCAGGATGAATTCGTCGACTCCCATGTCGCCCTGGCGCTTGATCGCGTCCTGCACTGCTGCTGTCGAAATCGGCAGACTTTTCAAACGCCGCGCCGCAAGATCGGCATTGTAGCCATAGTTCGCGGCGATGTAGCGGTTGGCATGATCCCCAGCGTTCGGACCGAGCGCATAATAGGTAGCGCCTACCCAACGCGGCTTTCCCGTGCGTCCTACTTCTTGCCATGCACGCTCTATCTCGCGCCACGTTCTGAGCAGGCTTTCCGGCTCGCCGCCGCCCGGCGCCATGTAGCCGTCGCCCCACTTGGCGATGCGCTGCACGATCGCGGGCACATAACCACCGATCAATAGCTCGGGACCGTTGGCGGCACAGGGCCGCGGCCCGATGGCGCCAACTTCCCCTGACAGGGCCTCGCCGGACCACAGCCGGCGCAGTGTCGGCAACTGCTCTTCCGCGCGGCGGCCGCGGCGATGAAAGTCGAACCCGGTGGCGAGATAATCGTTTTCGCGCACGCCGATGCCGATGCCGAGCGTGAGGCGGCCGCCTGAAAGCACATCGATCGTCGCGGCCTGGCGGGCGAGAAGCGTGGTTTCGCGCGTCGGTCCGATCACGACGCTGGTCATTAAACCGATGCGCTGCGTCGCGCCCGCCGCCAGCGCCAGAACGGTGAGTGGTTCGAGTGCCTGGGAAACGACCCGATCCGTAACGACGATACTCGAAAACGGTCCGCGCTCTGCCCGGGTGACCCATTCGAGCATCACTGCGCTGGAAGCGGATGCGACGCGACTCGGCAAACCTATGGCAATGCGCATAATTCCTCCGGTGGATTGATTTGAGGGCACTATAGCAATTTTTCGGTGCGATGGCTTAAAGCCGATCGCACCGGTAAGAATTTTTTGGGAGTCATTTCTCGCGTGCAACAGCGCTCCTTAGCGCTCCAGCTTTACTAAGAAAGCGGACAGAGGTTCTGCTATGGCAGTAGACCTGAGCGTGGTCCGTTCGCAGTTCAATTTACTTCGCAGCATCGTTCAGGCGATACAATCGCTGCGCGTTTTCGTAGGCGACCTTAGGCTTGAGACCAGGGGGAAGTAGCTCAATCACCCGGAGGGCGGGCTGGAGATTCGGCGGTCTTCGCCGGTTGAAAGCGGGGGCGGGCGCGAAATAGTCGCTGCCCAGCATGAAGCGATCCGGATAGCTGGCAATTAATGCTCTCCATTCGGGCCTCAACCCCGCGCCGCGTTGGACGGGATCGTGTTCCTTGAATACGCTTGACGGACTCATCTTCAGGCCCAGAAAGAGATTGGGGTGATCGTTGAGCAGCCGGCGCATGAGCTGCACGCTCCTGGAACCCGTGTTGTCCCATCCGGCGTGCTGCCAAATAACCGCGGCCTTTCGGTTGTAACCGAGCAGGCGCTCAAATGATTTGGTATTTTCCGGAATGCGTGCCGGGTTGTTCGCACTTCGATCGCGGATCTGCTGTGGCACTGCCATGTCCTCGTGGACGGCTTCCATATGGAGGTCGAGAGGCACGCCATGCCGGGCGGCGATGTCGGCGAGCAGCAGAAACAGAGGATGGTCCGGCCGGACCATCTCAAAGGGATGTGTGCTGTTGAACGAGAAGTGCAAGGACGTGAGTTCGCCGAAGCCGGCGGCTCCTTCCGCCAGCATTGCTTCGGCGGTTTCCAAGAATCTTTTGCGGAGTTCCGAATCGAGATTATTTTGCTGCCCGGCCTCTTGAATGATCGGATTGAGCGTCGCACCTCCGCCCAGAACCAAGAATCTCCCTGGGAACTTCCGTGCCACCCCAAGCAACTCGCGGTAGTCCTGCGGTCTCGGATGCCCCGGAGGCAACGGCGGCGACATAATGACCGCCGTGCGGATGCCGTGTTGATCCATCGTTTCCAGAGCCGTTTCGGCCGCTCCCGTATAGTCCGGCCGGCGCCCGGCCATGACATCCAAATGGATGTGGATGTCGATGATGGGGATTCTGCCCGCCGAACCACTCCGGGCATTCGGGACGGCTCGTCGTTGGCCGCCCAGCTCCCGCGCCGAAAGGTATCCGTCAGCGTCCGCATCCATGGCGCTAAACCGCTGCGCAGGGCCACGGAACTCAGCGCGGGAAACTTTTCCATCATCGTCGCGGTCCAACTTCGCGATACCAGGCCGGGACGCGGAGTTCCGGTCCGTGCCCGCGGGTTGTGCACACTGCCAGGTGGCTGCTGCTATGAGTAATGCGACCGTTATGGATCTGACCCACAGGATCTTCGAGTGGGGGAGTGTGGTTGAGTTGAGAATGGGGTGTGTCCTCCTTTTTTTCTGAGCGCTACTCCGGCACGTCGGACCGCTACATTATGAAGCCGGTCGGCTTCTCAGGCAACATTTTCTCGATGACTGCAGATCCCGATAGTACGCAAGGGGCGGGCGCAACGTTAGAACCCGGCGCCGCCGTTGCCATTGCTAAAGCGGGCATCGGCGATGTATTTTCATGACGCCCTTTTCTTAGGATTTGTCGAGAATATAATCGAGTCCGTGAGACGGTATAGACGATAAGCGTGCTTTCGCTCTATGGGGGAGGTTCTATGAAAATAGATGAACGGTTTGTATTGCTCGGATTGGTGCGCGCCGTGCTGATCGCATTTCTGCTTTGCGTTCCCGCCGGCAAGGCTCTGTCCCAGTCCGATTTCTACAAGGGCAAGACCATCAGGATTATCCGCGGCGGCGGGCCCGGCGGCTCGGGCGAGCTCCAGACCCGAGCGATGATGCGGATCCTGGAAAAACACATTCCCGGTCGTCCCAGTTTGCTCCTTGAATTCGTCCCGGGCGCCGCCGGGAGAAAGGCCGCGAATATGATTTTTAGCTCAACGCGGCCGGACGGATTGACGATCGGATCGATCGGCGCCGGTCTTGTGGTTGGGCCCATTTTGGGCCTTGCCGGCACTCAGTACGATCTGGATAAGTTCATTTATCTCGGTTCGACGGATACCGGCGACCCTTACGTCTTCTATACCAAGGGTGAGAAGGGGTGGGATACGATAGCCAAGCTGCAAGCAGCGAGCGGCATCCGCTTTGGCGCCCACGCAGTCGGCCACCCGGTCTATGTCACGGCGCGGATGATGGCCTATCTGATCGGCCTGAAGGACCCCACGTTCGTGACCGGCTTTACCGGTCCGGAAATTTACATCGCTCTTGAGCGCGGCGAGCTGGATGCGCACGCCACCGGCGCCGCCCGCTTTGTCATAGAACAACCGGAGTGGATCGACAAGAAGCTGATTCACCTGCACGCCACGCTGACGGTGCCCAAAGGCCGCCATCATCCCAAATTTGCAAAACTGCCGGAACTGGGGAGCTTTGCCAAATCGGACAACGAGCGCAAGCTGCTCGACATGTTCCGCGCCTTTCAATACCCGCGTTGGCCTTATATCTTCCCGCCGGGAACGCCCGATGAGCCGGTGCGGATCATCCGCGCGGCGATGCGCAAGGCCTTTGCCGATCCGGAGTTTCCGGTCGAGTACAAGAAGCTGATGGGCGATCCGCCCGCGCCTCTCGGCGGCGAAGAGCTGGAGCAGGCGATCAAAGAATTGCCGCGCGATAAAGAGGTCGTTGATCTGTATAAAAAAATGGCCGGCGGCGAGCCGCTGCCCGCTCGATAATTGTATTGATCCTTCGGGTGAAATTCCGATGGACTCCGATTCTCCGCAGTAAGACTGACCTAAGGTGTGTGCGAGAGCCGTGAGTCTTCGTGACGTGCAGGCGGCGCGACGTGATCCGCGGTCGCTGTTGGTCTATGCCGCATAGTAGTGGTGCGGGATCAAAGCGCGAGTGATGGCAGAATGCCTCCATCTCGACGCATCGATGATTATCCGGTTGCATGCAGCATATGTAGAGGAAGGGGATAAGCGATCAGAGTCAACATAAATTCAACGACTCATGCCTAACCGCCGTGCATCCCTGATGGCTACAACTAGCTCCGTACGAGACCTAAACAGCAAAGGAGTACCAGGACCATGACTTCGCCCGAGTTAGTCCAGGCGTACCAATGGAATTACCGGCCGCAGCATCTCCGGCGACCCGACTGGTTTAAGGAGTGGCCGGGCGGCGCCAAAATGGCCGTGATGATTATTTTGCTGCACGAATGGGAGTCCGTGCCCGAGCCAGTCAGGCCGATGCCAAAAGGCGCGCACCATACGTTCGACTTCCTGGCGCTGGGCGCGCGCGAATATGGCGCCAGGTTCGGGGTCTATCGACTCCTGGACGTTTTAGAACGGCACAGTGTCAAAGCGACGGTGATCAGCAGCGGTTTGGTCGCGGAGCTGTTCCCGGAAAGCGTGCGCGAAGTCAGAGCGCGCGGCCAAGAGCTCGCCACCCACGGCTGGGACCAGTCGATGCACCCGCCCGTCTTCAAGACCAAGGAGGAGGAACGGGACACCCTCGTCAAGTCCACGACTGCGCTCGAACGCGCCGCCGGTGAGCGCATCGTCGGCTACATGTCGCAGGGACCGCGGCCAACGCCCAACACGCTC
>CAYZXN010000231.1:0-3939 GCA_964482425.1 uncultured Syntrophobacteraceae bacterium | reverse complement strand
GTTCCCGGCGGGAGAACTGAGTCGCTGCGCCAAAGGTTTACTGGAAATCTATCCGGAGAGTTTGGTCGAGATTAGCGCGCAGGACGCGGCTAAGATCGGTTTGGAAGGCGATCGTCTGCTGCGGCTCAGGTCTCGCCGCGGCGAAGTGATTGCCCGTCCTATTATTACGGAACGGGTTGCACCGGGCGTGCTTTTTGGCAACTTCCACTTTCCGGGACAGCACAACATCAACAACTTGACGATCGCAGCAGTCGATCCGGTGGCCAAGATTCCCGAATACAAAGTCTGCGCCGTTAGTATCGAAGCAGCACGCTAGTGCAGTGTCTCCCACCGTTGGTGTTTTATCCGGCGACTATCACCCACTGAGGTCACGAAGCACGATGGAAGAGAATAACCTGTCGATCTTCGGCTATTTTTCTAACTTGACTGTCCATTCTTCGTGTCCTTCCTGCGCTTCGTGGTGATCGAAAAGCTTCTTTCGCATAGAATTTCAATACGGAATTCTATATCGACCTGTTGACGAATAACTGCCTTCATTTAGGAGGCAAGTCCGGCTCCTCGACTCGATCAACGCCGATAAGCCATGGCGCGTCTTACTCGCTGTTCGGCGAAATACACGGCCGACTGCCGTGGCAAAACGCCGGTCTCGCGCGCCTCGTGCAGTACTTGTTCCGTATTCGTACCGATCTTCTCTTGGTATGGTCTCAAAGCCAGACGAATCGCACAATTGAGAGAAGCGGCAACAAATTTTTTCAACCTTGCGAAATTAAATTCCGGCCTACATCGGAAAAGACATAACATTCGAATGGCACAACCATTGCGGATTGTCTTGAACGAAAACCAATAAAGGAGGATAGGTTATGGCAGACAAAACACCGGCTAAGGAGAGTAAGGCCGTTACGCCGCGCAGGTCCATTATGGATTTGGGCCGATGGGAGCGTGACATGGATCGGATGATGGAGGATTTCTTCGGCCGCAGAACCAGGCCTTGGTGGCCGGAGCGATGGTTCAGGGGCGATGAGTTGGAGAGAAGAGTCCCGCTCGTCGACGTGTTCGAGGACAAGGACGAGATTGTCGTCAAAGCCGAGATTCCCGGCATGGATAAGGACAACATCGAAGTGAATCTCACCGATCATACCTTGACGATCAAAGGCGAGAAAAAGAAAGAGGACGAGATCAAGGAAGAGAACTACTATCGCGCCGAACGGAGTTATGGGTCTTTTATCAGGACAGTGGAGTTGCCGGCGGAGGTTCATACGGACAAGGTGAAAGCCAACTTCAAAAACGGTGTGCTGGAAGTCCGAATGCCCAAGACCGAGGCGGCCAAGGCAAAAGAAATCAAGGTGAAAGTCGAGTAGAGCCCAGAAGAAAAAAAATGAGTGCAGGAGAACAAAGGACCCAGAGGAGATGAGGAGACCCCATGTATAACAAAATACTGATCCCATTGGACGGCTCTAAGACCGCTGAAAAGGTCCTTCCCTACGCTCGTTACCTGGCAGGCAAACTCAAAATCCCGGTCGAGCTCCTTGCGGTTATCGATATCGCCGAGATGGCCACGAACATGTCGGAGGAGAAGACGCGTCTCCTTGGTACCTTAGTCGAAGACAGCGTGCGCGCCAGCGAGGATTATCTGGGCGGCGTTGCTGGAACCTTTAAAGGGGTCGCTGTCACAAGAACGGTTGACAAGGGGCGTGCTGACCAAGCCATCATAGACAAAGGCGAACGGGACAAGAGCACCCTCATCGCAATGGCTACCCACGGCCGCTCAGGGCTCAACCGTTTTATGTTGGGCAGTGTCGCGGAAAAGGTTTTGCGAGGCGCCGCCAATCCTTTGTTGTTGGCTCGCGCGACGGAATCAGCGAGCGGAGAGGGAGAAGCCGCTTTCAAGACCGTGATTGTACCTTTGGACGGTTCGGAAGTGGCGGAACGCGCACTGGCGACAGCCGCCGAAATGGCAAAGAAACTGGGCCTCGAAGTCGTCCTGTTTCGGGCTTACCATATTCCCTATAACGCCTATTCGGGGAACGAAGGTGCCTACGGCATCAACTATGAGGAGCTGCTGACCGGTATACGCGACGAGGCGAATGAATATCTCGAGAAGAAAGTCGCCGAGGTTAAACAACTTGGTGTCGAAAAAGTCTCAGCGCTCAGCAGCGAAGGCTTCGCCGGCGACGAGATCATTGCTCTCGGCCGCAATACGCCGGACGGCGTGATCGCGATGTCTTCGCACGGCCGTTCAGGCGTGAAGCGGTGGGTGCTCGGTAGCGTCGCCGAAACCGTGGCGCGCCATTCGGGCGATCCGGTGCTGGTTGTGCGCGAAACTTGAGCGAGGACCCGCTCGGAAGGTAACAAGCCATGTACAGCAAAATTATTGTGCCGCTGGACGGGTCGCCTCTTGCGGAGCAGGTTTTGTCCTATGTTCGTCTGCTCGCCGAAGCCCAGAGCGTTCCCGTAGAGTTGTTGCGCGTCACAGACGAGGGGGAACCGCCGCCTTCAGGTACCGAGGATGCGGGTGCTCTCTATCTGAAGAAAATTGCCACGCAATATTTCTCCGGCGCGGCCCGAACCGCGACCGAAGGTGGCTCGCCGGCGACGGTCATCGTCGATCACGCCAAAAGCGATCCTTCCTGCCTTATCGCCATGGCGACACACGGTATGTCCGGTATGCGTCGCTGGTTGTTGGGTAGCGTCGCGGCGAAAGTCGTGCAAGCGGCGGCGAATCCGCTGTTGCTTGTTCGTCCAGGCGACCGTGATCCTACGACGCCGGTGGCGCTCAAGACGATTTTCGTGCCTCTGGACGGATCGGCTCTCGGCGAAAAGGTGCTGCCGCATGTCACTGCGCTCGGCAAAACCATGAATTTGGAAGTTCATCTGGTGCGGGTTTATAAGCTGCCGGTCAATGCCTACGTGGTCGCCGACGGCGTTCTCGCTCAGGGCTTGGCGCAGTTCCGTGAGCCATTGCGCGCGGAGGCTGAGACGTACCTGGAGGCCAAAGCTGAACAATTACGCGCCAACGGCGTGGCACGGGTCACGGCTACCGCCCTCGAAGGCGATCCGGCGGACGAGATCAACGGCATTGCGCGCACGACGCCGAATAGTCTGATCGCGATGTCGACGCACGGCCGCTCGGGAATCGGCCGATGGGTGCTCGGCAGTGTCACGGAGAAGGTCATCCAGCATTCACGGGATCCGGTGCTCGTAATCCGGTCCGCTTGAATCCAACTGACCCTTTCCGCTAGCTTAGATTTATTGGACAGCGATTCAGCCGCCGGCGTGCGCTATGACGAATCTGCCATTTAACGCCGATCAATTCTTTAGCGTTCTCGTTCAGTACAACCAGGCCGTGTGGCCGTTGCAGCTGGTTCTCAACGGCGCAGCGCTGGCGTGCGCGGCGCTTCTCTTCTGCAGCCAGCCGTGGGCGAGCCGAATGATCGCCTTGTTGCTGGCGGGATTGTGGCTGTGGATGGCGCTCGTCTATCACTATACGTTTTTTGCGCCGATCAATCCTGCGGCGTGGTGGTTCGGAGTGCTTTTTCTATTGGCAGGGGTCGCCTTCGACTGGTTCGGTGTGGTCGTCGATAAACTGCGCTTTCGCGTGTCGGGCGACCCATGGAAGCTAACCGGCGCGGTTCTGATAGTTTGGGCCGTGGCGGTTTATCCGTTCATCAGTTATGCCCTTGGCCGGCGTTACCCGGCCGTTCCCACCTTTGGACTGCCGTGTCCGACGACAATCTTTACCATCGGCGCGTTGCTTTTCGCCGAAGCGCCGCTGCCGCGGAGCGTGTTTTTCGTTCCGATCCTCTGGAGCGCGATCGGTTCACTGGCGGCGTTCTGGCTGGGGATGCTGGAAGATCTGTCTTTGTTGGTCGCGGGTCTTGTGGGCCTCGCCGCCGTCTTCAATTTACACCGCCCGCCCGGCAGGATTGTCTGGCACTCGAA
>CAYZXN010000230.1:0-3344 GCA_964482425.1 uncultured Syntrophobacteraceae bacterium | reverse complement strand
AGCGAGCATTTTGTAATGGCCGCCCTTTGAGATCGGCGGCAGGCCGGTGAGTATTCGGCTCCAGTGCTCTCCGGCGTCATCGCTGGAATAGACATCTCCGGCCGTGGTGGCGGCGAACAGCGAAACTGATTCTCCGCAATCCTCCAGGCACAACGCTTCAATGCTCGCCTGCATCCGTTCGGGCAGACCGTTCTGCAGCATTTCCCATGTCCGCCCACCGTCTTTGCTGCGGGAGATCTTTGCGCCTGCGTAATGGGTTTTCATCCATGTGCCGGGGCCGACGTCGGCGGCGCCGAGGAACATCAGCTCCGGTTTTTTGGGATGAATGACCAGGCCGTCAGGGTAGCCGGCGATCGGGGAAGGGCGCGCAATCCATTGCTCGAACGTGGCGCCGCGATCCGAGCTTACATATAAACCGTGTCCGGTAACGACGTAGAGGCGGTTCGGGTCGTGCGGGTGGATCGCCAAACGGTGCACGTCCTCGTACACTCCATCGATTTGCTCCCACGTTTCTCCGGCGTCGCGGCTTCTTAGCAGAGCGCCCACTTCAACGCAGGCGTATACCGTGCTGGGGTCGCGCGGGTCGAAAGTGATGTGTTTGGTATGCGCGACATGCGGCGGTACCGGAAATTTCCATTTCGGCACGCTCGGCACGGCGCGGAAGGCCGGCAACTCGCGCCAGTGAAGTCCGAGGTCGTCGCTGCAGAAGATATGAGCAGGTTCGGTTCCCAGAAAAAAACGGGTTTTGCCGTCGAGACGAACCGCCGCCAAGCTATAGACATCGTGCTCGGTCAAGCCGTTGTTTCTGGTTTGCCAGTTTTTGCCGCCGTCGGCAGTGACCTGCAGACCGCCATGAAACGCGCCGACAAAGGTCAGGCCGCTTTCGGGATCCGTTACAATCGCGCTGATGTGCTTGTCCTCGAGCAGGCGGCGCGTGACACGCCAGCCAGTGCCGCCGCCATCGCGCTCGATGACGAAGATGCCGTCCCGGGTGCCGATCCACACTTCGTCCGATCGGGATGGAGATGAATAAACGGTGGTTCCGCCATGAGACAGTCCTATGGCCATTTTGTGATCTCCTTTGTGTGAGGAACCTTCGCTCGAGCGCGCTTCTCTCAAGTTGCACTCTCCAGGCACGATATTCCGGCGATTCGCAGAGGTTTGTCAAGCGGCAAAATCAAATGCTTTGGGTTGATCAGCCGGTGCGGCGTCCCCTAAAAGTCATTTTCTTGAACACCCGGATGCCGTAATTTTTTAAGGCGCGCCGGGAGAATGAGTCGGAGAGGACGGAACATGCAGACGCAACTGTGCCATGGATCTTGTCTATATTGTCGCAAGTGCTAAGGTAGGCCGATTTTCGGCCCGGGAAAAGGAACGCTCGCGATGAAACACTTGATAAAGCTCGTAGCTGCTGTGGTGGTGATTTTTGCTCTGGCTGGATGTCAGGCTATGACCGGAAGAACTGCTGGGGAGAATCTCGACGATCTGACGATTACCACAGCGGTCAAGACCCGACTTGCCGCTGACAAAGTTTCGACACTCACGCGTATAGACGTGGATACCGTTGACCGCGTGGTTTATTTGAACGGTGTAGTTGGTTCGGAACATGAAAAAAGGCGGGCTGAAGACATCGCCTCGCTGGTGAGCAACGTCAAAGCGATCATCAATAACCTTCAGGTGCAAACGGCGCCCGCGCCTTAAACTACGATGCGCTTGATCGGTTCTCTGACGCTCATCAGCACCGGTTGTTGCGGAACATCGGGTGCTGGCCTCAGATTAGATCCGCTGATGGGGCTCATTATCAGGAAGAAGTTTCGCGCCGCCGGAAGGTTGCGACTCGGTAAAGATAGCCGAGCACGAGCATACCGATGATCACGTTGGAAACCGGGTTGACCCAACCCGCGACCTTGTCATACTGGCTTTCGAGAAAGTAACCGGCCACAGCGAGTAACGTAGTCCATAGAACCGTTCCGGCGGCAGAGTAGAGAAGAAACGGCGCCAGCGGCATTCCGGCGATTCCCGCCGGCACCGAGATCAATGTTCGTACAGCGGGAATGAGCCTTCCGATAAACACGGCTTTGCCACCCTGCCGATTGAACCAACCGCATGCCTGGTCAACCTCCCTCGGTGAAAGCGTAAGCCAGCGGCCGTGCGTCATAGCCCAGCGCTTCAGTCTCTGCGCGCCTATCTTTTTGCCGATGTAGTACCAAAGAACAGCTCCGAGCAGTGAGCCAATCGATCCGGCGATAATGACGGCCGCCAGGTTGAGGTCACCGCGCGCGGCCGAGAAGCCCGCCAGCGGCATTATCAGCTCCGAGGGAATGGGTGGGAAAACATTTTCGACGAACATCAGAAGAGCGATGCCGGCGGTTCCCATTTTTTCAAAGCCGGTAATCCAATCGACCATGAGCTCTCCTTTTCTTAAATCAAACGATCTTCCGCCGTGCGGTCCACGCGGATGATTTGTCTTCTTTGAGATGCTCGGCCCAGAGTTGCTCGAGCCGGTGCGCAGAGAGAATCGTCAGCGACGCGTCGTGCTCAGTCATAGGTTGTTCCTTTGGAAAAAGTTGTCCGTTATCGGAGTTTGAAGTCTTCACTCCTCGCCTTTCGCGGCGCGCTTGTAGAATTCGACAAAAAGCCGCACGGCCCCGATCGGCTCGAGCTTGTGCCCTATCTGCGGAATCACAATGCCGGGCGTTACCGGGAGATAGCTCGAATCGCGCATCCAAAGCGTCGACTCTATAGATGAGTTTTCCCTCGATCACATTGATCTTAGCCCATACGCCGGGCTTGGTGGAGTGGTCGTTGCGCAAGCTCTTGGGTAGAGTCTCTTCGTTGAACTCCGTGGTCCTGCGATACGGTGCAAAATTCTCCGGCATTTCGAAACGGTCGCACTGAATGCAATCCAACGGCCCGCCGGTTTTGTCCCTGCGCCCTTCCTCCGTGGTTACCCACAGGCGTTCGAAGAACGGCGGCCGATGCCGGACATGCTGTTTGTGGCCGCAGCTCAGAAACGCTACCCAGTCACCATGTTCGTCCCTTTTTGAACTCGGTAATGACGCGCTGCATGGAATGACCCCATGCGAAAACTTACTTTCCGTATCGTACGCAGGAACGCGGTACTCTCGTTTGGCTCCGCTAAAATTATCGAAGATCCGGCGATGGTATTTCAGGCCATATTCATCATCACGCGTTTCATATTGTTCGATCCAGTCGATAAGCCGCTCGAGCATCCGAGTCTGCGCCCCGGCAGAGGCGAACTTGTCGGGTTCCCAAGTTCGATTGTGACAGTTGGCGATGCAAACGTCGATGCCGGGGTTTAAAAATATCAGTTCTGTGCAATG
>CAYZXN010000229.1:0-54988 GCA_964482425.1 uncultured Syntrophobacteraceae bacterium | reverse complement strand
CAACCGCAAATGAGTCAGAGGCAAAAGTCACCCCCGCGGCACCGAGCGTGAAGCAAATCACGATTGCCGAAAAAATAAGGACTCTAGCGATTGGTGTCTCGAAGTTCACGACTTTACCGAGATCACGCTAACATTCACCGGCTGAAAGTCAACACCGAGTCAATCAATGGTTCTGGAGGTCCGGTCATGAAATCGCCGTCCTTCCGTATTCCGGCTCGAAAGGTCCCTGTTCAGGTCCAGCCGGCACCTGTCCCGTTTTCGTGACAGACACTTTTGTATTGGTGAGTAGGTCGTTGACGCAGTAAGTCACCGTGATACACTTTTGCCCTATGTCATTGGCAACGATTGAAGAAGCTATCGAAGCAATTCGGCGGGGGGAGATGGTCATCCTTATGGATGACAAGGACCGCGAGAATGAGGGTGACCTGTGCATGGCGGCTGAGAAAGTTACACCCCAGGCGATCAACTTCATGGCAACTCACGGGCGTGGACTGATCTGCCTTACTTTAACAGAGGAAAGAGTCCGGCTGCTGAATCTGTCGATGATGGTATCGGAGAATACGTCGCCCTTCGGCACGGCCTTTACAGTCTCGATCGACTCGACCGACGGTATAACCACTGGAATATCGGCCGGCGATCGGGCCAAAACAATCCTTGATGCCATTGACGACAATGCCAAGCCTCAAGATCTGGTCACTCCAGGGCACATTTTTCCGCTGCGGGCCCGCAATGGCGGCGTGCTGGTGCGCGCGGGCCAGACGGAGGGCTCGGTCGACCTGGCTCGCTTGGCCGGCCTCAAACCGTCCGGAGTCATCTGCGAAATCATGAAAGATGACGGCACGATGGCACGTCTGCCCGACCTGATGAAATTCGCCCGTAAGCACAAGCTTAAAGTCGTTACCATAGCCGACCTCATTCAGTATCGGCTCAACTATGATTCGCTGGTATATCAGGCAGCCAAAGCGCCGCTACCGACCCGCATCGGCGGGCAGTTTCAAGCCATCGTTTACAATACCCACGTCGACCAAAGTGAGCACCTCGCCTTGATCAAAGGCGAGATCTCCCCCCGGGAGGAAACTCTGGTTCGAGTTCATACGAAATATGTCCCAGGCGATGTCTTCGGCTTCGAGCTGCTGAACACCGGCCGGGTGATTCAGCGCTCAATGGAAATCATTGCAAGAGAAGGCAAAGGTGTGATTCTCTACCTGCAACCCGAGCACAAAGGGCTGACTCCGGCTATGGTGACATACCCCACAGTCGCAGGTAAGCAACAAAAAAACATGAACCTGTCATTCGTCTATCGCGCCGATTTCAAAGAGTATGGCATTGGCGCACAGATTTTGCGCGATTTGGGAGTTCGAAAAATGCGGCTGCTGACCAATAACAGGAAGCACCTAGTGGGACTTCGTGGGTACGGTTTGGAGGTAACTTCACTGGTTCCGATTCCCCGGGACAGCCCACTGCGCGAAGCGACAAAGTCGAGGAAGACCAAGACGAGAACCGCTTAGCTTGCTTCTCTGATGAGGATCTAATCCGAATTATGGAATATCGGTGCCGCCGCGGCGCTTGCGCTTGTACGCCGCAACCTGCGGTTGTCACTAATCTTCGCGCGGGGTGAGATACCTACGCAACTCGGGTCGTATTCTCTTTAGCGCCTCGCCGACATTTGAAAATATCCGCTCTTGCACCAATTGCCCATCCACCCAGTAGTCCAGTGCCGGCGCATCGGTAAAATTGATATCGATATAACGTTTGCCCACCGGTTCGCCGGTTATAACGACCCGGACTGAGTAACCGGCATCGACAATCAGACCGCGCGCACCGGGTGGCAGGGGCAGCCCGCTTTTGATCTTTGCCAGTTTTTCCGGCGGGTAGGTTCCCACATCCATGGAAAAATATCCCCATTCGCCGGGCTTTACCGAAAGCTCTTTAAGGAGCCGAGGATTGATGTCGACAAGGTTTTTCGCCGCCTGATCCTGATTGTAGCCCCTGAGTAGCTCGTAGGCCCACTTCTCGATGATTCCCGGTACCGCAGCGGCAGGCTTTTCACGCCCTTTGACCGGACCGCGATCAATCCACCACTTGGTTTCTTCCAATGTTTCTGTTTTTTCGTCAGCCATGGCCGCCCAAAACTCGTATTCCGTGAATCGTCGCCTTAAATTTTGAATTCCTCGAGGGTGCTCTTGGCAAAAAGAGAATTCACGTCAAGGCGCCGGCTAATCAGGCCCTGTTCGTGCGTATACTGAACAAGCGTTTCTAGAATATGGCGATTTGCCTCCAAACCATATGCCCAGGGATCGTCGCCCAGGATCTCGCGTTCTTTTTCCATTTCATCGATGGACCACGCCAGCATGTATTTCAACGCCGAAAATTCGTACATGGCTTCCTGGCATAGCCGTTTGGACTCATTGAAGGCTTTGAAAAGACTCTGCGCAATCCAGGGGTTCTTTTCATAAAAATCTTCCCGAATAGCCACTGTATGCATGATCGGAAAGATCTTGGTGCGCCGGAAGTAGTCCTGTTCCACCTCGCGAAAGTTCGGAATTAGTCGCTGAACCTTCGGATGCCGACGCACGAACGGCGATGGCATGTGCGCCGAAATCATCGCATCAATTTCGCCGGATTCCAACATCGCGGAGAGCGTTTTGTCCGCAGAGATCGGTTGAATATAGATGTTAGGCGGCAGGTTATGCCTTACCTTGTCCTCACGCCCGGGGTGTTCCTCGCCGCCGGTAAACCATTTCATTTTCTCCGGCACAACGCCGTATTCGTGCTGCAGGATACCGCGCGCCCAAATGGCCATGGTTATTTGATACTCCGGTACGCCGACCCTTTTACCGGCCATGTCCGCGGGTTTACGGATCCCGGAATCGGTATTGATATAGATGCATGAATGGCGAAAAGTCTTGGAAGGAAAAACCGGAATGGCGATCAATTTAGGAGCACCCTTATCGCGCGCCATCAAGTACGATCCCGTGGACATTTCAGCAGCATCGAATTCCCCGTAACGCAGCATACGCCAAAAAGTCTCCTCTACGCGCAGCGGCAGATAATTCAATTCTACGCCTTCGACTTCAACCCTGCCGTCCTGTAGAGCACGGGTGCGGTCGTAGTCCCAGCAGGCCAGCGTCAATCGGATTTTTCCCATGCGGTTCTCCCTATTCGATGAATTTTGTCGATCCTGTCCGGGTCATCCGACGCCAGCCAGAAATTCGCCGGCGCCGACGAGAAACTGCTCGTTATGTCCCTGCAGTACGACAGCGGCCTCGCCGGATGCGAGGGTCGTCCGCCGCTGGACAACGTAGGGCTTTCCATTGAAAACGACTTCTCGCCCCGGGGGAAACTGTTCAAGCCCAAGATGATCGCGCTGCGGATCGATTCTTTCCATAGCTCGGTTTTCATAGCATATCTGTCACCAAAGCGTAAATCGCAAACGGCAGGATAGTCGCGGTCAAAAATTGACATCTCGAAATGTCGAGAATAGAGTCGAGTCGGGACGACGAGAACCATGCGTATCGCGGTTTTGGGCACAGGCGCAGTGGGCGGCTACTTCGGCGCAAAGCTTGCCGCTGCCGGGCATGAGGTCGTGTTTATCGCACGCGGTAAACATTTGATTGCAATGCAACGTAACGGATTGCGCGTGCAAAGCCCGGCCGGCGATCTTCATCTAGAAACCCCGCTGTTTTCCGGCTCGCCTCGTGAAGCCGGCATCGTTGACCTGGTACTGTTCTGCGTCAAGTCTTACGACACGACCGAAGCAGCAGCTGCCCTTGCGCCCATGATCGGCGACAATACGCTAATTGTTTCACTGCAAAACGGCATTGATAATCCGGAGAAGATCGCCGCTCTGTGGGGCAAAAAAAGAACATTGGCCGGGGTCGTCTATATCGGCGCCCAGGTAACCTTACCGGGAGTGATCGTGCACTCCAGCGGCGGCAGGATCATTGTGGGCGAAGCGAGCCAAGCTGGCGGCCCTGGCGACAAAGCCTGTTACGCATTAAAGCGATCGCTGATCAGCTCGGGAATTCCCTGCGAGATCAGCACGGCCATCGAGCAAGTTCAATGGTCTAAGCTGCTGTGGAATGCGCCGTTCTGCGCGATTTCATGTCTGACACGCTCTACTGCAAAGGAAATTGTCGATTCCGAGCCTCTGACTCAGCTGGCGCTGGGCTGCATGATTGAGGTCCAGGCTGCGGCGCGCACCCGTGGCGTGGACCTGGATACGGGGTTATTTGATCAAACACTTGACTTCTCCAAAGGTCTTGGTGACTTCAAGCCTTCCATGCTTCAAGATCTAGAAGCCGGTAAGCCGCTGGAATACGATGCTTTGAACGGCATAGTGGTCAAGCTGCTCCGTCAAGCCTGCCAGGAGGCGCCAATCAACCACACGTTGTTTAGATTACTGAGCTATTTAGATAGCAAACTTCGCCAGGAGGAATTACGCTGACATTATGCGACCATTACTCGTAATTGTAATAACGCTACTGTTCTTCACAATGAGCGCGTTGTCTGTCACAACGGCGGTTCAGGCGCAAACCAGTAACAAGAAGCTCATCGCTGACGGTCAGTACATTTTTGCCCTCGCCGGCGGCTGCGCCTGTCATACCGTGCCCGATCAAACTCATCACGCTGGCGGTCGCGCCTTCCCTGTTCCTTTTGGCAGAGTCTATAGCACCAATATCACTCAGGACAAGGAAACGGGACTCGGCAGCTGGACGGATCAACAGATCCACGACTCGATGGTGAAGGGCACGCGCCGCGATGGCAGCCGAATCTTGCCCGTCATGCCCTATGAAGGGTACTCGGGCATGGCGCAGGAGGATCTCAAAGCTTTAATCGCCTATCTGAAAACTCTGAAACCCGTAAAGAAGCCAACACCGGACCTGGAAAGCTGGCTGCCGTTGATGCGCAGCTTGGGCACGCCTCTCTACTTAAAAGTATTTGGCCGGTTCTCCAACTCTCCGGCGCTGGCGCCAAGAAGCGGCGTCGAGCGTGGCCGGTATTTAGTGAATCACGTTTCATTGTGCGGCGACTGCCATACGCCGCGGAATATTCTAGGCGCGCCGAACCATTCGCTTTATCTTGCCGGCGCCGATGCCAAGAGCGGGCCGCTCGGAGAGGAAGTGCCCAACATCACGCCGGACAAAGAAACCGGCATAGGCGAATGGACGCGAGAAGACATTGCAGAGCTCTTGATCAGCGGAACCAAGCCCGACTTAGATAATGTGCAGGGGTTAATGTATGAAGTTATTCAGGGAACGTCGCACGGCTACAAAGATATGAAGCGCGAGGACGCGCTTGCGATTGCAGATTATCTAAAATCGATTCCTTCGATTAAGAATAAAACCAGATGACCGGCACCCGGCTCGTCAGTTGCGTTTCACCTGCTTGAATAGTTCGGCCAAAATTTGATCCGCCGTGACATTCTCGGCTTCGGCTTGGAAGTTAAGGATGACTCGGTGGCGCAGTGCCGGGTAGAGAACTTTCTCGATGTCTTGATAGCTTACATGGACCCTCCCTTCGGCCAAGGCGTTTCCCTTCGCCCCCAGGATGATCGATTGCGCGCCGCGCGGGCTGGAACCGAAGCGAAGATACTGCTTCACCGGACTGGGCGCTGCGCCGTCTAACGCCTGCGGTTGGGTAGCGTGCACCAACCGCACCACGTAATCTTCTATCGGCGGGGCAATTAAGACCTGGCGCAGCAGCTGCTTCATTTCTCTCACTAGGCTGGCGCCGTCCTGCGGCAGCATTGTATCCACGACGGGGCTGTCGACGCCGGTAGTACGTTTGAGAATTTCTCTCAGCTCAGATGGCGTGGGCGGTGTAACAAGCAATTTGAAGAAAAAACGGTCGAGTTGAGCTTCCGGTAAAGGGTAGGTTCCCTCCAACTCAATGGGGTTTTGCGTGGCTAATACCATGAACGGCGATTGCAGGAGATGAGACTCGCCGAACACGGTAACTTGCTTTTCCTCCATCGCCTCCAAAACCGCCGACTGGGTTTTAGGGGTAGCCCGGTTGATCTCGTCAGCCAGCACCACATGAGCAAAAATCGGCCCCTGCTTAAACTGGAATTCTCTGCGGCCGTTACTTTCCGTCAGGACTTGGGTGCCGACAATATCCGACGGCATGAGATCCGGCGTGAACTGAATGCGCTTGAAAGAGACTCCAAGTGCTTGGCTCAGTGTCTTGACGAGCAAGGTCTTACCAAGACCGGGCACCCCCTCCAAGAGGGCATGGCCCCCAGCAAAAAACGCGATCAGCACCTTGCGAATGATATCGTCGTGACCGACGATGACTTTTCGCACCTCGCCTTCCAAGTGCTGGAACGTCTCCTGAAATATTTCCGGCTCCATCGAACTCCTTTTATTTAATGAGATCCCGGTACTCCAGTGGAACGCGCTGCTTTTCCGCCGCAGCATCCGGTAGGTGGGGCGGCAGAGGGATATTACTCACCGGAACTTTCGGCCGGCTGCGACTCGCTTTGGCGTCCTTGCTCGTGGTTGCAACGCCGCTTCCATCCGCCGCGACCTCTTCAGGCAACTGCACGGTGACATACTGCGCACCTTTGATTCCTTCTTTCCCTTGCTCGCCGGGTTGATAGTAGCGTTCGGCCGGGGGACCGTCCTTGGGCAAATCGTCCGATTTGTTCTTAGCCGACTGGCCCTCTCGGCTCGTTTCCATTGTTTTGGCCGCCGATTCATCGCTGTCGGTTTTCTCAGAACCGCCGCTTTTGGATTGGTCTGCCTTTGGTCCAGTTGGATTCTGCGCATTTTGTTCCTGCGGATCCCCCTGCGTCGATTTTCCGTCTTTCATGTCCTGGTTCAATTCAGCGGACAGCTCGCCTTTACCGTCGCCCCCGCTTTGGCTCTGGGCTTGGCCTTGACCTTCTTGAGAAGCGTTGCCGGAAATTCCGCCGCCCTCTCGTTGCGCCTGTTGCTGGCCAGCGGAGTTCCCCTCGAGGGTTTTCAACAGGCTACCGGCATCACTTAGAATATCTTCATTATCCTTCTGTTCAGGCTTATCTTGCTGCTCTTCAATCTGGTTCTGCATGTGCTGAATCGAAGCTTGCTTCTCCTGAGGAGAAACTTGTGGATCTTCGATCTTAGCGGCGAGCGCCTGCAGCCCGCGCGCAAGATAGGCCAGACGCGGCCGTTGCGCCATCTGCTCGGCCAGAGCTCGTATCCGCTGTTGCGGCGGTCCAGCAGGTGCCGTAGATACCATGCTGATCAAAAAAAAATGAAACAAGCCTGCTGCAAGTACCGAGCTCGTCAGGGACCAAATGAAAGATCGCTTAACGGTGTAAGGGAAATCTCGTCCGATTTGGACACGCCTGAGCAGTCCTGCTGTTTGCCGGCGCAAATGGTCGATGAGCTCCCCCGATGCGGGTCTCAGAGTCGCGAGAGTGATAAAATGGTCTTTGGCTCCGGCCTTATCGTCCAGGAGACGGGCCGCCAAAGTCAAAGGGGAGGGTAATAGGCGACCACGAAAGATGATCGCCAAGGCCCCTATTGTCATCAAGCCAGCGGCGGCCAATAAGACGCCGAGCACGGGAAGCCATGCATAATGGTAAAGCACCGACAGAACATAAAACAACGCTGCTACCGGCGGAGCAACGACCAGTAGGAAATCCCATAGGGAATGGCTGCGCAGCCGCCGCGCAATGCGACCGATGAAATTGTCCGGCGACTCGTTCTGGTCTGCGTAAAGCTCCATTACTGCTGGACTATAACACGTCGCCTGGAGAGCATAAACGATCGGGTTTTATTGGAGCGGTGCAGCGTCCTTTGTAGAGCTTCGCCGGGCTTGGCGGACAGATTGATGGGTCCTCACGGCCTGATTATGCGCTTCCAGATCTTCTGAAAACACATGAGTACCGTCGTTCTTTGAGACAAAAAACAGGTATGAAACATCAGCCGGTTGCAACGCGGCTTTAATCGCCGCCAGGCCTGGATTACAAATCGGCCCCGGCGGCAGTGCCGGAATACGGTACGTGTTGTAAGGATGGGGATCTCTTAAGTGCTTGCGGGTCAAATTGCCGTCGAACGACTTCAAGCCATAGATCGTCGTCGGATCGCTTTGCAGCGGCATATTACGTTTGAGGCGGTTGTGAAAAACGGCCGACACCAACGGACGCTCAGCTGGTACGCCGGTTTCTTTCTCGATCATCGATGCTAATGTCATGATCTCGTGTGAAGTGAGTCCGGTGGCGTCATCGCGCTGGCTCAAAAGCGGCTCCGATGCTTTGCGAAATTGCTCCAGCATGGTAGCGATGATCTCTTTTTCAGAGGCCATAGGCATAAACCGATAGGTGTCTGGAAACAGATAACCTTCCAAACCCTTACCCACCAATCCGAGAGGTGCGAGCAAATCTGGATCGCTGGCCGCCGCAAGAAATTTGTCGCGGTCGACAATTTCCGTTCTCGCCAATAGCTCGGCGGTTTCCCGAACCGTCAGCCCCTCGGGTATCGTAATGGCTAGGAAGACCCGTTTCCCGGTGACCAACCGCTCTAAAACATCTCGGGGCGGTACGGCGGTGTCAAATCGATAGACACCCCACTGGATTTTCTTTTCACCGCCTGTAAGTCTGGCCCAAAGCAGAAAAAACTCTTCGTTACGAATGACTTTGCTTTCGGCGAGCTTGCGAACGACCGCCGCAAAGGACTCACCTCGCTCAACTCTAATTTCCACGCTTTCGTGATTCCCTGAAACCGAAAAAAAAATTTGCGTGATCAGAAAGCCCACAAACAGGACGATTGCAGCGACCAGGCCAAGCAGCGTTTTAAAAAACCAGTTCACAATGTCTTTAAGAAAATACCGAGCGGATGGAAATTGCTAATCTGTTAATTTTCGGTGATGTTGACCTTCATCCAACCATCGACCTGGCGCAAAAATCCCGCGAACGGATCTTCGCCGGGCTGGGGGGCAAAATAGGCCTTGCGAGTGTAATCGAGCGCGCCCGAATAGTATTCGAATTTATTTGATAGCTCTTGGAATAGAATGAAACCGGTGCGATAAAGAGAGACGTCCAGCTCCGACACCGTCCAGTATGAGCGGCTTCCCTCTTTGATGTAGTAATCGAGAAAGCCCCTTCCTTCCACATGACTGCGAAAGATGCCGCTCATGAAAAGCGCATAATCGCCCACATATTTCCGGTTTTCTCGTTCGCGTAACAACTGATTTTCGTTGGCCGGCATGTTGGGCTCGCGGGTGAGTATTTCGACTACACTTTCGACCTTTCGGCCGCCTCCGGAGCGTATTCGATAGAGCCGATCAGTCCTGGCAAATTCGGTCAACACGTCGGCCACGTAGTCGGCGACGGTGGCGTCGCAAAGGCCTAATTGCCAGAAACTCTGCCGCACTGCGGTTACAAAAAAATCCCGCAGCTTATTATCCGGGTTCTGCTTTTCCATCCCTCGGTATTTATGATACCAAAGTTACGGTACCTTGAAAAGATGAATAGCTTGGAGTCAGGTCAGAGGGTACTTCACCGCACCCGATTGAGGCGTAGATGCTGCCAAGGACAGTCTAAGAAGGAGCGATTGATCCAGACCCAATCAATGTTAGTCGGCTAGACTAGGAGGATTAACAATGTCGCGGGATCTTAAAGAGGAGTTTTTTCGTCTGGACGGCGCTTGGCCCTCGTTCGAACTCCGTTCAATCCGTCGCCGTGACGATTATCTTAGGCCGTTTCGCGTACTCCGGTGTAAGATCGACGATCAGGTGGATTTTCAAGGACCGGAAGCATCCCGAAGCGCCACCGAAGCTACGGTTCTCATTGAGGTGTTCGGCCAACACGAGTTGGTTGCCGCCACGGGGCGGGGGCCCGTTCACGCAGTTGACAACGCTATGCGTAAAATCCTGGAAAAGCACTTTCCACAGCTCTGCGACGTCAAGCTCCAGGAATTCGATGTGCGCTTGCTACATCACGGGCCACTACTTGAAGACGACGATAACGTCGCAGCCGCACTGGTACGGGTGCTCGCAATTTTTTCCGATGGGGAAGACCGTTGGGGAACAGTAGGCGTGGCGGCGGATATTCTCCAAGCCAGCGTCGAGTGCATCATCGACGGTTTGGAATGGAAGCTGCGCGGCGAGCAAAAACATTAGAGTTTACCCGAACCTTTTACTCCTCCTTTGGATCACACACGTGAGATCGCATTGGGGTGGACGTCGGCTTTTGTGCTTCGCCCTGTTGACGGCAACGTTACTACCAGGTTGTCGGATCGAGGAGAGTTTGATCTTCCATCCGGATCGGATCGTTAGCCGTAATCCGAGCGATATCGGTATGGCGTTCGACGATGTTTTTTTCAGAACCCAGGATGGTCTCTGGTTGCACGGCTGGTTCATCCCGCACAATGAGGCCAAATCGACTCTACTTTGGTTCCACGGCAATGCCGGCAATGTCAGTCACCGTTTGCTGAACATCAAACTGTTGCACGAGCACATCAAGACTCATATTTTCATCTTCGATTACCGGGGTTACGGGCACAGCGAGGGGACACCCTCGGAAGAAGGCACTTATCTCGATGGCACTGCCGCTATGCACTATTTACGTGAGCGGCCGGAAGCGGGCGCACGCCGGATTGTTCTGTTCGGCCGATCTTTGGGGGCAGCGGTCGCCGCCGAGATGGCGCTTCGCTTCAATACTAGAGGCCTGATCCTTGAAAGCCCATTCGTGTCGGTTCCGGAAATGGCGCGGGTGATTTTCCCAGTTCTGCCTCTCGCGGCGCTTCTACGCACCCGCTACGACATTGTGGGAAAGGTTCGCAAGATCAAGACTCCGCTGTTAGTCTTGCATGGGGAACGCGATGAAATCGTGCCCTTCGAGCACGGAAAAAAAGTCTTCGAGGCCGCACCCCAACCGAAAGCCTTTCACATTATCTCCGGCGCCTCGCATAATGACACCTTTGTTCTAGGAGGGAAGGAGTACTTCCAAAAGTTGGCTAACTTTATCGAAAGTGTGAGCATCGGCAGTGAGTGATTTGCCGCTCTTTTATTGCAAATAAAAGCGGCCCAGCCGATTAATCCAACAGTCGCTCGACCTTGGAACAAGCGGGCAGATAGGCATTTCTTATGTATTGGAACATCATGCGTTGAGTGTTAAAGAAGGAACCGTTGAAGGCAACGGCCGAACGCATCACCTGTGCGAATTTTTCCGGTGTTTTATAATAGAGGGGCAAAATCACTTCTCCGAGTTTTGTATAAAGAGAATTCACCTCGTGGTTGTCGTCCTGGGTGCCAGCGAGATCGCCGATGGACCAGCCGGTAACCCCCTCGATGTGCCCTTCGATCCACCATCCATCCAACACGCTTAAGCTCGGTACACCGTTGAGCGCAGCTTTCATACCGCTTGTGCCGGACGCCTCCTGAGGCCGCAAGGGCGTATTTAGCCACACATCGACGCCCGCGCAGATCATTTTTCCCAAAGCCATGTCATAGTTTTCCAGATATACCACGCGCACGTCGTTGGCCAGAGCAGCGGAAGCTTCAAAAATCCTCCGGATAATCGCTTTGCCGCCGTCGTCGCGTGGATGGGCTTTGCCTGCATAGATCAGTTGCAGCGGCCCAGCCTCTCTGGCCATGTTCTTTAAACGTTCCAAATCCGAAAAGAGTAGATCGCCACGTTTATACGCGGTAGCCCGACGAGCAAAACCAAGGGTGAAAACCGAATCGTCGAGCTGGCTGCCGGTGAGCCAGCGCACCTGTTGCAAGAGCTCCTTCTTGGCCTGCGCATGAGCCCCTTGAAACTCCTGTAACGGAAAGCCAATCGCATGGCGAAGATAACAATTATCGCGACGCCAATCGGGAATACGCTGGTCGTACAAAGCGGCCAAAGGACTGGCAATCCAGGACTCGGCATGAACTCCATTCGTAATGGCTTCAACCCGGTGTCCGGGAAACATCTCACGCGACACTTCGCCGTGGCGCATTGAAACACCGTTAACATAACCCGAAAGGCACAGCGCCAGTTCAGTCATGTTAAGATACCCGTCCATGACACCCAACCGGCTTAGAAGCGCGCTACGGGCATCGCCCAAAACCTGATACACAAGTTGTGCGGCAAAGCGGTCATGACCAGCCGGAACGGGCGTGTGGGTTGTAAATACGCATTGCGGCCGGACTGCGTCGATGTCGTGGTCGGATAGTTCCCGTCCCGGGTTTGTCTCCAGTGAGTTCTCCAGAAGCGAAATCGTTGCAAACGCGGAGTGCCCTTCATTCATGTGGTAGATCTTGACACCCGGATAATTCAAAGCCTGGAGCATTTGCACCCCGCCAAAGCCGAGCACGGCTTCCTGACAGAGCCTGTAGCGCTCATCGCCGCCGTATAAATGATCCGTTAAAACCCGGTCCTGAGGATCGTTCTCTTCCAAGTCTGTATCGAGCAATAACAACGGCACAACGTGACCCATGACTCCATGAAAACGGTACTGCCATGCGCGTATCTTTACCTCCCGGCCTTCTAGGAAGATTGAAACGCGGGGCGACAAGGGTTCGAGGCAGCTCTCCGGCATCCAATGAGATGGGCTCTCCAGTTGGTTGCCAGCAGCATCAAGCCGCTGATCGAAATAGCCCTTGCGATGCAACAGGGTGAAAGCTACCATTGGTACGCCCAAATCGGCAGCCGACCGCAAAGTATCGCCCGCCAGAATGCCCAAACCACCGCTATAGGTTGGAATAGCCGAGTCAATCGCGATGTCCATGGAGAAATATGCGATAGTCGCAGGAATAGAAAAGGGAATCGGTTGCGTCATGGCATCTCTAAAAATGGGCTCTCTGATTCAATTTCATGAAGAAAAACGCGGGATGCGGGTGGGGATGATTTCCTGTTAGCTCGAATTGTCGCTATAGTAGCACGCCCGAGTCGACACGGCAATTCCGAGCTGCTCCTTATTAGGATCTCAATTGATAGGTATTATTAAGATTTCGCCAGCTTACCTGCTGGGCCAATGTGCGGAGCGCGATCAGTGTCGGTGGCATCATAGGTAAGCGGCCGGATTCGGATTGTTTTATACCGTCCGCAGGTGTCAGCCAGAGAGTCTCGGAAACTTCCTCGGAACAAGCCAGCGCGGTTTGTCCTTGAGGCAGAGCAGCGACGTAAAAGCGCGTATCGAAGCGCATGGGATGATGATCGGGGGTAATTCGGTGAAATAAGTATTTCAGGCGACTAAAATCGCAACAGAGCTGTTCCGATCCCAGCAACTCCGCTAAAGTCAATCGGCCCTGTGACAAAGCCTCGCGTTTTTCCATCAACCTATCTTCAACACACCGGTCTAGCGCTGTGACGTGCGTTTCGCTTTCATTGACAAAGAAGTGAACGCCGACTTCCTCGAACAACTCTCGCACCGCCGCCACCCAGTGTCCCAGCGATTGTTCCGGAGCCATGTTCGTGGCGAGAATCTGCTGCGCCTGGAATGGTGTCAAACCTCTACAACGGTCCAGCATCTCGTCCGACCAATCTTCTTGCTCCAGGCACCCGCCCGGAAAAACCAAGAAGCCCCCCAGCACCTTCATCCTAGGCGATCGGCGCGTCATCAGAACTTCAAAGGCGTCATCAGCAGCCGGTCTCACGATGATAATCGTAGAAGCTTTGCCTGGTACCGCAACATCGATCATAGACTTACCTATAAGGAAGGAAAGATCGGCGACTGTTCGTGCGTGTCACCCTGCAACTTAGCGATCAACCTAGCGCGGCCCTCGCTTCGGAGGACGGAACGGCCTCGCGCGTGCGAAAGCGCTCGTGAGTGATCAAGCATGCGCTTCGGCCCAATTGGCGCCGATATGGACGTCGACAATCAACCCGCACCTGAGATTTGCGGCATTCGTCATGGCTCGCTCGATCAGAGTTCGAGCCTCCTCTAACTTCTGAGCCGGAACCTCAAAAACCAGCTCATCGTGCACCGTCAACAGCATTTTCGCGCACGGTTCTTTGCGCAACGCCGCATCGACGTCAATCATCGCTTTCTTCAGGATGTCGGCGGCGCTACCCTGAATCGGCGTATTGAGTGCCATGCGTTCGCCAAGGGCACGCAGGCGAAAATTCGCGGAACTGAGCTCGGGCAGAAAGCGGCGCCGTCCGAACATGGTTGTGGTGAAACCATCAATCTTTGCCTGATCGACTTGGGCCGCTAGAAATTCTTTCACTTTTGGAAACTGTGCATAGTAAGCTTCGACAAAACGAGCGGCTTCTTCCATCTCCACACCCAACCGTTGTGACACTCCGAAAGTCGACATGCCATAAGCGATGCCGTAGGAGAACTGCTTGACCTGATCGCGCATCTGGGGCGTGACATCCGTCACTCCTATCCCGTAGATTTTTGCCGCGATAGTGGCGTGGAAGTCATGCTTTTGAGCAAAAGCCTGGAGGAATGTTTCGTCCTGCGAGAGATGCGCCAGCACCCGTAACTCGATCTGCGAGTAATCAGCCGACAGCAGCACGTGCCCGGGCGGTGCCACAAAGGCGCGTCGAATTTGCCTCCCCAAGTCACCACGGATCGGGATGTTTTGCAGATTGGGTGCGGTTGAGGAGAGGCGCCCGGTGGCAGCCGTGGTTTGCTCATAAGTGGTATGGATTCGATGGGTCGTGAGATCCACAAGCGCCAGCAGCATCTCAGTAAACCCGTTTTTCAGCTTGGAGACTTCGCGATACTCGAGTAAGGCTGGAACAATCGGATGGATGGCCGCGAGTTTTTCCAGCTCGGCGGCATCGGTCGAGTAACCGGTCTTGATTTTTCTAGTCTTCGGCAGAGCCAGTTTTTCAAATAGAATGCGCTGCAGTTGCGGCTGCGAGTTGACCTTGAATTCTTCTCCAGCGAGCTCTTTGATCGCGTCCTCGAGCGTCTTCACCCGCCGTCCTAAATCCGTATCGAATTTTTCAAGATAGTCACGGTCCACGAGAATGCCGTTATGTTCCATACCCGCAAGCACGCCGACCAGTGGAAACTCCAACGTTGTGGCGAGATCCCAGAGACCCTGACTGCGCATCTGCTCTTCCAGGACCGGGACCAATGCATGAATGGCCACGGCTTCACCAGCCGCGCGATGCTTCTGATCGCCGAACGTGAGTGTCGTCTGTTCACCGCTTTGTGGTTCAGATCGATGGCCATCTCGGGAAGCTCCCAGATAGCGCCTTAGCGCGTCATCTAACGTGTAGCCTGAGGCGGACCCGGGTTCGAGTATATAAGCGGCGATTTTGGTATCACAGTATAGGTTTTTGATCTCAACTCCGGCCGCAAGAGCCAGCCGGTAAAGGACTTTGGCGTCGTGCGCTGTCTTCATCCGCGAGGCATCACGGAAAAAGCCGGCAAGACGATCCGTTGCCAGAGATAAAGAAAGAAGAATCGCCTTTCCAGGACCATCACACAGGGCCAGCCAGTCCTCAGTCCAACCGAGAGCCACCGCGCTCTGCCGGCTGATCTCGTCTGCCGAACGAAACTCCGACATGGATCGTATGTCCAGGGCAACGGCGGAAGTTGCCGCAGCATGCAGATTGAGCGCCTTCAAGCGCTCGTGCAGTGTCCGGAACTCCAAGGAGTTAAAGAGCTTGCGAACTTCCTCGTCATCCCATGGCTGCAGCGACAATTCTGCCGAATCAACTTCCAACGCAATATCGTTGAGCAAGTATCCCAGTTCTTTGTTAATCCGCACCTGATCGGCGTGAGCTTTGACGGCATTACGCAGCTTGGGTGTGAGCTCATCGGCATGCGCGATTATTTCCTCGATGTCGCCGAATTTGGCTACCAGCTGAGCAGCGGTCTTATCGCCAACACCCGGAACGCCCGGCAGATTGTCGGAGGGCTCGCCCTTTAACGCGACAAAATCAAGCCACTGTTCCGGTGTGACTCCATAGCGTTCAACAACAGTCGCTCTGTCATAACGGATCACGTCAGTAATCCCACGTCGCGTCATTATCACCGACACGCCATTACCCACAAGCTGGAGGATGTCACGGTCGCCGGTGACAACAATGACTTCGCAGCCCTCTCCCCGGCATTTTGTTGTCAAGGTCGCTAGAAGGTCGTCGGCCTCATAGCCTTCAAGCTCGACGATGGGGATTCGCAAAGCTTGCAGCACCTCCCGAATCAATGGTAGCTGCTGGCGGAATAAATCCGGAGTTTCCGCCCGACCCGCCTTGTACGCGCGATAACGGTCCAGCCGAAATTGCGGCGCTCCTTTGTCAAAACAGACGATGACAGCCTGGGGGCGCTCATCGGCCAGCAATTTGATCAGCATTGAAGTGAAACCGTAGACGGCGTTGGTTACCTGGCCTGAAGATGTGATCAGCGTATCAGGCAATGCATAAAACGCGCGGAAAGCAAGCGAATGGCCATCAAGCAAAATAATCTTACGCAAGGCTTTTTGCGAGGCTGCGCTGACAGGAGCGCCGACTTTGTCATTAGCTTTATTTCTGTTCCTGCCATTCACCGGGGCAGTCTAACCTGTCGGATTCGTCCGAGCAAACCTCTCTTCGAACTTACCAGAAGGTATTCTCCGCATACTCAGTTGCGCTCACAATGTTTCTCATTGCGGCCGGATTACGGCCACGAATTGAGAATCGCCATCGAAACTGCTCATCCATTGGACAGCAGTGCGTCGGCATCGCGAATGACTTTTCCGGAAGAGGTGCGGGGCAGCGCCGCGCGGAGAGCGATTTTTTGCGGCACTTTGAAGTTGGCCAGATTGTCGCGCAAATACGTCAGCAGCTCTTTCTCGACGATGTTGTGGCCCGGCCGCAGTACAACCGCGGCGCCGATTACCTGGCCGCGCTTCGGATCGGGCATCGCGAAAACGACGGCTTCCTGGACACCTGGATAAGTGTAAATCAGGTTCTCAACTTCAGCCGGATAAACGTTAAGACCCCCGGTGATGATCATGTCGTCGCACCGGCCGAGGTGATAAAAGTAGCCGTCCGCCCCAGCCTTACCGACGTCACCGGTGTAAAGCCAGCCATCGCGAATGCGCATGGCGGTAGCCTCCGGCTGGCGGAAGTAGCCCTTCATAACATGCGGACCGCGGGTGATGATTTCTCCGGGCTCGCCTAACGGCACCTCTTCGCCGGTATCAGCGACGATTTTGACCTCGGCATTCGGTACGGCACGGCCGATGCTACCCACCTTTGCCGACGCTTGATCGGGATCGACCAGCGTGATCAGCGGCGAAGCCTCGGTGAGCCCGTAGCCTTGAATGACTTTGATATACGGCTGGGCCTCCTGAAAGGCACGTAGCAACGGCAAAGGAATGGTCGTCCCCATCATCGCGGCAATCTCGACGCTGCTGGTATCATAGCTGGACAGATTGCTCACGCCCAGTAACAGCTGGAAGATGATCGGCACACTTTCAAAGACGCTAATGCGATGTTTCTGAATACCTTCCAATAGAGTGACTGGATTGATCTGATCAAAGATGACCAGAGTGAATCCCTTATCGGCCACGTCATTGCAGACGATTGGACCGACTATATGCGACATAGGCAGGATGCAACCTCGAATGGTCGCGGTAGCAGTAATTCCCATTTGCGTCATCACGCCGGGATATTGCGCTAGGTTGCGGTACGAGAGAACCACTCCTTTCGGATCCCCGGTCGTGCCGGACGTGTAGAGAATCAAAGCGTCCTGATCGGCGCTCATTTGCGGCAGCACCGCCCGGGTCGGTGGTGCCGAGTAGCGCCTCTCGAAACTCTGGTCGCCTTCGCCGTCGACAATCCATGCCGCGACCGGCGCAATCTCTTTGATGACAGCGGCCGCTTCTGAAAACAGTTGGTTATGCACAACCAGAAGTTTGAGATCGGCATCGGTCAATACGCCATACAGCTCCTTGCCCTTCAAACGCGCATCCAGGATAACGCTCACGGCGCCGACCTTCTGGGTGGCAAAATAGATCAGCGGAATAGCCGCGCAATTGGGCAATAAGACGCCCACCCGATCGCCCTGTTCGATGCCTTCACTCTGCAGGTGAGCCGCCAAGGCGTGCACGCGACGATTGAGAAGCGAAAAACTCAGCTCTTCTTCCTTCGCAATAATGGCCGTCTTGTGCGGATGCTTTTGCGCCGTTTGGTCGAGCACCGCGGCGGCGAAAAACCCTACTCTATCGGTATCGTTTGCCATATTGAAAAAGCCCTCTGAAAAGGTTTGTACCAGCGCGATAGCTGCGCCAGTTCGCCGCGCTCCAGTTTAAGTTTGCCTTGCTGGGTGGCCAGAAACGGATCGATGCGGGCGCGAAACACAGCGCTCCACCATTGTTGCTCGCCGCTGATCATGAACTCACCGCCATCTCCTGGGTTGAGCCCGGTAATCTTGCCGTTGTCAAAATGAACGGTCCAAGCCGCTTTGTTCTCGGTGACAAACAGGGTCAATGACGTGGACAGCCCGGTTTCCTCCCCATGCGCCCTATACTGCGCATCCGCATTGGCGCTTTCCACCAGAGCCGCCATGTGTTCTTTTGAGAACAGCGGATAGCACGGACCGGTTGACGTAGCCGCCATGGCGTGTCTGGCGACTGGGAACTCCGCGGGTTCCATGCTCGGTCGCGCCGCTCGCTGCGTGAAAAACCGGCAGCGCACCGCTTCTTCCAGCAGATCGGTAAACAGAAATGCCTCCTGAAAGTTTTTGCCGGTGGCCACCGTCCCATGCCCCTTGATAATGACAACGGGACGGTATTTCAGTTCCTCCACGAGTTGTTCCGGCCGCGTGACGGTTGGCGTGCTCTGCGCTATGACGGGAATTTCGCCGATTGTGTATTTTTCCTCGAAACTGACCGGAACGAAAATGTCATGACTCAATGAAAATGCCAGCACCATAGGCGGATGCACATGGACGACGACCTGGGTATCGATGCCGGCATACACCGCCATGTGCAGCGGCGTTTCACTTGACGCCCGTTGTATTTCGTTAACCGGTTTGCCTTCGCCATTTACCCGCACCAAATCTTTTGTGGCGAGAAAGCCCAATGGCGCATGCTGTCCGGTAATCAAAAATTTATTCTCGCCGATACGGCAACTGAGGTTTCCGCCCCAGCCGCTGATGAGGCGGCGATCGAAGAGCAACTTACCGCATTGGATTAGCTCCCGTTGAAGCTTATTCATGGGAGATTCTCACGTCTTTCCTAAACAGCTCCCAGGGCACAATTTCCGTGTCGAGAGGCAGTATGGAGACGCCGGCTGGAGAGATCCTCGTTCCCATGAAAGTGGAGACATCGTTGTCAATGTTCGCGACACTGGGTTCTCCCGCTGGCATCAGTTCGATGGCTACACCATGAGCCCGCGCCAGGCGCACGGCAAGGAGTGAGCCGCAAATACCTCGTGGACCCTGCTCATCCAAGCCGCTGTAGTATAGGTAAAGCTTACGTATCTCCCCCTGCGCAAAAAGGGTTCCCATCGTGTTATCGCATATCAGAGTCGTCGGCGCGTGCCGGCGCAGCAGTGCCGGCGCGACCGCGTGAGCGCCCCACAGCTGGGGACGCATTTCCGGTATCAGCAAAGCCCCTGCATGCTCGGCTTTGAGCGCGCTCAGCAAGTCATCGTGCTGGTTTTCCGACGGAATACCGTAAACCAGCAAGTACCGGCTTTCGCCGTCAGGTTGGCGTGCCTCTGAAGCGGTCGCCTGTTGATAGCGTCGCCGAAAAGTCTCCGGGGTATAAAGACGATCGAACCCGATGAGATGCGCGATCAAAGCTGCCGGTGTAACATCGAAAGCCGGATACCGCGTTTGCAACTTTTCATCGTCAATGAGGCGCTTGCCTCGAAAGGACAACAGCTCGTCCGCCGGACGTTCTTCGATCGGCACTTCCTTACCTGTGGCCAGAGAGCGCGGATCTTGAACCAGCGCGAGAAACGGAATGCCATGTTCTTTTGCCATTAGCGCCAACGGATAAGTGCCGACTTTGTTGATAATGTCACCGTTCTGCGCGGTGCGATCCGAACCTACAACCACCGCATTCACTGCGCCTTTGGCCATCACCTGAGCAATGCCGCAGTCGGGAATCAGTGAAACCCGAATCCCGGCGCGGGCGAGCTCCCATGCAGTCAATCGCGCGCCTTGCAAGTAGGGCCGGGTTTCAGTTGCGACGAACATGATTTCCTTACCTAAGATCTTGCAGTACTGCGCCACCGCCACCAGTTCTCCGCTGACATTGCAATGGGTTAAGACCCGCGCCGCAGCCGGCAGAAGGGCAGCAGTTCGTCTCGCTCTGGCAAGCCGTGCACGGACGATCTGCTTGGAAAGTGCGCGAGCCTCTGCTGCAATCCAATCGCCGCCACGAGCATCCTGGGGCATTTGATCAAGCCAACGTTCGAAAAACTGACCGAGGCCATGAAAATCGAAAGTGGGCCGCGCATTAGAAAATTGCCGTGTCAATCGTCTCATGGACCTGCGTAGCGACTCGGCATCAGTGCCATCGTAGCTCTCTGCAACCAGGGCGCCACTGTAAAGGAACGTCAGCACCTGACCGAAGGCACGCGTCCTCATATTGCGCACCGCATCAACGGCCTGCGAAATGTGGTTGACATTGATGTATTCAATCTTGTCGGGAAGCAACGACTCGTCGAGAATCCGGAAGCCATCTTGTTCCCAAACAACCGGTTCAAACAGCGGGCTTTGTGCGGTCATGGTTGGTGCGCAATCTTCGGAAACGACAGTCTAAAGGTATTGCAGAGCCTTGCAGGCGACTGCGACAATTTTTTCTTCGGCTGCGAAAAACCGGGGGTCGCGAAAGCCGAACTTTCCGTTTAGACATTCATCGGAGACGGCAAGAATCGCGCCGGCCTTTTTCTTTCTCACTTGAGCAATGGTCAAGAAGGTTGAGGTGACCATGTCGATACTCGAGACGTTTTGCTGATTGAGTTGGTGAATCAACTCGGGAGTCTCTTGAAATAAGGCGTCGGTGGTAAAGATCCAGCCGAGATGGGAGCGTACGTTCAGACTGTCTGCCGCTTGCTTTAGCGCACCGACGATTCCGGGATCCGCTACAGTGGAATAATTTTGCGGCACGTAATAGGGCGACGTGCCTTCGCCACGCACGGCGCCGGTGACGATGACGAGATCGCCGATCTTTACGTTCTCTTGCAAAGACCCGCAGCTTCCCACGCGAATTAGCGATTCCGCCCCGGCGCCGCATAGGATCTCGGTGGTGATTGCTGTATCGGGTGCATAGCGACCGCCATTTCCGACAGTGACTCTCTTGCCATCCAAGATCCCGGTATGCATCTCGTACTCCAAGAACGTGAAACTCTTTTGCGGATCTTGCAAAAGCTGCAAGAGCATCTGACTGCGTTCCTTGGGTCCCGGAATAAGGGCGTATGGGCCCAGAGAGTCGGTCTTGAGGCCAAGCATTCTAAGCATCCTTTGGGGTGTAAAATGTGCTTCCTTCAGCATCGGTCAAACGGCTTGCCAGGCAAAATCGAAGAGATCTTGTGTCGGCAAAGCGCCCTCTTCCACTCTGGTGAAGGACCGCTGGCAAAGCGCGCTTGAAGTCAGCACCACCTCGGCACCGCTCTCCTTGGCCTCACGCATTCGGTCGGCGGCGGTCGTTTGCGCAAGTTCCGGATCCGCTTCAGGAACACCACCACCCCCACCGCAACACCAAGCCCAACGTCGATTGCGGGCCATTTCTATCAACTCGACTCCGGGAATCGCCCGCAAGATATTGCGCGGCGCTTCGTAAACACCGCAACCTCGTCCTAGATGACATGAATCATGATACGTGACTTTTTTGACGACGCTCTTGGTGAACTTTAGCCGCGCCGACCGCAGGGCCGCATCCACGTACTCTAAGCCGTGCAACACTTCGACTTCGAAGGAGCCGTCTTTTTCGTATTCGCGCCAAATACGACGACAACTGCCGCAGGCGACAACGACCCTGCGCACACCCGCGGCAGCAATGGCCGCCAAGTTGTCTTGCCGCAAACGTTCGTACTCACGCCTGAATCCGAGATCAAACGCGTAAAGACCGCAGCATCTTTCGGTGTCTCCGAAAATGGCGAAATCCTCGCCGGCGTGGCGCATCAGATTGGCCAATGCAACCACCCCCTTGCGCCCGCTTGGTCGATCCGCGGAGCAGCCCGCAAACAGTAGCGTCGCTGACATAGTTTCACCAAACCTTTTAAGCGCCAAACCGTCTGCCCAAGCGCCTCTTTCCGATTTCGGTTGTGACCAGGGGTTGTCATGCTGCTGCAATCCATCGTGGATGCGCCGGTGCGCAGCAAGGGGCCCATTTTTCTCGGTCATCTGTTCGCGCATGGCTAGCGTAATATCCCAGGGACCGTAACCATCGTTGCGAACGCCGCAAAGCTCCTGGCACATCAAGCAAGTAGTACAACTGTAGACAACTTCCTCGAGTTCCGGCGTCATCGGATCCAGGCCATGGAAAACCCGTTGCGCCATCAGCCAGCGCGACTTCGGCGTATGCCGCTGGAAGCGATAAAATTCATAAGGCGGGCATTTCGTTTTAGGTCCAGGATCATCTTCCATCGGGTTGGCCGGGCCATGGCCGTAACAAGAACCGCATAAAACACAGCCGCTACTGCGTTCATCCGAGTCCTTGTTGTAGAGCCATTTCGCGACCCGCTGGAGCCCTACCGTTTTTTTCGTTTCATCTTTCACAATGTGTGGCGAGAGGAAATGAGTAAGCGCTAAATCTATAAACCGTCATCAAGGTATGTCAATAAACCTAAGCTTGGTTTGTCCAGGTGGCGTGATTCAAGGTTCGTAGAAGTGCGGAGAGCTCTTTCTGGCGCGACCGGTCGAGGGAGGCAAAGACCTGCGAAACGCTGTCTTCAAACAACGGAATCGTGGTCTTGTAGAGCTTCGTGCCATGATCCGTCAACAGAACGTGAACGACACGGCGGTCGGTTTCGTCTCGCTTACGCACCACCAGCTTCTTCTCTTCCAAACGATCGACGATACCGGTCAGATTGCTCACGGTAACCATCATCTTGGCGCCAATCTCACCGAACGCCAGACCGCCTGCATACCCAATCGTCGCAAGGACGTAAAATTGCGGCGGCGTCAAGCCGACCTTGACCAAGTCGTTTTCCAGCTTTTTGTGCGATGCAAGATTAAATCTTAGAAACCGCACCCAAAGGCTTGTGCTGTAGGCTGAAAAGAGCGGGCGTTTCTGAATTGGCACGGTGCCCAATTTAAACGCACGCCCTGGAAAAAGCAACCAAGGAAACCTCGCATAGGACGAGCCCCGAAAACCCGCGCTGCGACGATTACATAGCCTGACCATATATCGTAGCAAGGCTCGGGATCGCATCGTGCATTGACTCCGGCTTCCCGCAGGGTTAACTGGTAAAGAGTTTCTGCGGAGTTAACGAGATGAAACTTTACGTACTTGGCTGCGGCGATGCATTTGGTAGTGGCGGCCGAAATCAGAGCGGCTATGTTATCGATGCGGCCGACCGGCTGTTCCTATTGGATTGCGGCCCGACTTCGCTGCCGGCCATGAAGAAGCAAGGTTTCGATCCGGGACGTCTCGAAGCCATCCTCATAAGCCACTTGCATGGCGATCACTTTGCCGGTCTACCATTTTTCTTCCTTGAGTACATGTACGAAAGGCAACGCGAAAGGCCGCTTCACATAGCCGGGCCGGAAGGTACTGAACAACGAGTCCGTGGCTTATTCAGCCTTATGTACAGCAACACTAAGCCAATAGACCTGCTAGACATCCGTTTTCACGTTTTGCAGCCCGGTGAAACCATCGATGTCGAAGGCATTGAGGTGTTTTCTTTCCGTGTGCCGCACCAAGTGCAGGAGATATCTCTCGCGCTTAAAGTGGCCTACGATGGCCGGCAGATTCTATTCTCGGGAGACTCTGCATGGACCGATGACTTCTTATTACATGCTTGTGACGTCGATATGTTCCTATGCGAATGCTCCTACTATGAGCGACAGACCCCCAATCACATGAACTATCTGCAGTTGCGACAACAGCTGGCAAAACTTCAATGCAAAAAGATCCTGTTGACGCATTTGGGCAGCGACATGATCGCCCGACTAGCCGAGATTCCGTATAGCACCGCTCAGGATGGTCTTACGGTGGAGTTTTAGATTTTCAGCGTTGCGGTTCGGCTTGGCTTCCGACGCTGGAAGCTTCCTCTGGGAGCATGGGAAACGGCAGTATGATCGCCCGGTGACCGCTCTGATCAAGCAATTCCCGGACTATTTGCTGAGCTTGCAGCAGTTCAGGATAAGGCCCCAGCCGCACCCGATAGGCCGTTTCACCGCTGCTTTGCAGGGCGCTCTTTTCGACAAAGACATCGAAGCCCTTCGCGGAAAATGCCTTGAGCAAGGAGTCGGCTCGTTGCGGCTCGCGAAATGAACCGACCTGTATAACGAAACCCTCATCCAGTTCGGTTTCTTCTGGAGCAGAATTACCGCTCAGTGCTTTTGCCGCCCGAGGAGAGGCTTGACCGGCGATCGAGGCGCCCGCAGGCGCGGACGTCGCCGTATTGAGGACATCGAAATTATCAAATCCGTACTCGAGGAGCCGTCTGGTGTCGCCCCAAAGATCCCGTGATCCGAGCAGCGATACAATCAAGGTTTTACCGTTTCGCTCAACGGCGCCTACAAAGCATTTCTGCGCGGCAAACGTATAGCCGGTTTTGCCGCCGATGGCTCCATCGAAGCTCCACAATAAACGGTTGTGGTTCCGGACGGAAATAAGCCGAGTCGTCGGCTTTTTCTTACCGGGCGACCGTGAACGCACTGAGCTGATCTTGGTTTGGATGATTTGACGAAACGCGGTATTTCGCACCGCATATCTGAAAATCAGCGCCAAATCTCGCGCCGTCGAATAGTGGTCGGCCGCGGTCAATCCGTGCGGATTGGTAAAATGAGTGTTGGTAGCACCGATACTGTGTGCTTTTTTGGTCATCATGCCGGCGAATTTTTCTACAGATCCGGCGATTCCTTCAGCCAACACGATACTAGAATCGTTGGCCGAAGATAGCAGCACGCTGTAGAGTAGATCCTCCATGGTAACGGTCTGGCCGGGTTTAAGGTAAAGTTTCGAGGCGGGCACACGAGTGGCAGCTCTCGACACGGTCAAAAGATCCTTTGGCCTCTTGTTACTTTCGAGAGCGAGAAGCGCCGTTAATATTTTCGTGGTGCTGGCAGGCGGAAGCCGCACATCAGCGTCTTTCTGGTACAAAATTTTGCCGGTCTTCGCATCCATTAAAAGGAAGGCGCGGGCTGATAAATCTTCTTCCGGCGTAAATGCCCAGAGCAAACCCGAATACAGTAAACAGGCAAACAGGGTAGTGAAAACCACAGGTAGATTGAATTTTTTCAGCTTCTCGGCCTCTCTTTCGAAGTGGTTTTCGCTGAATGCTCCGATCAACCGGAAGCATCCTGATATAACCGCTTTGTATCACATTTCGGATACGGAAGGTAGCTTTTTTGTTGCACATAGCAGCGACAATCCACTCGCATTGAACTCGAGCCGAACACTGATGCACGCAGGTTGTCGGCGGTTAAATCAGGTACTAATCGCAGTAGTTATACGTGCAATCCAGATGGCATCCTCCGGTGGTCTTTTTATAATCTCGGATTATTTCAAAATCCTGACCTGCGAAGGATTTTCCAAGATGACTTCGAGGCCATACTGCGGATGATCCGCGACTTTTCCATGAATTTCGACCTCCTTACCGTCGAAAGCCGAAGGTGGCAGCTTTCCTCTTTCGAAGAGATCCACGGCAGAAGCAAAAATCACAGCCGTGAGCGCTGATCGAGAAGGACCGAAATTGAGAAAATAGGTGTTGCTCTTGGCGGCATGCCCGACCCGAAAAATCCTACCGCGAATCCTGGCCGGCTTGCCGGTCATGCTTCGAATCTTCTCCACATCGAGCGCTTGTATGACCGGCAATTCACTGGGATGCTCGGCGCTGTTTATGGTTGGCGCGAGAACGACGCGAAAGCTACGCAGCGCGCCTGCGGGTAGCTCGGATTTCTCGTTGTCTAAAATCGTTTTCTGGAATTCTGAAACTTCGGCAGTCCACCTATGGTAGAGAACATGGGAGAAGAGTCCCGCAAAGAAAGCCACCACGACTGAAATAACCGCCGCTGATGAAAACCGCTTCAAGACTTTCGCTCCCACAAACGTACAAATGCCTTGCGATATTCCTCCGCCAAGGGGTCCGCATCGCGAAAGATCAGCAGGTTTTCGTCATTGACACTATCGGCAGAATGGGTCCAGTTGTAGGAACCGGTGAAGACAATGCGACGGTCCACTATAGCGAACTTCTGGTGCATCAATCCCGACTCCCTATCGGCGTTGATGGGCTTTCCCCCGGAAACGCGGCGAACAGGAATTTTTTGCGACTCCAAAAATTTTCCTTTAGATCTGCCGTTGCGCGAGTCGAACTCCCGGTCGATGATGACTTGAATCGCAACGCCACGTTTCCTCGCCTGCACTAGCGCTAAAGCCAGATCATCGCTGGTGAAGGCATAAACGGCGACCAAAAGTTCCTTTTTGGCATTATCGATTTCCCGCAAGATATGCGTCGCGCATTTGCCATCGGGGCTAAAACAGGCCTGCACCGCCATTTCGGCTCGAACCGAGCCAACAAAGCCAACGCAGACCAGCAATATAACGGCGCAATGGATAGTCAAATACTTCATGAACCCGTTCTGCTCGTAAGGCTCTTGCTTCTGGGCGCGCTCATGCACATGTGCAGGATCAGCCTTTCCAAAACCAACCGCGGATTGTTTCCGCTCGATTTCAAGCGCAGATCCGCATCGTGAATACCGCGAATATAAGATAACAGTTCGTTCAGCGAAAAATTTTCAGCTCTTTGAAAGCACATGTAATCTGCGTACGGATTGCGCGTCAGTAACGTCATTCCCCCGCTCAGCACTGCTTGCTGAAACTGATTATAGCTCATGCCTCGTTTCCAACGACCCCGCAGATCTCCTTCCATCAACTGTCGCGCCGATAACAGCTTGCGCACTTCAGAGGCGATCGTGCCGAGCAGTTTGAGCGGGTGATCGCCGAGCCGAGCCAGTTGGCACAAAGCCCCAGTGGCGTCCTTGGCCGCGATTAAACGGGTCAGATCGAAGATCCAGCCTTCCGCTTGATCGACAAAGATGGGTTCCACGTCCTGAACCCGGATAACGGTCTGCTCACCCACGTATAGCAACAGCTTCTCGACTTCTTGCTCAAGCGTCCCTAGTTCATCGCCGGCACGAATGACAATCAGCTCGCGGGCTTTTGGCTCGATCGTTTTGCCGGATCGCTTGAGGCGCCGGTCAATAAACTCCCGCAGGCTATCGCGGCTGATCTTGCCGTTGCGATCACGCTCGAATCCTCGGTAAAAGACCGCGCCGAGTTCCTCGAACTTTTTGTAAATCCGCGTGCGCCGGTCGACCTGGGATGGACTCAGCAGAAGAAAGTCCCAGGGCGGCATGCCGCGTTCTAGAAGTTCAACTAGTCCGTGTTGCTCGGGACTGTGCCGTTCTCCAAGCTCAAGGCCCCTGCCCTTGCAGTACGCAATCAGCCCAACGGCTGCTTCCCCGGCCTCTTGATCGTCCGCGCCAAACAGCGCAGTCAACGGCCTGACATCAAAAGACCGCGGTTCGAGGCGCTCCCACTGCTCGGCGCTCCAGCCTTCCAAAGCCAACAAATCCAGTAAAAATTTGCCCGCATCGTCTCTCTTTCCGTCCCTCCAAAGTTGTAAAACCCGTTCCCCAACCTCACTTTTGTATTCGCGCGAGAAGAAGTAAGGCGCATTTTCCACCCAGACCAGTTTCTTTCCCGGAAGAAACGGCGGAGTCATCAGCGATGACTCGATCTGATCCCAGGCCGCAGAGCGACCGTCGAACCGCTCAAGATTGAATCCACGCTGCTCTTTGGGAACTAAAAGATCGACAAGCGACTTACAAGCGGACTGCACTTGCAGATCGTCGCCCCAGATAACCGCGTATGCGAGATCTTTACCGTTCCGAAGATGCGCCAGGAAAGTATCGAAATCGTGCTTCATGTTTGCGCGCGGACCGTCGACGCCCATAGCTGACGGTCCACGTCCGATCACTCAAGGTTCTTGGGACAAGGTAACTGAGAAGTACGGTTACAGAACCGATGATAACTCTGCAATGTGGCCTTCTATTCGCTTAATGTTTGGGAACCCACATCTGATTCTTCTCGCTCCAGGCGTAGTCTGATTTCCAGACCTTCAGTCCCATAGTGTATTTTCCACCGGACTTTGAGACGAATATTCTCTGGCTCGAATGCGGGATTTCAACTCGAGCAATGAGAAAAATTTTTTTGGAAATCCCCTTGTTGATCAGAATGCGATCGCCCTCGCGCATTGTCGAGCGATTATCTTTTCGAGGTTTCATGTAATAACCTACCCCTGCTGGTTCGCCTGCCAACTTTGTCGAACTGGAGGTCGTAGAGATCGACAATTCATCCATGGACGTTTCGCGTAAGAGCTCTTGCTCCCGGCTCGATTCGCCAAAAGCGATGGCATTATCTCATACTAGTTTGACTTGTCCACCGCGCTGTTCTCTCGTTCATTCTTGACAATGATAAGGCCCTCTCCTATAGCTGATTTCGTTCGTCATCGTGGTTTTACAGCAACATGATTATAGATATGCACGCCCATTATGTTCCTCTGGAAAGCCAGAGCATCGCGGTGGAAATAGGCAACCGACACAAGCTAAGGCTCGAAAACGACGAGCGGGACCGTCCCATTGTCACCCGAAACGGCGTGCCCTATCTCGGCGCGCTAAAGCGGAATTCTACGATCTTGAGCTTCGTAGCATGATCATGAATCGACAAGGTGTCGACATGCAAGTGCTCTCCCCCGCCAGCTCCTACTTCTTTTACTGGATGGCGCCGGAGGAAACCGTCGAATTCGCCCGGTGGCTTAACGATGCCTCGGCTGCCGCAGTTAATAGTTCCCCGGAGCCGTTTGTCGCTCTGGGTTCGGTGCCGATGCAGGACAGCCTGAAAGCTGCGGTCGAAGCGGAACGCGCGGTAACCACCCTGGAGTTGCGCGGTATCGAGATCGCTTCTAACGTAAACGGTCGTTATTACGACGATCCCGGCTTTGATCCCTTCTGGGAGGTGGTTCAAGCATTGGATACTCTGGTTTTCATGCATCCAAATCAGATCGTTGGAGGGGGCGGACAGGATGAAAAGTTTTAACCTTCCCACTCTAATCGGTAACCCTGCCGATACTACGTTGACGTTTGCAAAATTGATCTTTGGCGGCGTACTTGAATGCTTCCCCAAGCTTAAGTTCCTACTCGCCCATGCCGGCGGCTTTCTACCTTACACCTGGGGCTGGCTCGATCGCGGCTACCAGATACAAGCTCCCTCCGACAGGAAGATCTCCAAGCCCCCTGGTGAATACATCAAGCTGTTGTATTTCGACACGATCCCGCGCAGTAAGATGACGCTGGAGTACCTGGTGGCAAACTTCGACAGCCGCCATCTCGTACTCGGTAGCGACTACCCGTACGGTATGGGGCGACCCGGAACCAGTGCAAACCCTGCAAGAAACAAACATCTCGACAGAAGAAAAGAAGAGTATCTCCAGCGAAACCGCCCGCAGGCTTCTCGGTACCGGGTGTTAACAATGTGTGAGTTCTAATGGGAGGGTAACATGCGTTTTGTGACTTTCAGTCGGAAGAACCAGCAACGAATCGGCCTTATGGGGCCGCAAGACGAAATCCTCGATTTGGCGGAAATCAATCGGCGCTTTTTGAGGGGCGGCAATGCGCCATGTTTATCAACCATGCAAGCGTTCATAGAGGCCGGTTCCAAGGCCCTTCAGATCGCCCGCAAAGCTGAAAAATATGTCAGTTCTAAAAAGCCGGAGGAGCGCAGAAAACTGGCTAGCGCGGGTGCCTTGCTGAAAGCCAATCAGGCCAAACTCATCGCGCCGATTCCGTGGCCCAAAAAGAACGTAGTCATGCTCGGTATCAACTATCGAGAACATGTTGACGAAGGCGCCAAAGCTCGATCGCTGGAGATCAAATATCCCGATTATCCGGTTTTTTTTACAAAACCGGCCACTAGCGTGATTGGCCACCTAGGCAAAGTGATTAATCATAAGGTTACGGACAAACTGGATTGGGAGGTTGAACTGGCCGTTATCATCGGAAAAAGAGGCCGCGATATTCCTAAGGCAAAGGCTTACGATTACATCTTCGGGTATACGGTCTGTCTAGATATGACCGCACGCGAACTACAACGCCGTCATGGCCAGTGGTACAAGGGTAAAGCGCTGGACACTTTTTGTCCGATCGGTCCGTGGATCGTTCATAAGAGCACCCTTAAAGACCCGCAGAAAGTGCGCCTCATTTGCCGAGTCAATGGCGAGGTCATGCAGGATGGCAACACTAAAGATATGATCTTTGATATCCCGACTACTATCGAGTCGCTGTCGCAGGGTCTCACACTGGAGCCGGGCGATATCATCAGTACAGGGACTCCTTCAGGGGTCGGTTTTGCGCGCGTACCGCCGGTTTTTTTGAAGCCGGGCGACAAAGTCGAAGGTGAAGTAGAAGGTATCGGTACCCTCTCGGTAGACATTGTTGAGCCATAGGCCCTGTCTATCTATGTAAACCACCTATGGAAACCACGGACCCCGGCGGCTACCGAATCAGTTGGAGCTACCGAGATCTAGTTTTTTAATGAGCATGATTGTTGTTGGGAAAATCAATTTGACTTGAATGATCCCCTCTGTTAAACGTTCTCACAAAGCTAGGGGTGTCTGCCCGAGGCGGACTGAGAGCCTGCGCGATCGGCAGGTAACCCTTTGAACCTGATCCGGTTCGCGCCGGCGTAGGGAAGCGTGAGAGTCACGGCTCCGTACTCGATATTGCGATAGCAAGAGCGGGGCAAACTTGAGACCGTATTCCCTGGTCACCCGAGCGTGGTGACAGTGAATACGGTTTTTTTTATGAAGATTCATCTTAACGGCGAAGAGAAACAAGTCTCAGAAGGAGTTACTCTGGCGGGGCTATTGGAAGTCCTCCAGATTCGTCCCGGTCGGGTGGTGGTAGAACTAAACCGCGAAATTGTGGCTCGGGAGGCTTATGGCTCGACGTTTCTAAGTGAAAGCGATCGAGTCGAAATCGTGCATTTTGTCGGTGGAGGATAGTATGCAGGACGAATTTAAACTAGCTGATAAAACCTTTCGCTCGCGGCTTATCGTCGGGACGGGAAAGTACAGGGATTTCAAGGAAACCAGGAAAGCTATAGAGGTCTCCGGAGCGGAAATTGTCACCGTCGCTGTCCGGCGTGTGAATATCACAGATCCGGACAAAGAAAACCTGCTGGACTATTTGGATCCCGAAAGGTACACGATCCTACCTAACACTGCAGGCTGTTACACCACCGATGAGGCAGTGCGAACTTGCCGGTTGGCGCGGGAGGCCGGCGTCGGGAAAATGGTAAAGCTTGAAGTGATTGGCGATGATACGACGCTGTTTCCCGACATACCAGCGACTCTCGAAGCTGCCAGGATCCTGGTCAAGGAAGGTTTTGTCGTTCTTCCGTACATAACCGACGATCCGATTACAGCTAAAAAGCTCGAGGATATCGGCTGCGCGGCGGTTATGCCGCTGGCGGCGCCTATCGGATCGGGACTCGGTATCCGTAATCCATACAACATTCGGATCATTCTTGAGAAAGTAAGGGTTCCGGTGATTGTTGATGCAGGCGTAGGAACGGCTTCCGACGCGGCCATTGCAATGGAAATGGGCTGCCACGGCGTTTTGATGAACACAGCCATCGCCGGCGCCAGGGATCCGATTCTCATGGCCGAAGCGATGCGACTTGGCGTGGAGGCGGGACGAAAAGCGTTTCTCGCCGGCCGTATCGGAAAAAAGCTCTATGCAACAGCTTCAAGCCCCCTTGAAGGAATTTTAGCGTAAGCGCACGACAAGTGCCCACCCCGGCTTTCCATCTCTATCTGGTCACCGGCCGAACCCAAACTCGAGGCCGCGACTTGCTGTGGATCTCGGAACAAGCTCTTGACGCCGGTGTCAAAGCCATTCAGCTAAGGGAAAAGGATCTAGGGGGCAAAGATCTATTTCAAGTGGCGGAAAAAATGAGCAGGTTATGTCAAACCTATGGCTCGAGCTTGTTTATCAACGACCGGATCGATATCGCGCTTGCTGTCGATGCGGCGGGAGTACAGCTAGGTAACGCGTCAGTGGACATAGAAACGGCTCGACGGCTTCTCGGCAGCCACAAGATGATCGGAGTGTCGACCCACTCTTTGAGAGAAGCTTTGCTTGCGGAAAAAAGCGGCGCTGATTTTGTCTTATTCGGTCCGGTTTATTTCACACCGTCCAAAGCCCTGTATGGATCTCCTCAGGGATTGAAGGCTCTCGAAGAAATAGTAGCGAAAAGTCCACTACCCGTTTATGCTATAGGAGGGATTACACCGGAGAACATCGGCGAGGTGAAGCGTGCGGGTGCTTTTGGAGTTGCCCTAATTTCGGCAATAATGAGCGCGACGGCGCCTAGGTCCGCGACAATCAAACTCTTGAGCGCGTGGCAATGAAAGAAATAGCACAGCAAGTTTTTGAGTATCTCGGCGGAAGCCCTTTAATCACATTGGGTTTTGCACTTGTCGCGGGATTTGCCGGAAGCAAAACCGCTTCTTACGAGTGGCGGTCGGGTGTGATCCTGTGGCTCTTCGTAGGCACACTCGGTTTATTCTTGAGCCAGTTCGTGTTACTTTTTCTTGGTTTTCAGGAATACTTGGACCGATTACCCGAATTTAGAATTTTATTAGACCTTATTGCCGCTTATATTGGGGCATTCTTGATTGCTGCTCTAATTCATTTTGTTAGGCCGCTGTGAGCCACCCTAGCTCAGTTGGTAGAGCAACTGATTCGTAATCAGTAGGTCGCCGGTTCGACTCCGGCGGGTGGCTCCAAAACTTTCGCAGAAACTTACCCGCCAGCCGTCGTAAAATCGGTTACAGTCCTAAAGCTTTCAGACCGTCCAGTCTGGGCTCGAATATGCTGCTTTAGCTAGAACTGTTGCCGAACCAACATTGAGACGGCAGCAAACCCGAGGGTCCAACCGCATAGAAGTGCATAGCTCGTCCCGAGCTCTGTTTAGCGTGGAGAATCACATTATCTATTGACGAACCCTCTATTGGGAAATAAAAGATCTCGGAAACGACCCGCTCTCTATATGAAGCGTAATGACAAACCGCTCGGCCCGAACACCGCCGAAAGCGACACGATCATTCTGTGTTCAACCAGCCAAGGCTACACCATTCGAGCTACACCGCTTCGTATGACGCGAGATGTGGTTGTCTTCGAGGTTTATAACCCATATAGCATTCTCCAACTCTCCGAAGTCTTGACGACATTCAAGATTATCGTCAATGAACAGCTGATCTATTCCGGGCGCGCGACGGTGAGCAATCTTGTGAATACGGGAATTATGCTGGTGTGCGAGGCAAGCCTGGAAGAAGCTTGGCTCGATGTCGATCTTTTCGCCCTAGTTTCTCAGCCAAAGAGATTGCGGCAGGATTTTGTTAGTTTTCTCAGCCAATGGGAAAGAATCCAAAGCATCGAGCCTCGGTATAAAGTCATCGTAGCCGATATGCAGAACTATTTCGCGGAGCTCAAGCGCTGGCTTGAGCATGTAGAACTGGGTATTCGCTCCTTACCGTCCGCCGATCGGGTCAAAACCGAGCTTGCGGTTATCGATGAACTGGCTCCAACTCTTCTTCCTTCGATCGATTCCTTGTTTGCCAAGTTTGAAGAAACTGCTGCCAGCATCCCGGACACGCTCTTGCCCAGTCACCGCAACTACGCTAAACGCCAGCTTCATCCTCATCTACTCTGTTCTCCATTCGCTTACCGAACTTACCACAAGCCGCTAGGCTATGCTGGCGATTATGAGATGGTAAACATGATCGTTAGGGATCCGCTGGAAGGGAGTTCATTGTTCTCTAAGATCATCAACGCCTGGTTCTTGAGTCAGGCGCCGGCCGGTGCACATCGAAACCGCATCGGCTACTTGACCGATCTTCTAACTACAGAAACTCGCCGCGCGGTGCTGAACAGAAAGTTGGCGAGGATTTTCAATTTGGGATGCGGACCGGCCAAAGAGGTGCAGAATTTCCTCGTTCGCGATAATTTATGCAATAATGCGAGCTTCGTTTTGCTCGACTTCAATGAAGAAACGATTCAGCACACCGGCAGGGTTCTGAACGAGCTCAAGTTAGAATACGATCGAAAAACTAGTATCCAATTAGTTAAGAAATCCGTCCATCAGGTTCTCAAGGATAGTCATTCGTCGGCCCGGTCGTATGACATGGTGTATTGCGCCGGGATTTTTGACTATCTTTCAGACCGCATCTGCAAACATCTGATGAACATTTTCTATGAGATGCTTGAACCAGGAGGCCTTTTTGTAGCCACCAACGTAGAAGAGGCTAATCCCTCCCGAAAGGGTATGGAATACCTGCTCGAATGGCATCTCGTGTATCGAAATTTTGTACGATTACAAACTCTCATGCCAGAGAAAGCTCCTGCAGAAAGCATCCGCTTGAAGGCCGATGAGACTGGCATCAATATTTTTGTCGAGGTTCGCAAACCTCATGACAGTTGACAGATCACGTTGGGAAGAAAAGGAGTTTGAGCAGGCGTTTGTCGAGAGTGAACGCCAGGAGCGCATACGAAGCGGCAAAGTAGCGTGCGCCCTCGTGATGGTCCTAATGCCGGCCGGGATTTTTCTGGATCTATTCGTATATCCCGAGCGCGTCCTGGAATTTTTTCAACTGCGCCTGTTATGTTCAGTACTAGCGGGAGCCTGGTGGGCTTTGCACCAGACTTCGTTTGGGCAGCACCACTACCGTTGGCTTGGAATCCCCATAGCGATCCTTCCGGCTTTCTTCATTTCTTGGATGATTATCGTCACTGAGGGACCTGAGTCACCCTATTACGCGGGCCTGATTCTTGTACTGCTGGCGGTCAATGCGATCGTGCATTGGACAACGGGTGAGTCTCTGTTGGCGCTGGCCGTAATTTACCTCTTCTATTTCCTGGCTTGTGCGCCGTGGCCGATCGCGCAGGAGCAGGGCATCTTCTTCAACAACATTTATTTCCTAGTTCTTACAGGCATCATCGTCGTCACTGGCAACTACCTTTATAATCAGCTTCATTTCCGCGAGTTCGTGCTTCGTTTCGAATTAGGGCAAAGTCGATGTGCTCTGGAAGAGACCAACCAGAAATTGGTGGAGCTGGACCGCATCAAAAGCCGCTTTTTCGCCAACATCAGCCATGAATTGCGGACGCCGCTCACTTTGCTTTTGACCCCGCTGCAAAACCTAATTCACGAGCGTAGCTCCGCCTTTGAATGCGACATCCGGCAACTGCTTCTCATCATGCAGAGCAACGGTCTGCGACTCTTGAAGCTCATCAATGATTTGCTCGATCTTGTCAGGCTGGAATCGGGCAAAATGGAAGTCAATCCAGAGCCTGTTAATGTCAATCGCCTGTTGCAGGGCATTGCCAACGCAGTGACGAAAATGGCGGAGGACCGGGCGATTCGATTGGATGTGACATGTGATCGGAATATTGACACGGTCATCATCGACGGGGACAAACTAGAGCGAGTTGTATTGAATCTTTTGTTTAACGCCCTCAAATTTACGCCGGCGGGCGGAAAGGTTCGCGTGACCGCCGGCCGCGAGAAGGGCCAATTGCTGCTGGAGATTTCCGATACAGGTAACGGTATTTCTCAGGAACAACTTCCTTTTATTTTCGATCGCTTCTGGCAAGCGGAATCGTCATCTCAGGACAAAAATCAAGGCGTCGGCATCGGGCTGGCCTTGGTAAAGGAACTTGTAGAAATTCAGGGCGGAAAGGTTGCGGTCGCCAGTCAAATCGGAATTGGAACTCAATTTCAGGTTTGGTTACCGTATCGGGAGCTAGAGGATCAAGCTTTTAGCCGGCTCGCACTCGACAAGCCGGCGCGCGGCAACCCACCAGGCTTCACTCAGGTCAAGGGCGAGACCGGCACAGTTGAGAACCTCAATCGAGCAGCCGAGCTTCATCCGTCGATAGTGCCGTTAAGAGAAACTCTGAAACCTGTGGAGTCGTCGATCCGAACCAATCAAGCCAGGGTTCTTATCGCCGACGACGAACCGGATATGCTCAAGTACCTCAAGTCCCAGCTGAGCCTCAGCTTTCAGGTGATTGAGGCTGTCGACGGTCAACAAGCCGTTGAGAAGGCATGTCAATTTTTGCCGGATGTGATCGTGTGTGACATGATGATGCCTCACAAGAGCGGCATTCAAGTTTGCCGCGATCTCCGGCAACGAACGTATACTCGTTCGATTCCTATTCTTATGCTGACCGCCCGGGCCGACGAAGAGAGCAAGCTCGACGCATTATCGGCTGGCGCGAATGATTTCATTACTAAACCTTTCTCAACCACCGAGCTGCGGGTGCGTTTGAAAAATCTTGCCGATACGTTTCACATGCAGCAGCAACTGGCGCGTCAGAACCAAATACTTGAGGCCACAATTGAACAGCTGAAAGAGACCGAGATGCAATTAATTCACTCGGAAAAGCTTGCCTCTCTAGGTCGGATGAGCGCAGGGATTATCCATGAGATTAACAATCCCCTCAACTACGCAAAAACAGGGCTCTACGTGCTACGGAAAATGCTCGAATCCCCAAAGGCAGATGAGAAAGATGACCCTTTTGAGATTCTCCAGGATGTGCACGACGGAATCAGTAGGGTTGATAGAATTGTATCCGATCTTCGCGCGTTCACGCATCCGGATGTAACGCAGCTTGAACAGGTGCCGGTTGCCGAAGTGGTCGTCGCAGCCTTCCGTCTCGTCAGCCATGAACAGCAGAAGCACGTCAAAATCGAGAAGCAAATACCAAGTAATCAAACCATCTACGCCAATCGCAACCAAGTCACCCAAATTTTGGTGAACTTGTTGCAAAACGCGCTTTATGCAGTCGCGAGAAAACCTGGGTCAGATGCCGCGCCGACCATCTGGATCCGAGGTCTGGAAAAGGCCGGGGAGAGCCTCATAATAATCCGCGACAATGGCGAGGGAATTCCTTCCGAAAATCTAGCGAAAGTTTTCGATCCGTTTTTTACCAGTAAAGACGTCGGAGAGGGTATGGGGCTAGGGCTCAGCATCTGTTACCGTATCATGCAGCAGCACGGAGGAAGCATCGAGGTTCGGAGCGACGCGGGTGTGTACTCCGAGTTTACTCTACACTTTCCACAGCCGCCGAAATGCCTCAGCGTTTCTTGAGGAGAGATTATGGAAATGTCCTACGAATATCACAAGTGCACCGTCCTGTATGTCGACGATGAGGAACTGGCGCTCAAATACTTTACACGCGCTTTCGAGAACGAGTTCCCGATCTTAATCGCTGCCAGTGCCGCGGAAGGTTACCGGCTCCTGGAGCAGCATCGAGACCGAATCGGTTTGATTCTCACCGATCAGAGAATGCCGGGCGAAAAAGGAGTGCAGTTTCTGGAACGTGCCCGGCAGCTCCATCCTCAAGCGATTCGGATTTTGACCACCGCGTACTCCGATTTGAATGTCGCAATTGAAGCCGTGAACTCGGGCGCCATTTATAAATATGTGACCAAGCCCTGGGATATACCCCAACTAGAAGTGACTCTGAGACGCGCCGTGGAGTTCTTTTTGGTTCAGCGCGAACGTGACCTCCTTTTGAAAGAAAAGCTCTCAGTAGTGCAGAGAATGATGATTACCGACCGAGTACTCAGTTTGGGGATCCTGGCCGCACGACTCGGTCATTACCTCCGCAACTCTCTAGTCGCCGTTCGAACATTTATCGACCTAGCCCCCGAGAAACTGCTAGAAGAGAAGATAACTGCGCATCAAATCCGAGATCCGAACTTCTGGAAAGACTTCTATGAGCAAGCTCAACTCCAAATTCGGCGCATTACTGAGCTTTTGACCGACTTGGTGAGGGCAACGGAGAAAAGCGCTTCGGCTAATCTAGACCGGATAGATCCGGCTCAAGCAATCGGAAGTAGCGTACAGGCATTACAGGAAGCATCAAGGCAGCATGGCATTACGCTAGTTAATCGAATACCCGACGGGCTTCCGACCTTATGGATGGAGCAGGGACAGTTTCAGCGTGTGTTCGATTTGTTGCTGAAAGATGAGATCACCAGCTTGCCAGCGGGCAGCCATGTATTTCTAAGCGCATCGCGGGGTTTAGAGGAGGATGAAGAGTTAGACGTCGAGATCAGAGACGATGGTCCGGGGCTGCCAAGAGAGGCCCTTTGCTCGATCTTCGATCCTTTCTTCACGCGACTAGATAACTTTCAGGAATTCGGCATAAATTTAATGGCTTGTTATTTCATTGTTTATCATTTTGGTGGAAGAATACGTGTTCAGAATCAACAGGGTCAAGGTGTCACATTTACTTTAACTTTCCCGATCCGGCCCAAGACAATCTCAGTGGCCGAAGACCAGGAAGCGTTCATCACCAAAGTACTGATCAATGATGGGTTTTGGGAGAAGCTAATTTCCGGGCAGGATCGCTGAATCGCCTAGGGCTCTTATGCATTGCCCAATCTCTTCAAAACGGTTTACCAAGCCGTTTATCACTCTGTGTTTGACAACCTCCTGGTGGAATTGCTAACACCGAAGTAGTCCACTAGGTATAGGTGCCGAACGCTGGTTAAAACTTAACATGGAGGTATTCGATGATAACTGCCAACGAACTCAATGGTGTCCTGGCAATGATGCCGGCTTTTGCCACAGCTGATGCCGTGAATATCCGTGCAACCCACACAATTGCTGTAGACAATTTAAAGGACGGCGTAGACAAGATAATTCAGGACGGCATCAACAACATCGCGACGACGGGAACCTACGGAGAATGTTACAATTTGCTTTTCGAGGAGTTTAAAGTTCTCGCCTTGGCCACCGTTGAAGCAGTGAGGAAAAGGGTACCGCTTTTTATCGGCTGCACCAGTCCTAACCCGCGCGAAGTGGTGCAAAAAATGAATTTTGTAAAAGACCTTGGCGCTGACGGCGTCCTGCTGGGCGTGCCGTACTATGAAACTCTTCATGTCCAAGATGCGATCAAATTCTACCACGACATCGCGGACCTTTTCCCAAATCTAAGCATTCTGATTTATCACAACCCGGAGAACCATAAATTAACCATTCCGGTGTCGGCTTTTAAGGAACTCGTCAAAAAACCCAACATTGTCGGAATGAAAGACAGTCACAGGACCACGCAGGCGTTCATGAATTTACAAAAGATCCTCAAGGGCAAGATCAGCGTGTTCGTAAATCAGACTCAGCTCTATCCGTACTACAAGATGGGCGCAGCCGGTTGCTGGTCCACGGAAGTCTGGATGGGCCCATGGGCCGTTCTCTACCTGTACGATTTGCTTAAACGAGGTGAAGATCACAAAGCCATCGAGGTCATAGATGATCTCGTCGGCGATGGAAGCGGGGGCAGACCCGTTCCTGGGGCAGGTAATAAACGCCCTGCTGAGTTCGCGGACTACTGTAAAGTCGGTCCAACGCGAATTCCATTCGTCACTTTTCCCGAAGCGGAACTCGCCAAGGCGAGGAGACGTGCCGAGCATTGGATGAAGCTGAACGCCAAATATCGACCGTTGATGGAAGCTGCCAGGAACCGATCGGCAGCATAGTACGGCGTGAAACTATGTCTCCTGGGATCCCCAAGAGACATTAACCAGCTGATATTGCCAAAAAAGCGAGCAGCCTCTATGATAGTGACCCTGAATTAAAGCTGTTCAGGAGGCAACAATGGGATTGTACGGTGATGTCTGGCTACAGGAAGCTCGGGATAGAATAAAGTTATCTCCCGAACAAGCAGCCGAGGTTCAACTCGGCGAGAGCGCCGAGTTTGATCAGTTGGCCGAGGCCGTTGAAAAGGCAATCAAGGCAGCATTGATAGAGAATCACGGCAGTATTCCAGCGAAATATGACCACAACAAACTCGTTGTGATCTGTCAGAATACGGGCGTCTGGGATGTCCTACCTCCAGCCCTAAAGTGCCTGGTTCAGGAGGTTGAGGCATATCGATCTGCGGATATGGACGCGCGCAAGTACACAGACGTCGATCCTAACCCCCGGAGAGTGGAGAGCTATTTTAGCACCGCCCGACGCCTGATCGACTATATGGAATACCACGTTATCGGTAACGATTCCGTGCTGAGACGCCTGAGAGTGACATAGAGCTCGAGTGTATATGCATTGGATCCAATAATACGCGCCGTTGGCGTGAGATGCTCAACAGCTCGGGAGCTGCCGAGCAAATCAGGCAGTTATTTTTTAGTCGGCTGTTCTCTCACATCTACGGCTTTCACCCAACCGATGGTGCCTTTTGTGGTCTTAACCATGAACCATTCCGTAGCGCCGCTGGTGGACTGAACCATGGGAGTAAGAATGGCATCTTTCGATAGCTCCTCGATTTTCACTGCCTCATCGTCTTGGCGTGGATAAAGTGAGGCGCCATTGGAGATCACCACGAGTTGATTCCGTAGCGGTTGAACCCCTAGATCTCCCACACCTTGTGAACCGACCTTTCGCTTACTCTGTGGCTTAGCGCTACCATAACCCTTCGAACTCGCGCTTCCCTGCCTCTGCGCACCACCGACTGCTCCACCGTACTCACCGAATCCCTGCGGAAAAACAGAGGGTATGAAAGCATAGCATCCGAAGACTACCCAAACGATTAGTACAAGCGAATATTTCATAGCGGTAACCTTTCAGCCTACGAAGCAAACTTGTTTGGTTTAGTTAGTTGACGGCCATTCTAGTACTTTAACCTATAAACCCAAATCGAATTTCCAATTATCGTCACTGGCTCCAGATTGCGAAACTCACTGTAGGTGTCGCGGTCATCGAGATAAAGTCCTACTAGGTGCGTGGCGCTTATGGCAACATAGCCTGTTTTCGGACTTAGACTTGATAGCGTCGGCCCCGACGGCAAGGTGGTACCAGGCAAATAGACGGCATCGATACCGTAATAGGAAGGCTCCGCGGTGCCGAAATAGGCTAATTGAATGGTTCCTATGCTGTTGGCGTTCATCCATTTTTTGAGCTCTTTCAAATCTTGGCCCCAATCCAAATTTGAATCGACCAGAAACTCAATCGCTTTTTTTGGAGCAGTTGCAAACTCGTTGAAGAAGGCCAGGTAATTGGGATAAGTCGCCGCGGTTCCTGCTGCCAACCAAATTAAACAAAATACAGGGAAGCATTTCCCCAGGCGACGTCCAGATCTCCACATGCTTCCCGCTACTCCGCCTAACCAGACAAATAGAAACGGATAAATCGGTAAAATGTGTCGTAACCCGATATTCATGCGGGATAAGACGGCCAATAAGAAAAACACGACTGCAGGTATCAGTAAAAAATACGCATCCCTGGTGTTTCGCCCCGAGAGCGTCCATGCGGCCGCTGAAAGCACCAGGAGTACTACAGGAAGCGGAGTTTTCACCAGAAATGCGATTGGAAAATATGCCAAGAAGCCGTTATTCGAAATCTCTCCGAGTAAATAAGCCGCTCGTTCGATCGATGTGTACGCGGCGGAGAGGCCAGAAACCAAGGCTTCGGGTAAGATAAAAAAATCAAGACTGAGACGAAGCAGCAGTTGCGTCCAGGCACCGCTCGCACTCAGGTCATCTATCGGCAACTGTCCGCGCTGCAATGCTACCGCATCGAACCTAAACTGGTAAACCGTCCAGATGGTAAGATAAGCTGTAACCATGGCACATAGTAGGACACTGCTCAGCAGCACACACTTTTTCCCGTGTCCCGCAATGATTGAAGGGGACGTGATGCGAGATCTGAAAGACTCAGACGTCACAACTTTGACACCACCGAGAACGATCCAAATTGGCAAGATTGCCAAAAAAGAGAATTTCGTAATTGTTGCCAGAGCGAATAACAGAGCCATCATCATCAAATTGAACCAGGTGAGCTCGTTAAGTGAGCGCCAAAAAAAATACGTCGAAGTGAAAAAGAATACGGCAAATGGAATATCCGTCTGAACTATCGACGAATGAGCAAGAATATTGGGATCGAAGCAATACAGAAACAAAGCGATAATCGCCGCTTCAAAGCCATAGAGCTCGCGGGTCCAGAAAAACACCGATAGCCCTAAGGTAAGCGCAAGTGCGATCATCACCAACCTGGAGTAGAAGAAAAGTGTTTCCGCATCGTTGTCCACATATATGAATCGATTGGCAAGACCCCATCCATAGAACGTATTCTGCTGCACTAAATCTCGAGCTGTCGGACTTACGCTTCGTGTCTCCAGGTTTAGTGTCATGAGTGGCACAGCTGCAAGTAATTTCGCCAAAGGTGGGTGTTCGGGGTTTACCCGATAATCCCCCCATTTAAGATAAGAATAACCCGCATATAGATGAACTGACTCGTCGAAGGTCGGTGATTTCTTCAAAGCAGCCGTAAGCGATACCAGAAAAAAGAAAAGCAAGAATAATCCCACCACGATAACGGGCATTTGTGCTCGAACACTACTTCTGCTGGCCACATTCATTAGCTCTTAAGAGGCTCCACGATTTGGTCACCTAAAAAGTACTTGCGAGAGTTAGCTTAGCGATTTCTCAAGAACAGAAACACTGAGGCCAGCAGGATACACAAGGCTGTCATGAGCGACACAATCAGACCAATCCTGAAAGATAGCGGTTCATATTTGAACTCTACCACGTGCTGCCCTGGTGATAGACTCAGGGCACGGAAAAAATGATTCGCTTTTAGGATCGCCGTTTCTTTACCGTCCACGTATGCTTTCCAACCCGGGTAAAATGAATCGGCAAGCACAAGAACTCCGGAATTGTTTAAAGCGGCGCGAATCGTTACTGATTGATGGTCATAGCGAACGATCTCCCCCGTTGCCACCAGTTCACCATCCGATGTAATTCCCGGATCACGGTTTAGAATAACCTCTTGCACGGGATCGAACTCCCTAGACGCGAGCCGACGCAAGATTTTCTCTGGATCATTTTCGTGACTACTCTTATTCACGAAATAAAGACGGGGCACCGGCCGATCAATCTTGTAAAGCCAGGAATAATACTGAGGAACGCGATCGATCAGGGATAGACCATCCACCTCTAACGGCCAAAACGACATAACATGACCTACGTTGAAAGTACGGAGGAGCTTAATCTGTGCCGCGGGATGAAGCTGATTTGCAACCCCAAGAAACTCTGTGTAAGGGCGTCTCGCCAACGCATCTATTTCCTGGAAGTAATCGAATCCCTGAAATAGGCCGTGGTTGGGCATGAGGTTGTACGAAAACAGTGCGGCCACATCTTTGAACTCCGGCTGCCCCGGAATCGCCCAAAAGCTAGGGTGTAAATTTTGCCGCACGGGATAATAGAAGATGCGATGTACTTCGTGATTGGACTTCACTAAGATACGGGACTGCGACAACACAAAATCTGGTTTAATAGCGAACAAGAAATCACGATGTGCCCAAGTAAGATCGACGAATGTAGTAGAAACTACTAAGCAGGCGAAAAGAGAATGCCTGATTTTGTGGTACTTCACCAAAACAAACATCGAGGAGAATGCCAAAAACAGTATGACCTGCCTCTCCAGATTGGACACAATACCGGCGAGCGTCTTTACCATTTGAGAAGACGCCGGATTCACCTCTGCATTGCCTAAAAGGAGCCGCAGAACGAATGTAGGATCCCATCGAACGTATAGATATGTGCTGATCCATACAACGCTCATTAAAACGATAGCGACAATAGCTTTTCTGGAACGTGGCTCATCCTGCTCCATGAACGCGGCGATTCCCTTGACCGCGACATAAATAAGCAAACAGAACGTGAGGTAGAAAACTTTTTCGGGGAACCTAACACTTCCCAACATCGGGTAATAGTGTAAAATCAACGGATACACAGGTGTGTACTGCCCAAGAGCCATCATCAAAGACAATCCTATAAGGAGGAGTAAGCCACACTTTGCGCGTAACGATCCGGAGCACAACCATAAACAAATCCCAACGAGTGAAACGGCTCCAAGATAATAGCTCACCAAAAAAGATGGTTCTTTGGCGAAAAACAAGCGTATCCCCAGTGAGGTTGTTAGATCGACCTCTTTGTCGAGGAAGAAAAGATTTAGAAGATTCCGCGGCGGCAGGGACCACCGCAACGCTTCCGTAGCAGGAATAGGTTGATTACGACGCGACTCGAGAAACAGCTCAGCCGTAGGAAGAATTTGAACCATTGTAAGCGCGACTGTACTAACAGCGGCAACAACAAAAATCGAGATAACTCTATCAATAGAGACTTGCGGGTCTCCTTCTCTCAATCGGAGCCCGTCGGCAATAACGAGTATCATGCTCAAAGCAAACACTTCAGGTGAACCTGCCAACAATTGAAAACATAGACTTAGCACAAACAATATAAAGGTTTTCCATGAAACCGACCGAATTGCGTTCTCCCATGCGAGAATCACCCAAGGTAGCCATACCGCTGTTTGAAAATGATTGAGCAGGTTGGTCAGCGAAACAATCGTTCCCCCCAAGGTAAATAGTAAAGCCCCGAGTATCGCTAGATAGCGTGGATGACTCCAGTGCCGTAACAGCTGGTAGGCTCCGACCGCTGCAATGAGAAAATGAAGAACAAAGATAAAGCGGACGGCGGTAAAGAACGGCATGACAAAAAATAGCAAATGGGGTGGATAGAACGCGGCCGACTGGAAATCGGCTAAAACTGGAAATCCCATTGCCATGTGACGGTTCCAGAGCGGAAGTTGTCCAGCTCTAAAACTGTCAAACAGAGTGAACCGCAGCGGATAGAAGTATGTGCTTAGGTCTCGGAAAAATGGCACAGAGTCGTTAATCAAGAGGTCCTGGCAAAACCAAAGGGTTAGCAAAATCGTAGCGATGAGTGATAGTCGCTCGCGCGCGACATTCGGCCAAGTTTCGTTGCAACGCATGAGCCGTTCTCAAGATGGGAATGCGACTACTAGACCGGGCAAGGTAACTAGAGGCTAGGAAAGCAATTTGAGCAAACATGGAAAAAGGGGTGTCAGAAAGACCACCCCTTTTTTTGTACAGAAGAAACGTACAAAGGTTATGGGCAACTCGGCCCCACGATTGCACCCGTAGAGCTGCTATAAGTCCAAGTTACACTCGCACAGTTCCCGTGGGTTGCGGTTAGCAAGAAAGTATCGCTACCGATAGTGGCGCTTAAGGTAACATCGGCGCTCTTGTTAAATCCTGGAAGGTCTGACGTGCCGGTGATGCTACCACTTTTATACGTAGACGGTTGCTGAGCGGCGAAATAGGCTTCCTGAGCAGTAGCCGCGTTTCTCAAGTCTGATTTGACCTGCGCTTCATACCCGCGCTTTCGGTAGGCTGAAAATTGCGGAATCGCAATGGCGGCCAAGATGCCGATTATGGCCACGACTACCAGAAGCTCGATAAGTGTAAAACCCGATTGACTCTGTAAACGTAGTTGCTTCATTTAAGTGCTTTGCTCCTTTTGTTGTTTAGAGAACCCGTTAACCTCAATGAACACTCGTCATCACTTGACCTAAATTCTGATACCGTTTTGCCTCCCATGTCTTGCAGTAACGTTCAAACGTCGCAGTAGCCGTTAGCAAAAGCTGCGCCAGAGAAGACAGAATGAGGAAGTCGACTAGATGATAGGCTAGGTATGAGGTCAAAGCCCGGTATCTAATACATATACATACAAATCCGACATTAAAATTCTATATATACCGGGTGGGGTTTTCCAAATAACGTAATCTCGATAGTGGCGCTATGACAAATTTTGTTACTCCTGTTCCACAATTTCAGCAGATGAAGATTGGCTCTGCAATCCAAGCATTCCGTATTTCCCCAACCGATGGCGGAGCGATCTATAGTTAATCCCAAGGAGCTCCGCCGCTCGTTTCTGGACTCCGTTGGCCCTCTTAAGCGCCCCGAGAAGAATACACTTCTCATGAGTTTCCAACTCATCATCCAACGACAAACCTCTTTCGAAAAACAGGTCAGCCCCGCCGGGAACAGTTTTCTCGAAACTGTCGGATTCTTCCCTTATTGCAACAGCCTTCATATATGATGGTAAGTCGTCATCGGACAAAATGTTTTTGTTGGTTAGAGTTACGGCATGATCGATTATATTTTCCAACTCTCTGACGTTCCCCGGATAGACATAGCTCATTAAGTGCATCATCGCGCTGCTGGAGAGTTCTTCTACCTTCTTGTCATGTAAAGTAGCATATTTGAGCATGAAGTAATGGGCAAGAACAGGAATGTCTTCTCTTCTATTCCGCAAAGGCGGCAACGTCATTTGTACGACGTTTAACCGATAGTAAAGGTCTTCACGAAAACGTCCTTCTTCCATCTCACTGCGTAGATTACGGTTAGTCGCTGAGATAACTCTGACATCGACTTTACTGGGTTTATTGCCTCCGACCGGCGTAAAAGTCTTTTCCTGCAAAACCCTCAACAGTTTAACTTGCAACTGAAACGGCAACTCACCCACCTCATCCAAAAAAATCGTGCCTTGATCCGCCTGCTTAAAGAGACCCACGTGATCTGCAATCGCGCCGGTAAAAGCGCCCCGCACATGGCCGAAAAGCTCGCTTTCCATGAGAGCTTCCGGGATTGCTCCACAATTTACCGCGATAAACGGTCTTGCCTTTCTCGGTCCATTTAAATGGATCGCCCGCGCTACCAATTCCTTGCCCGTGCCGCTTTCGCCCATAATCAAGACGTTAGTTCCGGTAACGGCGACCTTTTGGATCAGCCGGTAAATTTTCTCAATGCTACCACCTTTGCAAATGACCCCTTCGAAAAGAAAATCCTCCTGAAACCGCTCCCCGGAATGTTGTTGCAGGTCGATCTCTCGCGCCCGCCGAAATTCCTCTTCTAACCGCACTGCCGCTTCAAATTGTTTTTGCCTTGTAATGTCCTCGAAAATAGAAACGTACCCCATGAACTCTTCATTGGTGTTGCTCAGTGAAGCTAAAGTAAGCCGAAGGTGTTTCTGGTCCCCATTGGGGCCGAGAAATCCAATTTCCTCGGCAACAATCGTCGGTCTATGCTGTGGTTGATCGAACCTCCATGTGAGACCCGGGAAAACTTTATCGAGTTGTTTTCCCTTGACAGTTGATTCAGTCAGTGAAGTAAGAATTTGCGCCTGGTTGTTGAAATAATTAATCCGTCCGTGGCCGTCGGTGATGGCAATGCCGCTACCGACACCCTGCAACAGGGCTTCTTTGAGCGCATCCAATTCCTGATAATCGATTTGTTTTTCTTTGAGAAGTTTTTCGGTCTCGCTAAGCTTATTTGCTAAAAACCCGCTCAACCCGGCGATCACGAAAAAACTGGCGATATTAAGGAGCACCGGCATGAGCATCTGCCATGGCACGGGAAAACTCGTCCTCTCACCGGAGTACATAGACCAGATAAGGAGGGTTGCGTAACACAGGCTAGAAAATCCTGCGGTAAAAAATGCGCCACGATAGAAAAGCAAGATTGCTGCATTCATCACGGCCAAGTTGTAAAGGAACGAAAAGGGGCTGACGATATCACCGGTAATCCATATGATTCCCGTGATCAAAATGACATCAAAGTCGACTTGCACAAGAGCAAACGGTTGGAGGTTCCGCAAACGCGGGAGAACCAGAAACGAGCCAAAAGAAACAGCGTAAGCAGCCCCTAGAGGCACCAAAAGATTGAAAAATACTCTCCAACTTCCATCGGCTTGGAAGAAGTGAAAGAGCGCCGCCGCCATAAGAAAAGCGGACAAAATGACCACTCGCAAAAGGAGCAGCCATCGGATTTTCTCGGTCAAATCTTTATGATCGTCGTTCAAAGTGAAAGGTTGGCGTTCTCAGCCTAATGCGAAAAACGTTATGAGTCTGCCTCAGACCAGAGAGCCCATTTGAAAGATTGGCAGATACATGGAGATGACCAAGCCGCCTAGAATGACTCCCAAAACAACCATAATCAAAGGTTCCATGAGCGCGGTCAAATTTGCCACTGCATCGTCAACTTCTTCCTCGTACAACTCACCTACTTTTTTAAGCATGCTGTCCAGGCCGCCGGTGCTTTCGCCGACTGCCACCATCTGACAAACCATGGGGGGAAAAATCTTGCTGTCCCGCAACGGTTCGGCCACAGTTTTCCCCTGGCTGATGCTGACGCGGCTATCCATGATAGCCTTCTCAACCACTTTGTTGCCAGCCGTTCTGGCGGTAATCGCAAGGCCGTCCAGTATAGGAACGCCCGAGCTTAAGAGAATAGACATGTTTTGCGAGAAGCGCGCGACGGCCACTTTGCGTAGCAGATCGCCAAAGATCGGCGTTCGCAACAGTAGCCCATCGATCTTCATTTTTCCTTGAGGAGTCTGGTAGTAAAATCGAATAATCGCGACGGCTCCCGCTATTCCAAACGCGAGGTAAAACCAATAAGCAATGAACCAGTTGCTGATATTGATGGTGATCTGCGTCGGCGCCGGCAGTGCCTTTCCCATACTGCCGAACAATTCAGCAAACACGGGAATAACAAAGACGAGCAAGATGGCGACCACAATGATTGCGACCGCCACAATCGAACATGGATAAATCATCGCGCCTTTGACTTTTTTCTTAAGCTTGGTCGCCTTTTCGATGAAAAGAGCAACCCTATTGAGGATTGTATTCAGGACGCCTCCCGCTTCACCCGCCTGAACCATATTGACGTAGAGATCATCAAATACCTTCGGGTGTTTCCTAAGAGAATCGGCCAACGTCAATCCTCCTTCGACATCCTGTCTGATAGTGCGGATAGTGTTACGAAGGAGCTTACTCGCCGACTGCTCACTCAGAATGTCGAGGCATTGGACAATCGGCAGGCCGGCATCAATCATTGTGGCGAACTGACGGGTAAACAACGATACTTCTTTAGGCTTTACCTTGTCACCGAAGCCAGGAATGCTAATTTCTTTGTCCAAGCCCTGGCCTTTTTGGCGTATCCGGTTTGGAATTGGTCGAATGCGCCTTTCGCGCAAGGCCGCAAAGACTGCTTGAACGTTAGCAGCTTCAATGTCTCCCTTCATGACTCTTCCTTGAGCCGTTTTGCCTTCCCACAGAAATATTGGCATGACCCTATTTTCGTTGCCTCCTCACATTGAGGGCAGTATCAAGCTGTTACCATTGTACGGGGGACCCGCAGACGCTCAAAGAAGCCGGTCACCCTAACTAAAACCCCAATGAAAAAACCGATCCAAAACCTTTGTCCGTATCCGTAACACGGAGCGTTTCCTCAACGGTTGTAAGGCCGTCACGAACCTTTTGCAACGCGCTCATACGGAGCGTGCTCATGCCCGACTTCACAGCTTCTCTTTTGAGTTCTGCCGCCGAAGCCGCTTTTAAAACAAGTTCCTTGAGTCCCTCGTGCATAACCAATATTTCATAGATGGCGAGACGACCCCGATACCCGCTACCGTTGCAGTTACTACAGCCATGGCCGCGAAATGTTGGGAAGCCGCCGGCAGCCTCGGCAGCATCTACACCGAGGTTGACCAATGCCTCTGGAGCAACTTCCACCGGTTCCTTGCATTTGTCACAAATGCGCCGCACCAACCGCTGGGCGGCGACTAGATTGATTGAAGAGGTCAATAAGAATGGCTCCACTCCCATATTGATCAAACGGTCGACCGTCGACGGCGCGTCGTTTGTGTGCAACGTGCTGAGGACTAGATGGCCGGTCAATGCCGCCTTGACGGCAATTTGCGCAGTTTCCAAATCGCGAATTTCACCGACCATGATAATGTCCGGGTCTTGCCGCAAGAACGAACGAAGACAGGAGGCGAAGTTCAGTCCTATCTGTTCTCTAACTTGTACTTGATTGATACCGACCAGGTTATATTCAACCGGATCCTCAGCCGTCGAAATATTGACGTCGGGTTTGTTGAGTTCCGACAGTGCCGAATAAAGAGTCGTCGACTTGCCACTTCCAGTAGGTCCGGTAATTAGGATCATGCCGTAAGGTTTATGGATCGCTTCTTGAAAGTCCTTGAGCGTTTGAGCGTCGAATCCCAGTTTAGCCATATCAAGTTGTAGGTTGGATTTGTCGAGTAGGCGCATGACCACTTTCTCACCAAACAACGTCGGCAGGATCGAAACACGAATGTCCAGCTCGCCGCCGACCCCCATTTTTAACTTGATTCGACCGTCCTGGGTAAGCCGCCGCTCTGCAATATCAAGTCCCGCCATAACTTTGAGCCGCGACACCAAAGGATTCTTCAGGCGGAGCGGCGGGCTCATGATCTCCTGAAGCACGCCGTCTATGCGAAATCTTACTCGAAAAAGCTTTTCGTAAGGTTCAATGTGGATATCGCTGGCCCTACGCTTGGCGGCATCGGCTAGGATGGCATTGACGAGCGTCACCACCGGCGCTTCCATCGTAGCCTGCTGGAGCTCTTGGAGGTTCACGTCATCTTGTTCGAGAATAACCTCCATGTCGCTATCGCCGAATTTCTTTAAAACATCGTCGTAACTGATGCCGCCAAAACGATGGTCTAAAACCTTTTTGATAATTGACGAAGAGGCCAGTACGACTTTCACGCCGTAGCCAGTGATAAATTTGATCTCATTGATGGCAACGAGGTCGGTGGGGTCTGCCATAGCTACAGTTAGGATTGATCCGATCAGCTTGGTAGGCACGACCTGATGCTTTTGCACTACCTGGGGCGGCAAAACAGCAAACACGGTATCATCAATGAGACCTGGATCGAGGTCGATCTTTTCTATGCCGAACTGACGGGCGAGAAATTGAGCGAGTTCTTCCTCGGTAGTAAAACCAAGTTGGACAAGTTCCTTCATAACAGTAGAACCATTGTTGCGGCCTTTTTCATGGGCCTGGTTCAACTGATCACGCGAGACTACTCCGCCGCGGACTAAAAGCTCTGCTACCCGTGGTTCCATCGAATACTCTGGTTTAAACCCTTGAAATTATGGGGATATAAGTTCCACCTGTCAATTGAAACTTATTAGGTACTAGACTCGATGGGAATACAACTAACTTGAAACCAGCAACGCTATACCCGTTCCGTCAAGCTAGCCTGGGCTGCCGCCAGCCTCGCAATTGCGATGCGATAGGGTGAGCAACTAACATAATCCAGACCAATACGATGACAGAAATCAATCGACTTTGGATCGCCGCCATGCTCACCGCAGATCCCTATCTCGAGAGTTCTCTTTTTCTTTCGCCCCTTGCTCACAGCAATTCTCATTAACGCCCCGACCCCATCTTCATCTACACTGACAAATGGATCCTCAGGCAATAGTCCGTCCAACACATAGGTCGGCAAAAATTTGCCGGCATCATCACGCGAAAGGCCTAAGCACGTTTGTGTAAGATCGTTGGTCCCGAAGGAGAAGAATTCCGCCTCTTCTGCAATCTCGTCTGCTACTAGACAGGCACGCGGCAACTCAATCATAGTGCCGATATGAAAACGGACTTTTACGCCGTAGCCTTTCATCGTTTCCTCTGCGACTCTTTGAACGATTTTCCGCTGCGCGGCGAATTCTTGCCGCGATCCCACAAGCGGGATCATTACTTCGGGAAACGGTCTTTTACCGTCGCGCCGGAGTTCGCAAGCCGCCTCAAATATGGCGCGCGCCTGCATCTCCGTGATCTCTGGATATGAAATGCCCAACCGGCACCCGCGATGTCCAAGCATAGGATTGAATTCCTGCAAGACTTTCACCTTATCCGCTAGTAATTCCACCGGAACACCCATTACTTGAGCTAGATCAATTATCTCCTCGTCCCGGCTCGGTAAGAATTCGTGCAGCGGAGGATCGAGAGTCCTGATTGTGACCGGCAGATCATTCATGATCTCGAGTATGGCCTTGAAGTCAGCCTTTTGCATGGGCAGAAGCTTTGCGAGAGCTCTACGCCTTCCCAGCTCATCGTCGGCCAGTATCATCTCGCGAACGGCTTGAATGCGGTCACCTTGGAAGAACATGTGTTCCGTACGACATAAACCGATGCCTTCGGCGCCGAAAGCCCGCGCGACTTCTGCTTGATCGGGCTGGTCCGTATTGGTCCTTATTCCGAGCTTGCGAACGTCATCGGCCCATTTCATCAACTTGGCATATTGCCGGTATAGCGGGGATTTCGCCGCCGCCAGCGTCTTCTCCAAAAGCACCTGAAGAACTTCTGATGGACGAGTTTCCACCTGACCCATGATTACCTCGCCTGTGCTGCCGTCAAGGGAAATCCAATCTCCTTCCTTTAGCATCGTTCCATCCACTCGCATGCTTCGCTGCGCGTAGTCGATGTGCAGTGCTTCACAACCAGCGACACAGACTTTGCCCATCTGACGCGCAACCAAGGCCGCGTGTGATGTCATACCGCCTCTGGCTGTCAAAATTCCTTGTGCCGCTTCCATCCCGCGAATATCATCGGGGCTGGTCTCGATCCGGCAGAGCACAATCGGCTCCCCTCTTTTTTTCCACTCAACCGCGTCCTCAGCGTAAAATACAATTCTCCCGGTTGCCGCTCCTGGCCCCGCAGGCAAGCCCTTGACCAGGATTCTTGCATCTTTGGCCGCTTGTTGTTTATCCTGTGGATCGAATACGGGACGGAGAAGCTGGTTTAAATGATCCGCCTCAATTCGGAGTAAGGCTTCTTTTCTGTTGATGATTCCCTCGTCTACCATATCCACGGCGATACGTACCGCAGCAAATCCGGTACGCTTGCCAGCTCGAGTTTGCAGCATCCACAGCTTGTTTGCTTCAATGGTAAACTCGATATCTTGCATATCCTTGTAGTGTTTCTCGAGACGCTTGCAAACTTTCTGCAACTGAGCAGATGGTCCGGGCATGACGCTCTTCATTTCGTCAATTGTTCTCGGCGTGCGAATGCCTGCAACAACATCCTCACCCTGGGCATTGACTAAAAACTCGCCATAGAATTCCCTCTCTCCAGTGGCTGGATTTCTAGTGAATGCTACTCCGGTGGCGCAGTCCTCGCCTAAATTGCCGAACACCATAGCCTGGACGTTTACGGCGGTCCCCCATTCATGCGGAATATGGTAGAGTTCCCGATAGGCGACCGCGCGGTCATTATTCCACGAGTGAAAAACGGCCCCGATGGCGCCCCAAAGCTGCGCATACGGATCATCCGGAAAATCCTTACCGGTCCACGATTTCACTTCGCTCTTGTATGCAGTCACGAGCCTCCTTAAATCGTCCTCCGTAAGATCCGTATCGAGCTTCAAATCACGATTTTTTTTCGTTTGGTCCAGAATCTGTTCGAATGGATCTAGCTCTTTGTCGTGTTGCGCTTTGACTCCTAAAACGACATCCGAGTACATATGCACGAAACGGCGGTAAGAATCATATGCAAACCGAGGATTTCGGGTCCTGCGAATAAGACCTTCGAGCGTGCGGTCATTAAGCCCAAGGTTCAAAACAGTGTCCATCATTCCGGGCATCGATTCACGCGCGCCGGAGCGCACCGAGACCAGTAACGGATTATCCGCATCCCCAAAACCTCTCCCCAGAATCTTCTCGACACGGCCAAGCGCAACCCTCACAGCGCTCTCAAGATCCTTCGGATAACGGCTGCCGTGAGTATAGAAGTATGTGCAAACTCCTGTGGTAATCGTAAAGCCGGGTGGCACAGGTACGCCGATGCGGGTCATCTCGTGTAAACCGGCACCTTTGCCACCGAGCAATTCGCGCATTGAGCCGGTGCCTTCAGCTTTGCCGTTACCGAAGAAGTAGAGGTGCTTTCTTGTTGTTGACATCGCCTGCCTCATCAATAAGTCTCAAACCTAACCTCTTTTATGTGAGCCGTTTGTTCATGCACTCGCAAACTCGGAATAGAACTGATGCAGAAATCGCGCAGACTTGATATCTTTGTCCATGTGAAACTGGATGAAACGTAGAACAACCGCCCGCGCCTGCTTTAACACTGCAGTCGATGACACTAAGTTGGCAGGCACGCTTTGCTCCTGCTGAAGATCGGTCATTAAGTCGAGAGTTTGATCTGACAGCGGCAATATCTCCTTTTTCAGCTTGGAGCAGTTTTCGCAAAGAACACCGCCGTCAGATAAGCTGAAGTGCCAGTGAGACTGAAGCAAGGAAGGCGCTTCGCAGGAACGCGGTCGACACAGACCACAGCACCGGCAACTATCAAGAACAGGTTGGTAGCCCGCCAAGTGAAGGAGCTTTAACTCAAAGCCCATAAGAAACATTAGCGAAGGTTCACCTATTTCTAAGCGGGTAAGAGCCTTTTTCAGATGTTCAAAAATTACCCGGTTTTCTTCGCGTTCTGGAAGGAGTCCGTCAGTAATCTCAACGCAATAAGAAGCCACCGCTATTTTTTCAAGGCTCGAAATGAGGTTTTTGTAGCTTTTCTCCAATTCGCAAGCGAGAATAAACGCTAGACTCTTGTAAGTGTTGTCTTGAAATCTAAGACGGACGAGAGAAAAGGGTTCAAGCGAATTAATGAAGCGCTTCTTAGAACGCTTGGCTCCTTTTGCGATACCGGTAAGTTTCCCATGACTTTCCGTCAAGAACGAAACGATCCTGTCGGACTCGCCGAAGGACCAACTGCGCAATACAATTGCAGGAGTAACCTGGACAGGGCGCATCGGGGTTCAATTCACATACACTGACTGATTGATTCTAACATTTTTTGCATCTGCTCACAAGTATTCGATATTTCAGAGTTTTTATAGACATTCAAGCTTGACAAGGCGCCGCGCCATGATTACCCTTTTCGTGGCGTTGGCCGCTTTGGAGGTAGACTGTAGAAAATGGTTGATGAAAACAAAAAACAAGGTGAGATTCTAAATGATCGCCAAGAGGCGGATTCGAATGAAACCTCGAGGAGCTCCAAGTCCGAGGCTCTAACAGCTGAGGAAGATTTTGGGCAGCTGAGAGAAAAACTTGAGTTGAAGGAGAAAGAAGCTAAAGAGCATTATGAGCGTTATCTCCGGCAAGTCGCAGAAGTCGATAATTTCAAGA
>CAYZXN010000228.1:0-5449 GCA_964482425.1 uncultured Syntrophobacteraceae bacterium | reverse complement strand
CTTAGCGAAGCGCACAAGAGCAAGCTCGAAATCAATGCGATCGATGGTGCAACGATCGATAAGATGATCGCAGACGTTTACAAAATAAGCCCCGAGCTCCGGGCGCAGTTAAGGCCGATTGTCTTGCCGGGGAAGTGACAGGGCCGGACGCGGCGGAGGCGGAACATCGTCACGCTCGGATGACTTCGGAGTCCGCGTAGCTATGGTTTATCATCGAGCCGTGCGGCCGATGAGCGAAGGGAAAGTATTATCCCGATTCCGCATAAACCTACGGGCACGTCGGTGAGATGCAAGCCTTGAGTACGCAGGCACCCAACTGGTCCGTGTGATTTGAACTGCACAATACGGCATGACGCATGCGCGCATGCTCATGGCGCTGATCGCCGCGGGTGCGGCGCGAGATCTGCTCGTGCCCGGCCCGGAAATACCCGTGAGTGACCCGCGCGATGAAGAGCTTTAAGCTGTCACGGCCACTTCAGCCATTCAGCGATGCCGCGGCCCATAATCCATTCTCTGTCGGTGTCGGAGAGAAAGTCGAGCTCCTCGGTAAAGAGGGTCACGACTTGTTTATAGGGGCAGGGCAGATGGGACAGATCCGTGCCCCAAAAACAACGCTGCGGCCCGAAGGAGTCGACCACCCGCCGTACGAGCGGGTGAAGTGTCGTAAACGGATAAGGCTCGGCCACATAGCAGGGTAACGCCGACACTTTCACGGCGACATTGGGCAGGCGCGCCATTTTCACAACTTCGTCCACCGCCGGATCCAGCGGTTTGCCTCGCAAGGCGGAGCCAAGTCCCATGTGATCGATGATCATGCGCAGACCGGGATGACGCTCGGCGATGGCCCCCAGCTTGGGCACGTCATGAGGCGCGAAGGCCATCACCGGCACGTCGTGAAGCTCGGCGGCATCCCAGAACCAGTCCGCGGTGCCGTCGACCAGCCACTGTCGCGAGCGGCCGTGATTGAAAACCATTCTGATTCCCAACATATGCGGTTGGTCCTTCCAGGTCGGGACCAGAGCGCGGCTCTTGGGCGCGTCGATCTTAAGCCGTCCCATGACGGCGAATCGTTCCGGATGGAGTCGCGCTGCTGCGAGGGACGTATCGTTGCGATCGGCCTCCCATGTCGGCGGCACGAGCACGCAGCGCTGGACACCGGCACTGTCCATCTCTTTTAGAAGTTCTTCATGGCCCAGAGGTATCGGACGGTGCGGTTTGGACGCATTGCCCGCGGCATAGGGCTTCTCGGGCGTTTCAGGCGCCCAGATATGAACTTGAGCATCGATGATCATCATGAGTTTCCCGCCCTTCGAAGACACCGCCTGCGCACCGAGCGCGGCGTTGAAGCCTTACTGCTACCAGGCCTGCCTTCCGAGAGTGTCTTGGCTGTACGGTTGTCAGTAAACTGCACGTAAACTTGTTGACTGATAGTCCGCATTATACCGGAGCGTCAAGAGTAACCGGCGATACGTGTTTGAAAATTTTTTCCGCGGCCGCCTCGCCGGTGCGAACACAGTCGGAGATGCCCACGCCATGATAAGCGCTGCCGGCCAGCGCGAGAGCGGAAAAGCGCTCCACCCTGGATTCAATGCGCTGTATCCGGTCCTGGTGTCCCACGTGGTACTGGGGCATGGAGGTCGGATAGCGGCGGATGCGAACGAGCAGCGGCGTTGCGCTGACTTTCAATAAGCTTGACAGTTCACCTCTGACGTTCTGCTCCATGGTCACGTCGTCATCGTTGAACAGCTCGGGCTGCATTCCACCGCCGACAAACGCGCGCAGCAGTATTTTTCCCTCCCGGGCGCGGCCGGGGTATTTCAGGCTGCTGAACGTGCAGGCAATGATCTTGCGGCGCTCGATGGCTGGTACGACAAAGCCGAAGCTGTCGGGGAGACGTGGGAAGTCTTCATTTCTATAACCCAGGTTCACTGTGGCGGTCGAAGCGTAGGGGATGCGAGCCAGCTCTCCGGCTGCGTCTGGCGCGGTGGCAGTGAGCATCGCGGCCGTGCGAAACGCCGGAGTCGCCAGGACAACGCCGTCGGCCTCGAGAATCGTGTGATCGGCCGTGGCGATGCGCCAGGACCGTGTGCGTTCGTCGCGCGCCAACCCGATAACGGCTGTGTTCAGATGAACACTTCCTTGGGGCAATCGCCGGGCCAGCGTATCGACCAGTTCCTGCATGCCGCCGGCCAGGGTGACAAACAAGCTCCAGCGCGCGCCGCTGCCGGGTTCGCGCTTACGCGCACGTCGGCGTTGTTCGGACCACATCGCCCAGGTCACGCTACGGTTGCTTCGTTCCATATCCCTGAAGCGCGGCATGGTGGCGGCAAGACTGAGCTCGTCGGGATCGGCGGCGTAGATGCCGCCCACGAGCGGCTGGGCAACGCGCGCCAGAGCTTCGCTGCCGAAACGGCGGCGGACGAATGAGCCAAGACTTTCATCCCGATCGGCGTCGCCGCGCGGGACAAAAAGTTCCGCCGCCATGCGCAGTTTTCCGGCCCAGGAAAAAAGCGGCGTTCGCAGAAAAGGCGCCAGGCGCGTCGGCGCCAGCAGGAAGAAGCCTTCGGGAAGCGGTACGAGCTTGCCTTCATGAACCAGGTAAATTTTCTGGTAGGCCGTTTGCGTCGATACTAAACGCGAAGCCAAACCTATCCGTTCACACAGGCGCAGCGCCGCGGGTTTTTCGCTGATAAAGGAATCCGGTCCGCCCTCGATCAGGAAGTCATCGAGCCGCTCGGTCGCGATGCAGCCGCCGAGCCGGTTCGAGGCCTCCAGGAGAGTAATTTCCAGATCCAAGGAGTTGTCGTTTTTCAACTCCACCAGGCGGTGAGCGGCGGCCAATCCGGCGATGCCGCCGCCGATCACCACAATGCGACGGCTCATGCAGCCTCACCGTCGGCTTGCGGTGAATACACGGCGGGGGTGAAATTTTTAACGGATCTCGAGCAGGTCAGGATGGCTCATCCTCCTCGATATGACGTCGGCCATCATGCGGACGAAGGCGGGATGATCGTTGGGACAAGCGGCGCGGTGCAGCTTTATCCGGCAGCTAGCCGCTGTCTGCCTCGCCTCGATATCGAGATCGTAAAGCACCTCGACGTGGTCGCAGACAAATCCGATCGGCGCCACCACGACATCGGCGACATTGCCGGATGCAAAATCGCGGATCACAGAATTCACGTCCGGCTCGAGCCACGGATCGGCCGGTCTGCCGCTGCGGCTCTGGTAGGCGATCGACCAGCGCTCATGGCCGATCTTGGCCGCGATCAGGCGAGCCGTGGCCTCGATCTGTTCGACGTACGGCGATCGCTGGGCCATCGCCATCGGTATGCTGTGCGCGGTGAAGATCAGAGGAGTGACCGGACACTGTGCGGGCGCGATCGCGGCAAGACTCGCTTGGACGAGATCGGCCCAGCACTCGATGAAAAGCGGATGATCGTGCCATCCGGGGCAGTAGTCGATTTCGGGCGCGCCGGCGTTTAATTCCAGTCGCGCAGCGGCAATGTTTTTCTGATAGCGCTCCCAACTCGCCTCGCTGCGATGTGAGGATAATATGAATCCCAGCGCCCGGCGCACCCTCTCGTTGGCCATTTGCTTTAAGGTGTCGCGAAAAAAAGGCGTGGTATGACGCATGCCGACATAGACGCGTAAGGGCATGGCTTTTTCCTGCAGGAGCTTTTCCAGAGCGTGAGCTTGGCGAGCGGTAATTTCGTTCAGTGGCGACTTGCCGCCGACAGCTTCGTAATGGTGCGCAACCTCCTCAAGGCGCTGCGCCGGGATCGCCAGGCCCTCGGTTACGCGCGCTAGGAACGGCCGGATCTCCGCGGCGGATGCGGGGCCGCCGAAGGCGATTAACATGACAGCTTGGTAAGGAAGAGCCATCAAGACTACCGGGCGCTGAGCTCATGGACCGCTTCGACCATCGCTACGACGTGATCCACCGGCGTTTCCGGCAGAACTCCATGTCCGAGATTGAAGATGTGCCCGGGCCGCCCGGCGGCACGGCGCAGCACGCCGGCGCAGCGCCGCCGGATTTCTTTGGGCGACGCAAAAAGCGCCACGGGATCGAGATTGCCCTGGACCGCCACGTCATGTCCGACGGTGTGCCAGCCCTCGTCGAGGTTCACGCGCCAATCGAGGCCGATCACATCGCCGCCGGCGGCGCGGATATGCTTCAGCAAGCCGGACGTGCCCGTGCTGAAATTGATCACCGGCGTGCCGGGGACAATCCCGGCGATGATCGACCGTGTATACGGTAATGCAAACTGCTCGTAATCGCCCGGGGTAAGACAACCGGCCCAGCTGTCGAAAAGTTGCACGGCTTGGGCGCCGGCGGCAATCTGGCAGTTCAAGTATTTCGTGATGAGCTGGGAAAGCCGCTGCATGAGCCGGTGCCACGCCTCGGGAGCGTTGTAGTAAAGTTTTTTGGCGTGGATGTAATTGCGCGATCCCGAGCCTTCGATCAGATAAGAGGCCAGGGTGAAGGGCGCCCCGGCAAAGCCGATCAGCGGCACGCGGTCTGTCAGCGCTTTACGGCTTTGTTTGACCGCGTCGTAGACGAAAGAAAGCTCTTCTTCCGGGTCGAATTCTCTCAGACCGTCGACGTCCTTGCCGCTGCGCACCGGGCGGTGAATGACGGGGCCATCGCCTTTTGAGTATTCAAGGCCGACGCCCATGGGCTCCAGAATCAGCAAGATATCGGCAAATAAAATGGCGGCGTCGACCTTGAGCCGCTCCACCGGCGTGACGGTAATCTCGGCGGCCAGGTCGGGTCTCTTGCAGAGCTCGAGAAAGCCGTATTGCGCGCGCAGCTTGCGGTAGTCTTCCATGTAGCGGCCCGCCTGGCGCATAAGCCAGACGGGGGTGTAAGGCGTGACTTCGCGGCGACAAGCAGCAAGAAAAGGATGAAGATTGTTTGTTGTGCGGCTCATTGCGGAGTGTAAAAACCTTACGGAGCTTTGCCGGTGAAATCAACCGCGGCGATTGCGCGGCGTAGCCGTTCCAATGGCGTCCTCGCCATACTTGTCCCGCAGCCGATCGATCGCCCGGTAGAGCCTGTCCCAGGACTTGCGCTTGTCGCCATCGAGCAGCGATTCCTGCCAACCGGAACTCTGCAGCGCGCCGGCGCTGACTCCCAGGAGCCGAACTGCTTTGCCTGGAACGATATTTTGCTCGAGCAGCCCGCTGACCACCTCAAAAATCTCCCGATCGAAGCAGGTCGGCGAACTCAAGGTGCGCGAGCGGGTGATGGTGTGAAAGTCGCTGTAGCGGATCTTGAGCACAAGGCAGCGGGCATGGCAGTTTTCCTTGCGCAGCCTGCCGCCGACCTCCTCGACAAGCTCCCAGAGAATTCCTTTCATGCGCTCTTTGTCTGTGACCGGCTTATCCAGAGTTGTTTCGTTGCCGATCGAGTGATCGTGATGGCGCTCCGGCCGCTCGGTTGCGCTGA
>CAYZXN010000227.1:0-11549 GCA_964482425.1 uncultured Syntrophobacteraceae bacterium | reverse complement strand
ATGTTATGCACCAAACTGAACAATTGCCATTGGGTGTTCACTTTCTGCTTGCCGCGTAGCGTAAATCGGTCCATCCCTTTGTTCTTTAAATTCCCAAACACCGGCTCCACGATGGCGATCCGTTTGTTGTAGATGAACCGGCCGAATAGGGTGTCGAACTTGCGCCGCATCTTCTCGATCGGACTCTCCTTGCTATCTTCGCTGCGACCGATGAAGATCGTGACTTGCTTGGTCTCAGTGGTCTCGGGCGTCTTTAAACAACGCGGTCGCAGGATGCACGGCCCACACACCGATTTGGCTCCCCGGAATTTCATACCGATAAATCCATGGACGTTGATATTGCTGCCGTTTCGATACAACCGATTGCCCGCCGGGCAACGACAGCTTCGATCCTTCTCATCGTAAACAAAATCCTTGGCCGTAAACCGATCCGTGTCCCGTCCATAGAAATGCCGCTTCTCTTTGCGCGACCGCGTCTTATACCGATCATAGTCCGAAAACGCTGGATCTCTCTGGCGATGGTTGCGATCGGCAATGTAGGCGTCGATGCTACTCTCTTGGGTGTACGTGACCGAGGCGCCGCTGTGATAGCCCGCATCGGCCGTCACTTTCGTTTGTTCAAACACGTCGGTGGAGATCTTTGCAGCCTTGAGCCCTTCGCGCGTGCTCTCGAGCATGGGCTGAAGCAAATGCGCCTCTTGCCCTTCGCCATGGGCTTCGGCGTTCACGATGATCTGATGTTTCTCATCGACCACCGCCACCCCGTTGTAGCCCTGGATCACCCCGTGGCCAGTCGACATCTTGGCGCTCTCGGGATCGGTGATGTTACTCTTACGCTCGTTACCACTGGGACCCATGTTTTTAGAGTTGGATTTGAGAAAACTCTTGATCTTTTCGATCTTGTTTTTGTACGTCGCCAGTTTCTTGTTGTCCTGTTCGGCCATGGGACTTAGCTTTTCCTTGGTGTCTCGACCCCGATGACGGCCGACAATCTTCTTGGCGGCTGCTTCGTACTTGTGTTGCTTGTTCTTTAGCTCGTCGTGAGTCCCGCTCCATTGCTTGGAGGCGTTGGACGGTAGTTTACAGCCGTCAATGGCAAAGGTCTCTTTGCCGATCAGCCCCAAGGCGTCGGCGTAGATCAATACGTCACCAAACACTCCGGCGATTTCCTGGTGCATGGTCGCTACAAAGTCGGCGATCGTGGTGAAGTGAGGTTGGGTATCGGCGGTGAGCGCTTTGAACTGGACATTGCGCTCGCAGGCTTCGGCTAAGCGCCGGCTGGAAATCAATCCCTTGTAATAACCGAACAATACGATCTTGAGCAGAATCGCTGGGTCGTAAGCTAAACACCCGGTCTCATCGTTCTGGTAGCGGGCTTCAAAAGGCCGCAGGTCGATGTGTTCGTCGACTATTTCGTTGAGAGCGTATTCAAAACTTCCGGGCAGAATTTGATCTGAAAACGATACCGGGATCAAAGTGACTTGGTTAACGTCGTACGGCTTGTATCGCGCCATCGAGTTGAGATGACCTCCATTGAGGGGTGTGCGTTGCGATTGCAACGCCGTTGTTGCAGGGAAATATAACCTAAAATGACTTTTTCTACACCCTCAACGATTAGATCTTCCATCCGGAAAGATTTTGCTAGTTGGCAACCCGAGAGCCCGACCTGAAAGGCATTGAAGTTTTCAACCTTAGATCATATGTTCACCTCCTATTCTGGAACGGTTCGATCACACAGATGATTGACTCCTGTTCGCATGGCTTTTGGGACTGCAATGTCGCCTTTGCAATACAACGGATATACTCACCACGCACTGCGACTGGCGACCTTCATGGCATCTTCCGCGCGGGCGACGGTGCAACAATCCTAACCGGATGAGGAGCCGAATATGCCAATTTTGTCGTTTTGGCTGAAGCGCTATTATTCAGAGACTACCCGGCGAAGCCAGTCGTCCGTAAACCGAAGCAAAACGACGGACCCGGGGGTTTCCGTTCTTAGGATGTGAGACAGTCATGGCCGAAGAGCCCTCAGTGAACGCTGGGACATCTGGACATTCCGAGCAGGAGAACCGGACCGCCGCTCCTACAGCACGTCAGAGTAAATCCTTGCTTGCGGCGCTGATGGCGCTGACCTTCAACACTGGGCTGATCGACGCGGTCAGCTACATCGGCCTTGGGCGTGTGTTCGTCGCCAACATGACCGGCAACGTGGTTCTCCTGGGATTCGCCGCAGCGGGAGTTTCCGGCCTATCGATCACACGAGCTTTATCATCCCTCGGCGGCTTCCTTATCGGCGCGGCAATCGGCGGAATGCTCGGGACGGGCCTGGCAGCCGGCAGTAAGCGCCGGTTGATCATGAGTGCCGGCATTATAGAAGCGCTCTTGATCTTTGCCGCCGCCGTGAGCGCGATTGGATTCGACATGCAGGCATCGGCTCCGGCTTATCAACTCTATGCGATCATCGTACTGACGGCAGTATCGATGGGATTGCGGAATGCTACGGTTCGGCAACTTCGTGTAGCCGACATCACAACTACCGTTCTTACACTCACACTGACCGGCTTGGTCGCGGATTCGTCGGTCGCCGGTGGCAGTAACCCGCGGCCGGCGCGCCGCCTGTTCTCCATAATCGCGCTCTTCATGGGTGCGGTGGCCGGTGCTTACCTCTTGCGCTACGGAGTAGCGTTGCCGCTCTTCATCACCGGCACTTCCGTACTCTTCACCACCGCGGCCTATGCCGCTGTTGCCGGGATGGCGGGAAAGGACTAGTGCAGCCGATCAACCCAAGCGCTGGTCGCGCTCGGCTTTCAGCAATTGAATGTTCAAATCTAAACTCCTTGGAGGATAATTTTATGGCACGCCTGCCGGATATTGACAAAACCCGACTCTCTGCCGAGCAGAGACAAGTTTATGACGGCATGATGCACGGCCGCGGCCACGTGCGTGGCCCATTCGCGGTCTGGCTGCGCAACGCCGAGCTTTGCGAAACATCCCTCAAGATGCAGGAGATGTTTGCTTCGCGCGTGAAGCTTGAACGCCGCTTGCTGGAATTGATGATTCTGGTGGCGGCGCGCTTGGCCACGGCTCAGTACGCCTGGTTCATACACGAGCCGTACGCCCTCAAGTTCGGCATTTCTCCGCAGATCGTCGAGGCCATTCGCCAGCGGCGCACGCCAAATTTCAGCCGCGACGACGAGCGCCTGGTTTACGACATTACGATGGAGCTCAACATCGGCCGAACGCTCGCCGATGAAAATTACAGGCGCGGCATGGAAATGTTCGGCGAAGAGGTCATGGTGGAGCTGGTCAGCGCGGTCGGCTTTTACTCAATGGTCGCCATGACGTTAAACGCCTTTGCCGTGCCGGTACCCGGTGGCGCGGAGCCCCTGGCTCGATGACATATCGTTTGCATCGCCCGGGCACAACAAGCCATGGGATGTCGTGTGCCATTCAGTGCCGCCAGCCACGGCTCGTCCGGTGACAGTCCAAGCGATATCGACAAAAAATCTTCAATGCATTTTGCCCCGTGCCACCAGCGCGCAGGAATGTAGAGCCAGTCGCCCCCTATCAAGCGGGCGGTGCCGATGCGAGAGCTTTCATTGTGAAAACGAGTGAAGTCCGGCGCGGCGTTCTGGGGCCGATGGCGCTCGGTGTACAACGCTATAAAGAGCCCTAGAATCGGCTACTACCAGAGAAGTTTGAACCATTTTCACATTACGCTGGGTGCGCGGTTATAGGGATATGGAATCTATGGAAAGAATGGACGGTTCGCTGGACGGCATCGAGATGAACCTGCCGTATAGAGCACCGTATGCTTGGCCGGCCATCATCGGATTCTATCGGTCACATGCGATTCCGGGAGTCGAGCGGGTCACGTGCGATTCTTTCACACGCGTGTTCCGCTCGGAAAATAAAATAGGCTTTGTCCAGGTGCGAGCGGCTGTCGCCAAATCACAGCTACACGTTCGGATAGTTCCTGACGATCCCGAGAGTATTTCAGAGACCGTGCGTCGGGTATGGAAAATGTTCGATTTAGACTGCGATCCCGGGCTGGTTGCGAAAACGCTCGAGCAAATTCCATTGCTCGCAACGCTATGCCGCCGTTTTCCCGGACTAAGAGTGGCTCGGGGTTGGGATCCCTTCGAGACCGCCATCTGTTCGATCTTGGGGCAGCTCGTTTCGGCCGGACACAGAGAGCATCTGATCGGCCAACTCGTGAGGAACTACGGGAACGAGATTGTCGACCCATTAACCGCAGAAAGAACATACTTGTTTCCCGGCGCTGAAGTCCTGGCGAATTCCAACCTAAGCGCCATCAAGACGACTATCGGCCGGCGGGAGGCGATTCGAGACTTCAGCCGGCGCGTGCTGAGCGGGGCCATTTCGCTATCAGAAGGCCAAGATCCCGCCACGTTTCGCCGGGCGCTCCTCGAAACAAAAGGCCTCGGCCCGTGGTCGGCTGAATATATCAGCCTTCGAGCCCGCGGTGACACCGACGCGTTTCCCAAAACCGATTTGATTCTCAAGAGAGTACTGGCTCTACAGCCGAATCTGGATCTAGAACGTATCAAGCCGTGGAGATCTTATGCGGCGGTTTACCTGTGGAAGGAATTTGCCCAAACGCTCTCCAAAGCAAAAACGAGAACTAAGCATGATGCTATTCTATAAGGAGATGGAATCACCGGTCGGCAAACTCAAATTGGTGGCGAGCACGAACGCTCTCCACGCAGTACTCTGGGAACAGGAACGGCCGAACCGAATCAAGCTCGCAACGCTGCGACTCGATCCGCAGCAGCCCATCCTGATAGAGACCGAGCGACAATTGAGAGAATATTTCGCCGGAGCCAGAACCGAGTTCGATCTTCCGCTTGATCCGACCGGGAGCGAATTCCAGAAAAACGTATGGCGGGCGTTGCGAGAAATACCGTTCGGTCAAACTAGGAGTTATCTGGATATAGCCAAGAGACTCGGCTCGGCCAAAGCCGTCCGCGCCGTCGGCGCCGCCAATGGCAGGAATCCCCTGTCGATCATCGTACCGTGTCATCGGGTGATCGCTGCGAATGGAGCGCTGACGGGTTTTGCCGGCGGGCTTGAAGTAAAGGCCACACTCCTGGCTCTCGAAGCACGCCACTCTTCTTCAGCATCCATAAATAATTGAGCATGAGCGCTCCACTGCAGATTAGAGAGCCAGAAATCGATTGGCAGTCGGCGCTCGCTGGTCTCGATCAACGCGGCTTTGCTTTGCTTCCGCGGGCGCTCGCACAGAAACTCTGTCAAGAGATCGCCGGCTACTATGCCGACGACCATCGCTTCCGCTCGCGCATCGATATGTCGCGCTATTCTTTCGGCCAGGGCGAGTATAAATACTTCGAATATCCGCTACCTGGAATCGTGCAACAACTCAGGGTTTCCATCTATCCTCATCTCGCCGCGCTTGCCAATCAATGGGCCGATCGGCTCCGAAGTGAATCGCCTCGCTACCCTGAAACGCTTGCGGAGTTCATTGAGCATTGTCATCGCGCTGGACAGAATCGTCCAACACCGTTGCTGCTCAAATATGGTACCGGGGATTTCAACCGCCTGCACCAGGATCTTTACGGTGAAATCGTGTTTCCTTTTCAAGTCACCTTTTTCTTAAGCCAAAACGGGCGGGATTTCACGGGCGGTGAATTCGTGCTTGCCGAACAGCAGCCGCGGCGGCAATCCCGCGTTGAAGTGCTCTCTCCTGAGCAGGGCGATGCGGTTATCTTTTCAGTTCATCATCGCCCGATCCGCGGCCCGCGCGGCTACTACCGGGCCAACCTCCGTCACGGCGTCAGCACTATTCATTCGGGGCAGAGATACACGTTAGGAATCATTTTCCATGACGCTCAGTAAGACCCATCAAATGTTTATAAATCTCCATGAAGCGCCTTATCATTGGCTCGGAAGCAGTTCGGAGCATGGAACGAGCCGACAAAAATAACGCGCGGGCGGACTTGAGCTGTTTAAGTTACTGCGGGGAACTCTGATGATGATGCAACCGAAGGAAGTGGTAAAAAAATGGGTCGAAGCGTTTAACCGAGCAGACGTGGACGCTCTCGTCGGGTTCTATGGCGACAACGCAATCAACCATCAGGTGGCCGAAAGTCCGGTCCAAGGACGCGAGGCCATACGGCGCATGTTTATCGATGGCTTTGCGACCGGGAAGATGGTTTGCAATGTCGAAAATTTTTTTGAAGATGGCGAATGGGCAATCCTCGAATGGGGCGACCCACTCGGCCTCAGGGGCTGCGGCTTCTTTCACGTCATCGACGGTAAAATCGTCTTTCAACGGGGGTACTGGGATAAGCTGACTTTCCTCCGGCTGCACGATTTGCCGTTGCCGGAATAATAGCCGCCGCACGAGGTACGGGAGGCGACATCATGCCGCTGCAACAAAAAATCATAGCCACGTGTTTCGAGAACATCGAACGTGAGCAGCCGTTCTCCTACACCGTGGAATCTGGAGTCTTACGTGATCGGCGTACAACTCGGTCGGGCCGTAATGACGCGAGACAAACCGCATTGGGAAACAATTATGAGCATTAGGATTGACGTACCTGAAAGCAAAGAAGCGCTTACGGAATTCGTGCGGTTTTACGATCAGGTCTACGAATACCGCGACGCTCGCTGGCCGGCAGCGCTGGAGATGCAGCTGCCGATCCTCATGGGGGAAAGCCCCTTTAGCCGAGGCCGAAGTATCCGGCCCTTTCTCGCCCGCAGCGGAAGTCGAATCATTGCGCGGGCCGCCGCCGTGCTGGATGAAGGCTACAACCGTTACTGGCAGGAGCGCCTCGGGCATATCACGATGTTCGAGGCAATGCCGGACGGCCGTGAGGCAATGCAACTAATCGTGAACGCAGCGTGCGAATGGCTCAGAGAGCGCGGAGCAACAGCCGCACGGACCGGGTTCGGCCTGATGGACTTTCCGTTTGTCATCGACGACTACGAGTCGCTGCCGCCGGATATTGCGCGCCAGAATCCGGAGTACTATCACCGGTTCCTCAAGGATGCCGGTTTCGAATCGGAGAAGGGTTGGGTGGACTATAAGATTGCGGTTCAACCGGAATCGCTTGAGCGCTGGAAGCGCGCGTTGGAGCACGCTCATCGTGTGGGATACGAGATCGTGGCGCTCAAAGATATCCCTGAAAATCGCCGCGTTGCTGAATTCACCGATACCTGGAAGGACACTTTCAAGACTCATTGGGGCTTTACACCGATCAGCGAGGATGAGATTTTGGTCCTATTCGAGGCTTTCAAACCAGCCGGCTTATTCGACACGTCCGTCCTCGCCTATCGTGATGGACGGCCGGTCGGCATGTTGTTTGTAGTTCCGGAGGTCAGCGCAGCGGCAATCGTCAATCCCGGCCGGGTTCTGAAGGAATCCGAAAAGCTGAACATTCTTGCCATCGGCGTGCGTGAATCGGCTCGAGGCCAGGGCGTGAATCTCGCGATGGCTGCATACGCATACCTGGAGCTGGTTCGCCGTGGAGCGAAGTACTTGAGCTACACACTGGTTCTTGATGATAACTGGCCCTCGCGCCAAACCGCCGAGAAGCTCGGCGCGTTCGTATGCGCGAATTACCTAGTGTACCGGCGAAATTTCCGGCAGATGTGACCTGGATACCTTAGCGATGTGGAGAGCTTTGCTGAGCGGTCGTTGCCGGCAAGCACCGCGGCTGACGTCCCTTCGGAGTAGTACCAAGAGATTGCGAGGTGAAATGATGAAACTGTATTACAATCCTAAAAGTCGCGCCGTGATCTCCAAATGGATGCTTGACGAGTGCGGCGCTCAATATGACCTCGTGCCCATCGATTTTGAGAAGCGTGAGCACAAAACTCGCGAGTTTCTCCAAATCAATCCTGCCGGCAAGTTGCCGGCCCTCGTCGATGGCGCATCCAAAGTTTTCGAGACCGCAGCGATCTGCCTCTACCTCGGCGACAAATTTGCCGAAGCCAATCTGGCTCCCAAAATCGGCACGCCGAAGCGTGGCCGGTACCTTTCCCTTATGGTCTATTCAACCTCCCAGCTCGAGCCCGCCTTAGGTGACACAATACTGGGCGGCCAGACCTCGCCGCAGCGCGGCTGGAGTGATTTCGATACCGTGCGCAACGTCATCGAGGGCGAACTCGGCGATGGTCCCTACCTGTTCAGTGACTGGTTTACCGCCGCCGACGTGATGATTGGTTCAATGTTTATCTGGAGGCGGATGCTCGGCGGCCAGCCGGATCGACCCAAACTTGAGGCCTATGTCGATCGGCTGCTCGCGCGTCCTGCGGCGCCGAAGCTGGGCGGCTAGCTTCTGGGGAGGGCTTTCGATAAGCTACAGGCTTCGATTGAGCGGCGATAGATCTCTTCTCCTCATCTGCCAACAGGCACAACAGCAAACCCGTCCCGCTTCCGTGCGCGACGATAAACAGGCGGTGACGAACCGTTGAGCGGCCTCAAATCAAACCAGCGAAGTGTAATACAGAAGATGTAGGGCGCGGCGCGTTGGAGGGGAAACACAGCCGCGGCCACCGACCGAGTGGCTCACTCTGAGGTTTAAGCCCTGACCTTATACTCTTCCAGCTTGCGATACAGCGTGGTGCGGTCGACGCCGAGAATCTTGGCGGCCTCGCTCTTGTTCCCGTGGGTGCTTTCGATCACCCGCAGAATGTATTCTCGTTCCAAATCCCGCAGTGTATAGGCGCGTGCCACCGCTTCTGCGAGCGGCAAAGCATTTTCGGCGGCGGCCAGCAGATGCTGGGGTAGATCCTTCACGCCGATGCTTGCGTCATTGCCGAGCAGTACCGCCCTCTCGAGAGTGTGCTCCAACTCGCGCACATTTCCCGGCCAGCGATAGCTAATCAACGCCGCCAGCGCCTCGGGGTCAATCGACGAAATTTTTCGTTTGGCTTGTGGTGCGAATTTTTTCAAGAAATGTTCGGCGAGAAGAGGAATATCTTCGCGGCGCTCTCGCAAGGCCGGTAATTCGATCCGAATCACGTTGAGCCGGTAGTAAAGATCCTGGCGAAAGCGGCCCTCCTCGACCAGATGTTCGAGATCACGGTTGCAAGCCGAGAGCACGCGCGTATCGACCCTTTCGGATTGATTAGCTCCGAGGGGTCTCACTTCCTTGTCTTCGATGACCCGCAGCAACTTGGCCTGAAGGTTGATAGGAATCTCGCTGATCTCATCGAGAAAAAGAATGCCGCCGCTGGCTTCCTGAAAAAGTCCGCGCCGGTCTTTGCGCGCATCGGTGAAAGCACCGCGCATATACCCGAAGAGCTCGCTTTCAAGCAGGGTCTCCGGAATAGCAGCGCAATTCACGGCGATAAACGGCCCGGCCGCCCGCGAGCTACGGCGATGAATTGCCCGTGCGATCATTTCCTTGCCGGTGCCGCTTGCACCGAGGATCAGAACATTGGCGGTAACATCGCTGATATGGGTGACGGTTGCGAAAATGTCGCGCATCTTGTCGCTTTTAGCGATGATATCTTCGAAGCTATTGCGCGCGTGTATCTCGCTGCGCAGCCGCTGCAACTCACTGCGCAGGCTGCGGTGTTCCAACGCGCGGCTTACGTGCAGGATCATCTCGTCTGAGCGAAACGGTTTCGTCACATAGTAAAACGCACCCGCTTGCATCGCCTCGACCGCATTCTCGATGCTGCCGAAGGCAGTAATCAACAAAATCGGCACATCGGGATCGATGCTCTTCACCTGCTTGACGAGTTCCGTTCCCTTCATGCCCGGCATCATCAAATCGGTGATCATCAAATCGCAGCCCGCAGCGCGGAATTTTTGCAGCGCCGAAACACCGTCGTGTACGATTTCAACACTGTAGTCCTCATCGCCGAGCATGTCGGCGAGCAAGCGGCACATCTGTCGATCGTCATCCACCACGAGGATCCGCGCGGCAGTGAGCGTATGCTGTTTTGACGCATTAACCATGATAAACTCCGGTCTTGTTGAACCAAGACTAAGACGGACGCCGGCGCGGCAGCTGAATGATGAAACGCGTAAATCTTCCAGGCTCGCTCTCCACCCGAATATCGCCGCCGTGCTCCTTGATGATGCCGTAAGTCACCGATAAGCCAAGACCGGCTCCTTCACCCACGTCCTTGGTGGTAAAAAAAGGATCGAAAATATGGTCGATGTGCTCTGGCGGGATACCGGTGCCGTTATCTTCAAAGATGACCGAAGCGTCGCCATCCTCAGAAGCCCCCGCCGGAGTGTTTGCCCTGATTTTAATCGTCCCGCCATCCGGACTCACAGCATGAAGGGAGTTGGAGAACAAGTTGATAAACACTTGCTGGAGCAGATCCGGATCGGCCTGTACAACCAAGGGTGCTGGCGAAATCACTATATCGGTTTTAATCCTTTTTTTGAGCAACTGGTGTTCCATTAGGTAGCGAACGTTCTCGATCAGGGTGGTGAGATCCACCGATCGAAACATGGGCTCCCGGCGCCGGGAAAATTCCAGAAGCTGGCGCACGATCGCCGTAATACGATCGCTTTGCGAGCGGATAATATGGAGATTGTCAGCAGCTTCCTCAGCGCTGCGCGCTCGGCGCAATAGATACTCAGCCCGACCTCCAATAATGCTCAAGGGCGTGCCGATCTCATGGGCGAGCCCGGCGGCAAGTTGGCCCACCGAGGCTAACCGTTCGGAATGGCGCAGTTCCCTTTCAAGCTTTAGCTTTTCCTGCTGCTCCTTGACGAAGCGCGAATAGCTCAGATTGAGCTCCTCTGACATTGTGTTGAACTCTTTGGCCAGTTCGGCAATTTCGTCCCGGCCTTTCACATCAAGGCGCTGCTCCCAACGGCCCCGGCTGATTTCGCGTATACGCTCGACCAGCTGATTGATCGGCCGAGTGATGTTGCGCCGCACGATAATCAGCACAAGAAGCGATAACAGCACGACCAAGGCTGAGGTGGTCGCAAGGATACGGTCGCGTCTGGCCTCGATGTTGCCCATCAACTGCATTCCCTGGCGGGCCAGAACGAACGCGCCGGCGGTCCGACCATCCGAAGCCGTAAACGGCTCAATGCGGTAATAGATTAAAGTGCCTTGACCTTGGATATAGCCATCGATCCCGGCGGGTTGCTCCAATGCCGGCCGTGGATCGAGTTTCAGGATCGCATTCGGGTTTAGCTCGGCAAAGTCGCCGGCATATCTCAGCGAAGCCGAAAGCGCCACCCGCTCGAGCTTGAGGTTGTAGACAACCAGGCTGTGGATGTTTCCCCTGGGCCCGATCGTATCGACGAAGTCTCGGGTACCTTGTACGTTTTGGTTGTCGCCGTAGAGATCGCGCAAGACCGCATGCACCGCTCGCGAAAAGCCGCGCATTCCGACCCGGATTTCGCGCATGACATTTTCCTGTTCCTGTTTAACGCTCAGGTAGCCGTGAACAGACATAGTCACGAGTATGATCGCCACAAGAAAGATTATGAGTTTAGTGCCGAGCTTCATGCGAGCGCCTTCTGACAATCACCGACCCCGCGGAAATAGAGGAGCAATCACCATACCGAGTGATTCTTAGTG
>CAYZXN010000226.1:0-3595 GCA_964482425.1 uncultured Syntrophobacteraceae bacterium | reverse complement strand
CTGAAATGGTTGTCTTGCTTCTCATCCTGCCACACTTTTTTTCCCTCATTGCCGTTTGGAGATGTGCTTACAATACTCAAAGCCCTATCTGCGGTCACATCGCTCGCAGTGTTGTCATCCTTAACTGGATTTTCTTTGTTGCCGGCTTCCTCTTTAGGATCGATCTGCCATCCTTATGAGATTTTTATTCTCTGGGTGTTATCGCATTTCTCATAGACATTGTAGCTGTCAGTCCGACCGTCAGATGGATTGCTCTTTGAGACAATGAAGGGAAGTAACACTTGGATCAGAGACGGGATTTTGCCGAAGCGTTGTTTGATGAGGAGGACTCGGTTTTTGAGGGCAAACCAATTATCGAAGCGTACCGACTCGAACAGAAGCAGCAATGGTCCGGAGTGGCGTTGACTGAAAGTGCGTGTGAGAGAATCCCGGCGCATGTCCGCTCGGGGCAGTATGGTGATTGGTGGGTGATCCCTTACGACGTTCCGCTAAAAGACAAACAGACAGTGAGAACGCTTGCAAATAACTGGACATGGGGCTTCCATCCCCTTTCGAATAAGCTGGTCAGCCTCGGCAGATCTGCCCACTGCTACTGACTGAAAGAGCAGCCCTGATATCTGCGAAAAGTTTATCATACCAAAGATTCCACGACGCGCTCTGTCGAAATTGACCGCGAGTATGTCACTTGCCGTTACCGCTGGAGAGAGACTTAGTCAATCCCAAGAGCTTTCGAACCTCGGTCGCGTCCTTATCCAACAGATAGTATCCGGGTTGCCACCCGAGTTCGCCGGGAGTGAGATCATCTTCGGTGATCTCGACCACAGCGTGATGCAAGCCGAGCGACGGCGCGGTGCGCGGGTCTTCTTTCGTGCCTATCACCAAAGTTTGCTGCTCAAGCCGGTCTCGCAACCGGAGACCTAAAGTCGCGTAACAAAAGTTCAACGATTTTTCTGCGGCCAACTGGCCATTACTATCACCCGATTTGAGCAACCAGATTTTCGCCATATAACCTCCGAAAGCAGCGGACGTCGATCTACTCACCGGTCTTAAGCCATTCCTGCCATCTCTCCATGTCACGGAATAAGGGCAGCGAATCCGTCATCACTTCACTGCGAACTAGCTGGAAGCGCTTCTTGAAAAGCTGGTCGGCTTCGGGCTCAGTGAGGGGAAACGGCGGTCCCGACGACCTGTCTCCATACAAAAAGACGCCGATCAGTCTGCCTCCGGGCAACAAAAGCTCTGCCATTCTGTTCACATACTCAGGCCAACGGTCAGAAGTCATTGAACAAACAAATGTCCGTTCGTAGATGAGGTCGAAACGCTGCTGACCGAAGTCGTGCGTAAAGAAGTCTCCCAGAAGCACCCGTTCGGCTAACACCCCGAGCACCTGTTTGGCTTGCTCGATAGCAGAAGGCGAAAAATCTATTGCTGAAACATCGTACCCGGCTGCATGGAAGGCCTGAACTTCGTAACCGGAGCCGCATCCCGGAATTAACACTCTGCCCGGAACAGAAGATCTCTCAAGAAACGATTTCAGAGCCGATGGAACGCCGCCGAAGTCCCATGGTGTCCTACCGGCATCGTAGCGGGCAGTCCAGAAATCCGGCTGGTTACTGTCGGAAGAATTCTCCATACGGATGCCTTAAGCTTAAGCGATGCGCGTTCAAATCGAGGCTGCCGTTCGGTTCGGAATGCGTCTTTGAATGCTTCGGCCATTTAGCGGGCCGCAACTATGATCCAAAACTCTCTGAACCAATTGGCCTCAGTCGATTCTTGAAGCTTACCTATCAAGGTGCTAGATAAGAATCTCCTGTGGTCGCATAGCTCAGCTGGTTAGAGCGCTCGCCTCACATGCGAGAGGTCGGGGGTTCAAGTCCCTCTGCGACCACCATCCGCAACCATTCGCCACGTCTCTTTTGCGCGTTCCATGAGAAGCTTGGATGTTTATTTTCTTTCCGGAGCCCATCGGTACAGATAGATAATGTGTTTATGCGGTTCGACCTCCGGGCGCGTATCCACGAGCGCCATCTCTTCCCATTTGACAGGCTTCCAACCTTCGATGCCATAGTCGTGAGTGATAATTCGCGTGCCGGGTTTTAACTGCCTCTCCAGCACGGGGCGCAACTGTGTATTGAACGAAGGCAGCATATACAGGGTGACGACCGTAGCGTCGGAGATGTCGGCCTGCAGCGCATCTGCGTGGCGAAACTCAACCAGGTGCTCGACGCCTTGCTTCCTGGCTTCCGCCCGGGCGATTTCCACCATGCGTAGGTCCAGTTCCAGCCCAACTCCGCGGGAGCCGTACTTCTTCGCTGCTTGAATCACCATGCGGCCATCGCCGCTCCCGATGTCGTAGACGACATCCCGTTGGTTCACCGCGGCGAACTCCAGCATCCGGTCGACGACTTCAATGGGCGAGGGGACGTATGGAACCTTGGCATTGAACTGCGCGGCCACGATGGAACCGCCGATTAACAGGAAGGCAATGCTGATGAGTGAATAGCGTAGTTTCATTGCTCTGAGCTGGCTTGAAGCCAATGCTAACGGGCTGATTTACTTTTGCGACTGCGACTCGATGCGCCAGAGGTAGAGCACGTGCTGATGTTTATATCCACCCGGAGTTTCGACAATGCCCGGCAGCTTTTGAGTCTCGTCCGGGGGCCAACCCTCGATGCCGAAATCATGGGCAACGATACGCGACCCGGGCGTAAGCATCTTCTGAAGATTGGGTCTTACCGCCTTATTGAACCAGGGCAGCATGTAGAGGGTTACGACCGTGGCGGCGGAAAGGTCGGTTTTGAGCGCATCTTCCGAACGGAACTCGACTAAATGACTGACCCCTTCTTTCTTTGCAGACTGCCTGGCTTTGGCCAGAAGCAGCCGGTCCATCTCGATACCGACCGCGCGCACGCCGTACTTCTTGGCGGCTCGGATGACGATACGGCCGTCGCCGCTGCCGAGATCGTAGACGATGTCGCCTTTTTTCACCTCGGCTAGCTCGAGCATTTTGTCGACCACATCAATGGGCGTCGGAACGAAGGGAATCTCCTCCGGATAATCGGCTGCGGCATTAACTGCGGCGAAAAGCACGGTCCAACAGATAATGATCACGGACGGTAAAGCGTTCTTCATAGTGGTTTTAGTAGCATGACCTTTCAAGGGTGAAAATAGCGCTTGCCGGCGATGTCGCAAGAGAGTCCGACACAATGAGGAGAGGAAAAGGGTTTGTAGGTGGACCTCGACTGACCGTTTTTCGAGTTCAAAATGGGATGGCCGCAGCCAGTTTGTGATTTTGCCCGAAGATGATTATATGGATCTATGCCAGACACCTCGCTCGAACGAAAACCGTGTCCACCGCTATCGCTCCCTTTCTATTACGGTTGGTTCGTTTTATCGATCGTTTTTCTGACGACCTTGACCAGTGCCGGAGTTCGCTCCTCACCATCGGTATTGATCCACCCTCTGGAAGCCGAATTCGGCTGGAGTCGGGCGCTGATCGCCTCGGCGGTGAGCATGAACCTTTTGCTCTTCGGCGTTGCCGCGCCGATCAGCGGCTGGTTGATCGATAAATACGGCCCGCGCAAGGTCATGATGG
>CAYZXN010000225.1:0-7529 GCA_964482425.1 uncultured Syntrophobacteraceae bacterium | reverse complement strand
TTGGCACCAACGATAATAGAACGCTCAGAAGCAACGGCGAAGCTGTGTTTCTTAATCCGCGTGCCTGTCCTCACTTCGATTTCTCCTTGTTCCTTTCGGGATCCGCGCGTTGCCGACGTGCAGCTACCGCATCTCAACAATTGCCAAGTGCAGGCGACGGATGAAGCCCGGAGAGCACGGTTCGTCCAAGGCTTATACCACCTGGCACGTAACTCCCGGCGTGGTGGTAAGCTGTTTCTGTGACACGCCAAACGCGCGCGCTTCTTGTGCAGCATTTTCGATGGGGCGGGCGAGTTTTCTTGAACCTCGCAAGTGTTCATAAGGCAGAGTACAGGATTGATGCTTATATAATGAACTGCAGAGCAAAGCGATCACGTGCTTCATAACCAGGGTTACTTAATGGAGAAAGTTGACACGAAAGTGAAATACGTGTTACCCGTCAGATAGAGAGAATTTTACTCATGCATCATCTATCGCGCTTCGGTGTTTCTTTGGAAGAGGATCTCTTGCTTGCTTTCGATCACAGCATTGCTGGTCTCGGCTATCAAAACCGTTCCGAGGCCATTCGCGATCTTATACGCGATCATCTGATTCAGAAAAAGGTGGCGCATGGAGACTCAGAAGTCATTGGAGTCGTGACTCTTGTATATGATCACAGGATCCACCATTTGAGCGACGTTCTGGCCGACATGCAGCATAAAGCGGATGTGGCGGTGAACGCCAGTCTTCACATTCATCTGGATGAGCATAACTGCCTGGAGGTGGTGGTCGTTCGTGGCCGCGCCGACAAAGTTCATGAAGTCGCCAGCAAACTGATTGCCACCAAAGGTGTGCAGAACGGCAAGCTGGTAACTACCACACCGGAGATGAAGCACTAAATTTTTTGCATTAAATAGCATGATTTTAAGAATCATGTGATTTCGCTTTCCTAGCAAGGAAACTCAGATGACAACCGAGACTCATGAACATGGGCAACAGAGCGATGGTCAACAGGCAAACACCGGTCACGGAACTTCCGCCCTGACGCTGGTCAGTATTGCGCACGGTATCAACCACGCGCAGTCCGCCCTTAAACCCTTGGTCTTTCCCCTCGTTCTGCGCGAACTGAACTTCGGCTATAGCGAGCTCGGCATCATGCTCGGCGTGGCAAGCGCGGTGGGCGGTTCACTGCAACTGGCCGCCGGCGCGCTCGGCCGTATCCTGCCGCGGCACCTCATACTAGGCATTGGCAATGCTTCGGTCGGAGGCTGCTTCGTTCTGGTCGGTCTGGCGCAAAGCTATTTTCAGTTCTTTTTCTGGACGGTCATGTCCCGGGTGGGCGGCGCGGCTCAACACCCGGTCGGGAGCTCGCTGATTTCGCACCATTTCAAAAAGAAGCGCCTCGGCGTGGCTCTTGCCACCCATTTTACTGCCGGCAACATTGGCACCGCGTTCATCCCGCTATGCGCTGCAATTATGATCGGCCTGTGGGGGTGGCGCGTCACGACAATCTTGTTTGCCATCCCGGCCATTGTCGTCGGCGTCGCCATGTGCATCTGGCTAAAGGACCCTGTGGCGGAAAAACCGGCTGAGGTCCGCGAACCGACTTCTTTCTGGCAAGATAGCAGTCAAGCGATTGGCAATCGCAGTCTCCGCTGGATTCTTGTTGCCGCCGTGGTGGCCGCCGGCGGCTCCGGACATGGCATCGTTGCCAGCTTCCTGCCCCTTTATCTAAGCCACAACCTGGGTATGAACGCGCCGACGGTTGGTGTCATTTTCACTTTGATGAGCGTCGGCAGCATCATCGGCCCCATGCTTGGCGGTAAACTCGCGGACCGCTACCACCCGCAACGCGTTCTTGTGATCTGTTATTCATTGTCCGCCGTCATCGCGCTCGTCATTCCTTGGCTTGGCGCCAATCTGGTCGCCGTCGCAACGGCGTCGTTTATGTTGGGAGTCGCCGCGTTTGGAACCAACCCAATTCTTCAAACGCTGGTGGCGCAAACCTCGTCCGATCGCATTCGCGACACTGGTTTTGCCTGGTTTTACACGGCGACGTTCCTTGCCGGCGCTATTTGGTCGCCAACGGTCGGCTTTCTCAGCGAATGGCTAGGTCTCAAAGCCGCCTTCGGTGCCATGGCTGCCTCTTTTATCCTGGCGATCGCGTGCGTGCTACTCGGCCGCTTGCACGAGATTGCCGTCGAACACGAACATGGCGCCGCCGTTCACAGCCATCACTGAAGCATAGCAGAGCCAACAAAGAGGTTTTCATGAATTTTACCGCTTTTATGCTGGCAGCTCTGCTCGCCGGATCGATAGCGCCCCAGGCGCGCTCCGCCGATTCGACCGAAGCGGTCGAAGTTTATGTCTGGGGCCAGCAGCCCACCTCCGCGGCGACGGAGCAAACGCGTTGGGCGCGGGACTTGGAGCTGCGCCCGTCCAATACCCCTAGCGCTGTTTTACGTTTAACGCCGGGGTTGATCATCGGTCAGCATCACGGCGGGGGTAAATCCGACCAGATTCTTTTCCGCGGCTTCGACTCGGACCACGGGACGGATTTCGCGATCTTTATCGATGGCATTCCGGTAAACATGGTGAGCCATGCTCACGGCCAGGGCTATGCCGACATGCACTGGCTGATTCCTGAAACCATTGATCGAGTGGAGATCTACAAAGGACCCTATTTCGCTCATCTGGGCGACTTCGCGACTTCGGGCGCAATGAACATCATCACCAAGCGCGGGGACAAGAACAGCTCGCTCACCCTCAGCGGCGGCAGCTATAACACTCAACGTTATGTCGGTATTTTTTCGCCGTCCGAAACAACCCTTCTGCGTCCTTACATCGCCGGCGAGATTTACTATAACGACGGACCGTTCAAGAACCCGAATAACTACATTCGATACAACATCCTCACGAAACTCGGCCTTCTTTCCACGGCAAACTCGAATCTGAGTTTTCTCGGCACATTTTTTAAAACAGACTGGGATGCGTCCGGCCAGCTTCCCGCAAGAGCGGTTCGGAGCGGCGAGATCGGCAGGTTCGGCGCCATAGACCCCAGCGAGGGGGGAAACTCCGAACGCCAGAATCTCAGCCTTATTTACAACTATACCGACGCCAATCAGTCGTTCAACGCGCAGACCTGGGTGTCCTAGTACCGGCTTCAACTCTGGTCGAATTTCACATTATTTCTCAACGATGAAGTAAACGGCGACGGCATCGAACAAAACGACAAGCGGTTGTTAGCCGGCAACAACATCAATTACCGGCGCAACTACAATCTGTCGGGCCTGCCGATGGAGACCTTTGCCGGCTTTCAGAGCCGTTTCGACCACATCCGTGTCGGTCTGTTCAATCAGACCGACCGTCGCCGGCGCGAAACCGTCAAGAATAACTATATCGATCAAACCAATCTTGGCTGGTTCGTGCAACAGGAGATCCGCCCAACCTCATGGCTGCGCACCCAAATCGGCGCGCGCATGGATAATTTCTGGTTCGACGTTGACCAGATCGGTGAAGTGGACGAACCGATCTCCGGGAAAGGTTCGGCGACGATCGTCAATCCCAAGCTTAATTTCATTTTCACGCCTTTCGATGACGGAGCTGTCGCCAAGGGCACCAACCTGTTTCTCAATTCCGGCGGCGGCTTCCATAGCAACGATGCCCGGGTTTTCGTCCAGGATTCGGAGAAAGAGATCCCACGCTACTGGGGCGGGGAAGTCGGCGCGAAGTCGCGCTTCTTCGACCGGCTCGACATCACGGTCGCCTACTGGCGCTCTTACCTGGAAAGTGAATTGGTATTTGTCGGCGACGAGGGTGGCTTCGAACCTGCCGGCGCGAGCAGACGCCAAGGCGTCGAAGGCGAATTTCGTTACGATATCTTACCCTGGCTGAGCTATGATCTCGACCTCTCTTACACTTGGGCCAAGTTTGTGAACGGCGACAAGGTACCCTTGGCGCCGCGTTTTCTCGCCTACAGCGGCATCACCGCGCGCCACGACTCCGGTTTTCAAGGGCGCTTACAGATGCGCCACATCGGTCGGCGCTACGGCATCGAAGATGGCAGCATCATGACGCCATCATCGACGATTTTCGATTTGTTTATTAAATATGCCTGGACACGGTATGAATTTTTCGTGCAGTTGCAAAATCTCGCGAACAAGAAATGGCGCGCGGCGGAACATGTCTTCGAGTCGCGCTTGGCGACCGAGCCGTCCGGAGCGGGGACCGTCGATTCCCACTTCACGCCGGGCGATCCGTTCACCGTGTTAGCGGGTATTACCGTTCAGCTTTGGTAGGCGAAACCGAATTACTCAAGCCACGTAGCTTTCGCGCTGTGCAAGATGCCATTCTAATACTGATCAAGGGCGGGCCTATTATGATCCCGCTGCTCGCCTGCTCGGTGATTGCGCTCGCTGTGGTTATCGAGCGGTTCATGTTCTGGAGGAAGATAAGCTCCGCCGAACCAGTGGAAAAGCTGCTTCGACTTGTCGCGCAACGTGAGTTCGCAAAAGCACTGAAGGCCGAACAAGCGGCGGAATCTCCGGTCATGCGAGTACTGGTTGCCGGTCTCGCGCAGGGAGCGCCGTCGGCAACTAAAGCCATGGAAGCCACGGCGCAGGATCAGATTCCAATACTGAAAAAACGTCTTACGATTCTCGATACCATCATTACTTTGGCGCCGCTTCTAGGATTGCTCGGCACGGTGATTGGCATGATCGGCTCGTTCGATATCATGTCCGCCAGCGGGATCGGCCAGCCGCACGCGGTCACCGGCGGCGTCGCGGAAGCCTTGATTGCGACTGCGACGGGGCTATTGATTGCGATTCTGACCCTTGTTCCTTACAACTATTTTTCCAGCCGCGCCGAACGCGAAATAGAGCGAATGGAATACTACGCTTCGAGATTGGAACTGCTGCTGGCTCGGTCAGAAGAGAAAAAATAATGCGCTTGCCTCGACGAGAAAACAGAAAAGCCCGTATCGAGATCATTCCGATGATCGACACGATCTTTTTTTTGCTGGTCTTTTTCATGATGGCCACCCTTTCCATGTCTCATTACAGCGGCTTGCCGGTAAACCTGCCAAAGGCCGCCACCGGCCAACAACCGCCGAGCGAGAGCGCCGCCGTGACAATCAGCCCGAACGGTGAAGTTGCCATCGACGAACAGAACGCTCCGCGGGATCAGATCGGCGCAATGATCAAAGCCCGTCTTGCTGACAATCCCGATCTGCTCGTTCTCATCAATGCCGACGAGCGCGTCGAGCACGGTTTGGTTGTCGAAATCATGGATCAGGCACGACAGGCCGGCGTTGCCAAAATGGCCATCGCCGTAAAACCCAAGGAAAGCCGCAGTGAGAAATGAAAATCTTGGCATTCCCATCCTGTCTTCCCTTGCCATCCATATTTTAATGATTCTGATCGCGTCGGTAATTCTTCAAAGCAATCATACGCGCCGTCACGACTTTCTCCCGATCGGCTTGGTCGATTTGCCGCCCCCGGAAAATCCGCCGCCAGCGATAAGAAAGCCCGTTCCACCCCGCCCAAAAGTGGAGATATCTAAAGCAACCAAACTCCCCGCCAAACAAGAGAACAAGCCGTTAGCAAAAGGTGAAATTCCCAAGCCGGAACCCCCGGCACCTTTGCCTGCCCCGGCAAAAAAGATCGACATTCCTAAGCCGGAGTCGGCGGCACCCTTACCTGCTCCGCCCAGTGAAGAACCTGCCGCGCCCGAGCGAGCGGCAGCTCCACCGAGCTTTTCGCCGGGCTCCCGAGTCGAAGGAGAAGGCGGGGGCAGCGAAGCCAGCGCCGGGAATTTATTTGATGAGGGCGACATTGGTGTAATCCAAGGAGCGGGAACCGCCGGCGGTGGCGGCGGCACGGCACCTTCCGGTCTGGGCCGCGGTTCTGACGCGCCTGGTTTTCCAGCGCAGGCGGGGCCGATCAAAACCAATCGGCAGGCAAAGCCCACGCAAACCGTTAGAGCGTCCTATCCCCCAATGGCCTTGCGCGCCGGCCTCGAGAGCGATGTGAGCCTCAAAATCGAAGTCGACACCCAAGGCAAAGTGATCAACGCGGAGATCACGAAAAGCGGCGGCGCCGGCTTCGACGAAGAAGCCCTGAAGGCGGTAAAACAAGCCCGCTTCGAGCCCGCTCAGAAAGATGGCAAGAACGTCGCCGCGGAGTTCACCTATGTTTACCGTTTTCGGCTACGGAAGTAGAGGAGAAAATCCGTGCTCATTCACCGCTGGCGTTGCATTTGAAAGGTAGTCGACACTCATCTGAGTATCGCTGTCGTACGCAAACTCTTCCCCAAGGTAATAACTTATTGGAAGGTCGACTGGAGGACACAAAGTGAAATTCAAAAACATCTCGATAGGGTCATTCATACTTGCAATGGTGTTCTCGCTCTCTGCGTGTGGACGCCAGGAAGAAAAGCAACAACCGGTTACTGAAGAGAACAAACTCAACGTCGTCACGACCGTGGCACCGATCACCAGCATCGTTGAAAACGTCGCCGGCGACAAGGTCCGGTTGATCGGGATTATCCCCGAGGGAATCAATTCCCACACTTTCGAGCCGGTGCCTTCCGACGTTAAAATTCTCGCACAGGCGGACCTGCTCATCGCCAACGGCCTCGATCTGGAAATCCCAACCTTAAAGTTGGCGCGCGCGAACGCGAAACCCAATGCCGCGATTCTGCTGCTCGGAGACAAGACCATCAGCGAGAAGGAATACATCTATGACTTCAGTTTTCCCAAGGACCATGGCCATCCCAATCCCCACCTCTGGCTCGACCCTCGACACGCCATGCGCTATGCCGCTCTGGTTCGAGACGAATTGGTCCGGTTTGATCCGGCTAACAAGAAGGAATATGAAGACAACTGCGCTGCCTTCTTGAAGAAGCTCGAGCTGCTCGATCAGGCGATCCAGGAAGCGGTTCACACGATCCCCGCAGACAACCGTCGTTTGCTGACCTATCACGATTCATGGCCCTACTTCGCCCGGCGCTACGGTTTCAAAGTTATCGGCGCTGTCCAGCCGTCGGATTTTTCGGAGCCCAGCCCGCGCGAGGTCAAGCGACTGATCGATCAGATCAGAAAGGAAAAAGTCCCCGCCGTGTTCGGCTCGGAAGTATTTCCAAGCCCCGTTTTGGAACAGATCGCGCGCGAAGGCAAAACCCGCTATATAGATAAGCTCAGGGACGACGAGTTGCCCGGTAACTCCGGAGATCCGCAGCATTCCTATATCGGCATGATGGTCGAAAACCTGGCGGTGATGTTCGAAGCCCTGGGAGGTTCCGGCACGGCGTTGACGAAAGTTGATCCGGCTCCGGTGGCAGGCTCTTACGCCGACTATCGCAGATAGGAGGATGTCACCGCCCATGATCTAGTGCCGCGCCGCAAGGAGTTAACCCTAATCCGACAAAAATTGCGCACAGTCAGGAGTGAGCAACGACGGTGAGACCGGAAGCCGTGGGCACTTGAGCGCACAGGTTGCGTTAAGGCCCGACGCACGAAATGTCACCCTCAGGGGATTGCGGGGTGGCCT
>CAYZXN010000224.1:0-6730 GCA_964482425.1 uncultured Syntrophobacteraceae bacterium | reverse complement strand
TTTAACCTGGCCCGTTCTAGACTAGCAGGCTGCCGAAAAAGACTCATAGGCTTTGTTGCGCACAATCGCCTCGCTGCAACGTACCCGGATGAGCACGCTTGCGCTCGGCGATTTTCGGGCGTTGCCTCTGAGATTCTTGTTTGAGCAGCCTGCTGAAGCACCGCAATTTGCTGAAGCGGACTATAGATGCGGGGATTTCGGCCGCAAGGCTATGGCCAAATTCGCGAAAATGATAGGGTGGGTTCAGTTGAACGCGTGGGTTATCGGTTAAGGGAGGTTTTCGTATGAGCACAATCGTTCATATTCTCAATCAATTCTTTGCCGGCCTCGGCGGCGAAGAAAAAGCCGGCATGCCGACCGGTGTGATCGAAGGAACGGCGGGCGCCGCGCGGGGGCTCCAGCAACAGCTCGGCGCCGAAACAGAGATCGCCTGCACGATTTATTACGGCGACAACTACTTTCACGAGCACAACGAAGAAGCCATGAAGGCGATCCTGGAGGCGGTGCGCGCGCGCCAGCCGCAAGTGTTGGTTGCCGGTCCGGCGTTTAATTCGGGCCGGTACGGCATGAGCTGTATTCAAGTCTGCCAAGCCGTGGCCGCCGAGCTGGAGATTCCCTGCGTGACGGCAATGCACGAAGAGAATCCCGCCGTCGGCAGCTATCGCGATTTCGCCCATGCGCGTATCTTCTGTCTGCCGACATCGGAGACCGCCGCCGGTATGGCCGATGCACTCAAGGCGTTGGCGAAATTCGTATCCCGTCTTGCCAGTGGCGAGGCTATCGGTCCGGCGTTCGACGAAGGTTACATTCCCCGCGGCATTCGTCGTCTGGAGAAGACCGATCGCACGGGCGCCGACCGCGCCATTGACATGTTGCTCAAGAAGATCCACAACGAGCCGTTTGTAAGCGAAGTGCCGATGGAAGCATGGGACGATATTGCGCCGGCGCCTGCCCTCAGTGCTGTCAAAGACCGCAACATTGCGGTCATCACCACGAGCGGCGTGGTGCCCTGGGGCAATCCGGACCGGTTCAAAACGTACCGCAATACACAATGGCGTAAGTACAATATCGCCGAGCTGAAAGAGCTCGAAGCGGGAAAGTGGGAAGCCGTGCACGGCGGTTACAACGTGGCCTATATGAATAAGAATCCTCACTATGGAGTGCCGCTTGACGCGCTTAGAACGCTGGAGGCCGAAGGGGTGATCGGCGCCGGAAAACTCTACCCGGCTTATTATGTCATCCCCGGCAACCAGGGTTCGCCGGCGGTGATGCGGCGGATCGGACAGGAGATCGCCGCCGATCTCAAGAAGGACAACGTCGAAGGCGTTCTGTTTGTCGCCACGTGAGGGACTTGTAGTCGCAGCGGCGCTGTGATGAGCAAAGAACTCGAGAAGGCAGGACTCCCGGTGGCCCTTGTGAGCGCCATGTACCCGGTGGCGGAGCAGGTGCGCGCGACGCGCATCGTCAAAGGGGTCAGCATACCTCACCCCTGCGGCGATCCGAGCTTGCCGCAGGAGCTCGACGCGCGCTTGCGGCGCGAGATCGTGCAAACCGCGTTGAAGGCGCTGGAATCTGAAGTGACGGGTCCGACGGTATTTACGCCCAATATGGCGGTGAGCGGCTAGAGCTGTGACCGATTACGATCCTCGGCGTCATGATGACCTAACCGCCGTGCGCCCAGCCGACATTCGCCGATAGAAATCGCAACTTGAGGAATCGTACGAAACAAATCATGCGCGCAAGGGGCAACGACAAACGATGGCGAATTCCACACCGGTCGTAAAGGCGGCCGCTAGTGTCTTGATCCATACCCCCGGGCTTACGCGCTATGGATCGAAGCCGGAGCGAGAGATTGACGTCAATCCGGCGCGTCTCGCAGAGCTGAACAGCCATCTCAGAACTTATGAGGATGCCCTCGGATATCTGCCGAACCAGGTTTTCGTCGGTGAACAAGGGCCTGAATCATTAACCTCCATCAGCCGGCCATGGTTCGGGCAACGAGCTCCGTTAAGGGAGGAACGAAGGCCGTTCGGCAGCATCATCGACGAGAGCTCGTTCCTCGCGCTCGTCGCCTTGGCCGATCCCTTCAAGCATGTTGCGCTGCTGGACCGTTTTTGGGAAAGCACCGCTCCGCGTTTGCAGCAGTCGCTTGTTTGCGGGTTCCTAACAACGGCTGCTCCCCATCTCGTCGACACTAACAGATTGACCAGTATGACTTCGGACGGCAACGGCCTGCCGCTGTTTGCCGGCGCCGACGATCAACCAGTGGGTTGGATCGCCAATGGGCACCACGAGGATGAGTCGCTCTCCGCGATGGTGTTGCTCGAGAATCTGTGCGGCAAAGTCTCGGCCGCTTTGTCGCTGCAGGAGATGTTTCTTAGGAGCGGCGATTTGAAAAAAAACGAAGTTGATTTCGTCATCGGCTGTTCCGAGGAAGCGGTCGGCGATCGCTACCAGCGCGGCGGCGGCAATCTGGCCAAAGCGATCGCGGAATTTTCCGGCTGCGACATGGCGTCGGGTTTTGACGTCAAGGATTTTTGCGCCGCGCCGATTCCGGCGATGGTGACTGCGGCGGCGCTGGTGCAGAGCGGCGTGGCCGAGAATATCGTGGTGGTGGGCGGGTCATCGTTGCCCAAGCTCGGCATGAAGTTTCTTTACCATCTCGAAAAGAACATTCCGGTCTTGGAAGATATGCAAGCGGCGGTGGCGGTGTGGATCGGCCGGGACGACGGCAAAAGCCCGATTGTCAATCTCGCCAGCGTCGGACGGCATCCGGTTTCCGCCGGCGCGTCGCTTGATCAGCAGCTGAGAACACTGGTGGTCGATCCGTTGAATCGCCTCGAATTGGCTGTGCCGGCTGTCGATAAATTCGTCACCGAACTGCACAACCCTGAGATCACAGTGCCCGCCAACGGCGGCGATGTCGCCGAGCGAAATTACCGGATGCTCGGCGCGGTTCTGGTGAAGGCGGGTAAGCTGGCAAAGTCGGATCTGAGCGCGTTCATGAAGGAAAGAGGGCTTCCCGGATACGCGCCGACCCAGGGGCACATCGCCTCGGCGTTGGCTTATGTGCCGCACGCTCTCCAGGGGTTGACCGAAGGCGAATTCAAGCGTTGTTTTCTTTTTGCGCGAGCTAGTTTATTTTTGGGGCAAATGACTCAATTAAGCGACGGTATGTCGGTAATGTTGGAACGGCATACCTGATAGATTGGTTATCTAGGAAAGGTTGAGAGAGGCTGTATGGAACTTCGAGGCAAGAAAATCGCCATACTGGGCGAGCGCGACGGTGTGCCGGCCCACACAATCGAACAGGCCATTGAAAATTTGGGCGCTGAAGTCGTTTACGCGACCACCCAGTGCTTTGTTTGAACCGCCGCCGGCGCGGTGGACCTTGAGGTTCAAGGTCGAGTCAAAGAATTAGCCGAGGAGTACGGTAAAGATGACCTGGTCGTGCTGCTCGGCGCGCCCAATGTCGATGCGGCGCGGGTTCAGTTCGAGACCATGACCCGCGGCGACCCGACCTATGCGGGGCCGCTTGGCGGCGTGGAGCTCGGGTTGGAGGTTTATCACGTGTTCGAGCCGGAGGTGAAGGAGATCATCGATCCTGCTCGATACAATGACTTGATCGAGACCCTGGAGCTGGGCCTGGAGTCGGACGCCATCGTCGAGGCGATTCAACAATCCCGCGCGGAGAATTCGTAGCTGGTCACACGAAATAAACCGCAAGCCGTTTCTGTTAACGGAAATTCCCCCTTCGAAGTGAATAGGATCAAGGGGCAAGCCCTGCGGAGCGCCGGCAATGGGCCTGTGGGTTGTAGCGGACTGCAGACTTCAGGTCTTTAACGAACGTCGAGAAAAGATAGCGGCTCCATAGCAAGCACCGGCGACGGCATTTGGAGCTTCCGTTCTATGCCTGCGCTCCTCCGAGCTCACCCCTTGCTCTTTTGCAGTGTTCGTCTCTGTTGCGCAGTAGCGGTTCGACTATGAGCAGGCAGACGACTTGATCGTGTTTACCGGAGCCAAATGCTATCTTCCCCCGGCTACATCGATGATTGTTCCGGTGCAATAGGACGCTTCTTCAGACAATAGCCAGAGGATCGCCCTCGCGACCTCTTCCGGTTGGCCACCCCTTTTCATAGGCACGAACTTTTTGACCCTCTCAACTCGATTTGGCTCGCCGCCGGTGGCGTGGATATCGGTATAAACGACTCCCGGGCGCACCGCGTTGACGCGGATACCTTCGTCCGCGACTTCCTTCGCCAAGCCGATCGTCAGTGTATCAATGGCCGCTTTAGCAGCCGCGTAGTCGACGTACTCGTCCGGCGCTCCAAGGCGCGCGGCTACGGATGAAACGTTAACGATGGCGCCGCCGGCGCCGCTCTGTTTCATGGACATGCGGCGAACCGCTTCGCGGGCGCATAGAAAAGAGCCGGTGATATTGACCGCAAAGACGCGGGCGAGTCTCGCTTCGTCCATGTTCTCGACGCGGCTTTGCTTCTGAATAATTCCGGCGTTGTTCACCAAACCCGTGATCGGGCCCAACGCATTGGCTGCGGTTTCGAACAGTTCGACAACGTCGTTCTCAGAGCTGACATCGGCTTTCACGGCAAGCGCTTCTCCACCGGCGCGCCGGATATCTTCTGTCACTGTCGCGGCGGCTTTGCTGTTTTCAACATAGTTGATGCAGACCGCATAACCTCGCTGGGCCGCCAAACGCGCCGTAGCGGCCCCGATGCCGCGGCTACCGCCGGTGATTACCACTACTTTTTTCATTTTAGGTTCTCCGAACCTACTTTTAATCTTAGAATTCAACGCTGCGCAACGGAATACATGTACCGCAAGTGTTGTGTGACGGCATTTTTATCTCCGATAGACGCTGGCGACGGCGAGCTTGCGGAAAAACCGTGATCGCAGGACTTTAAATCCCTGTCATTTTGAGGAGCCATGCGCCGAAGAATCTGTTTTGGTATCGTTATCGTGCAGTCCAATGCCGGGCTTTATTTTATTAGGAACAATAAAGTTTCCTGAAGTTTATGCGGGCATTTTCGCTTCAAGAACGTTATACTCGGCCGGAATAGTCGAAAGAAATTCGTTTCATGTTCGTGGAATTCTTACAACTGATGAGCACGTGCAGAGCTTTTTGTATTGTCATTTTAGGTTCATTTCGAAGACGCAGAGGGATGAGGTGAAATGACATGGCGCACCACGCTTTTGTCGCAATGCCCTACGGCACCAAGGAAGAAATCGACTTCAACGCAGTGTTTCAAGAGCTCATCAAGCCGGCTCTTGAGAACGCGGGCTTCGAAGTGTTTCGCGCCGACGAAGAGATGCGCGCGGGCAACATCCGCACCGACATGTTTCAGGAACTGCTGCTGGCGGACCTTGTGGTCGCCGACTTGTCGATCGACAATCCCAATGTCTGGTACGAGCTTGGCGTGCGCCACGCGCTGAGAAAGCGCGGTGTTGTTCAGATCACCTGCCGGCGCGATCAGACGCCCTTCGACGTGCTCACGGAACGCTCGGTCAGGTATCGTATTGCCAGGAACCCTCCGGCTGCGGCCGTGCCGGATCCAGAGTATCTCGACGACGACAAGAACAAGCTCGCCGAGGTCGCCATTCAGACGATCAATTCATGGTACGGCCGCAAGGTCAGCCCGGTATATCATCTGCTCCGTTATCTCGACGAACCCGATTGGAAATCCTTGCGAGTGGAGGAGGCCAAGGAATTCTGGGAGCAATATGAAAAATGGCTGGACCGGATTGAAATAGCCAGGAGAGGCAATCGGCCCGGCGATATTCTTGTGCTTGCGGGTGAGGCGCCGACCCGGGTGTTTCACATCGAAGCTCTGCAGAAGGCGGGACGAGCGCTGCTTTCGGTCGGGCAATTCAAACTGGCTCTGGCTCAGTACGAAGATGCGCTGGCGATCCGCCCTCGAGACCCGGAGAGCCGCCGGCAAAAGTGTTTGTTGCTGGGGCGCCTTGGCAAGCACGACGATTCAAAAGGTTGTGCTGAAGACCTGATCAATGATTTTCCCGACGATGCCGAAAGCTGGGCCATGCGCGGGCGCGTGGAAAAAGACGCTTGGGTCGACTGCTGGAGACAAAAGGATGGAACGGCCGGCGACATGCGACATGAGGCCGAAGCCGAGAGCGCGATCCTGCGCGAAGCCATCAACGCCTACGCCACCGGTTTCCGCAAAGATCCCGCCCATTACTATTCCGGTATCAACGCGGTGACCTTGCTTCACCTGCTGGCGCACCTGTGCAGGGAGGATACAAACGCCGCGGTGCGCAAGGAAATGGAAGGCGGAGTGCGCTGGGCCGTACGCGGCGCGCTGGAAAGAAACGCCAAAGATTACTGGGCGCGCATCTCGCTAGCCGAACTAGAAGTTTTGTCAGGCTCGAAGGAGGCGGTGGATACCGCTTATAAGAGCGCGGTGGCGGTGGCCGATAAAGACTGGTTCAAGCTCAATTCGTCGCGCCAGCAGTTGGAACTGCTGCAAGACCTTGGCTTTCGTCCGGTTGAGGTCGAAGCGGGGCTGGCGGTTCTCGATCGCGCCCTGAGCCGGCTCAATCCGCCGGAGAAAATTTGGGCGCCACGCCAAGTGTTCTTGTTCAGCGGTCACATGATCGATGCGCCGGACCGGGCGGAACCGCGTTTTCCGCCGGACAAAGAGAACACCGCAGCGGCGGCGCTCGGCGCCAAACTCGATGAGCTGAGCGCCGGGCC
>CAYZXN010000223.1:0-31669 GCA_964482425.1 uncultured Syntrophobacteraceae bacterium | reverse complement strand
AGCCGCTGGCCTCCTCCATCGTTTGCTTCATTGCTTGACTCTGATACCGAGAGGGTACAATTGTCTTAGTTGGTGCTCCGGTCGCACGGGACCGATCCAAGACAGTGCGGGCAACGGAGTGATACCGCTTGGCGAAACTGGATGGGGTATGGACGATGCGAACGGCATTCTACATACGGGCGAGGATTCTGTCTTCGAAGATGATCTTTAGCTCGGCTGAATACTGTGATCTTCTTCAAAGCTAACCGCTTCCACAAGATCGCCACTTGTGGCGCATTGGAGTCTGAAGCATCTTCCGAAGAGAACCTTGGCTGATACATATTATGAGCTTATATGGCAACAAACCTGGTCGTCGATGCCGATGGACACTGTTATGAACCCGATGCGGATCTCGCTAAGTGGATGCCAAGAGAGTTCGCCAATCGGGCGCCCAACCGCGTCACCGATAGCTCCGGCTATACCCACCTCATGATCGAAGGCCGGCTGGCCGGCCGGCGGCGTTGGGGCGGCGGGGTCGACCGCAGCGCGATCTTCGCCGAGCACATCGAGAGGAGCCGCCCCGGCATGACCGACCCGACCGCACGGCTGAAGGACATGGACAAGGAGGGCATCGATGTCGCGGTGATCTTCGGGACCTCTATTGCGCTGATGGTCAACGGTATGGCCGATAAACCGCTGGCTGCGGCCATCTGCCATGGGGTCAATCGCTGGCTGGTCGAAGAGTATCTGGCGCCGGACCCCAAACGCCTGAAGGGGGTGGGATTGATTCCCGTGCAAGATCCGCCGGCAGCGGTGAAGGAACTCGAATATCTGGCGCAACACCACGCCATTGCCAGTGCCATGTTGCCGACCAATGTTTACGGCATCAATCTGGGCCACAGGATGTTTGATCCCGTTTATGCGGCAGCGCAGGAGATCGCCATGCCGTTATCGGTGCATCCTCAGACCGAGCACGACGGCCAATACGGCGTCTGGGGCGTGATGGGCGCTGGCAGCGAGCGTATGGAAAAATACAGCTATGTGCATATGACGGCTTTTCCATTCGAATTGATGATCGCCCTGATGCACATGATCGGCGAGGGAGTATTCGACCGTTACCCGAAATTGAAGGTTGGTTTCATGGAAGGGGGGTGTGGATGGCTGCCGTTCTGGGCCGAGCGCATGGACGAGCACTTCGAAAAACTGCGCCCGCAATGGCCTCTGCTGCAGCGCCGGCCCTCCGAAATCATCCGCGGCTCCCAGGTGTGCTTTACCTGTGAACCCGAGGAAGCGATCTTACCTTACGTCCTCGATTCCATGGGCGTGTCGCAGGTGATGTACGCGTCGGATTATCGCCATTGGGATTCCGAGTTTCCCGACTCCGTGCGCAAGCTGTCGAGTATCGCTGGGCTTTCCGAGAATCAGAAGCGGCATGTTCTCGGCGACAACGCTGTTCATTGGTTTGGATTTAAACCCGGCGACCTGCCGGCGAGGTAGCGCTTGCACCGAAGCGAAGGAGTGCTCATGCTCCTTTGGAATTCGATCGACGGCGATAGTCCTTGGCCATCCTCACAACTTTCAAAGGATGACCGGCTGAATCCGGCAACCCAAGCACACAGTAAAAAGAAAGGCGGCACACGCTCATGAAAATTGCAGTTCTCGACGATTATCAAAACGCGTTTCGCACACTCAAGTGTTTTCCCAAATTGAGCGCCCACGAGGTCGTTGTCTTTACCGACCCCGAAACGGACATCGGCAGATTAGCCGAGAGGTTAAAGGACGCGGACGCGGTCGTGTTGACCCAGCAGCGCTCGAGTTTTCCACGGGCCCTGATCGAGAAGCTGCCAAATCTGAAACTGATCGGCCAAACCGGCCGGGCCGCCACTCATGTCGACTTGGAGGCCTGCAGCGAAAAGGGCATCGTGGTCTCCGCCGGCGGCTCGGGCAATCCCAACGCCACGGCAGAGCTGACGTGGGGATTGATCCTGAGCGCGCTGCGCAACCTGCCGTTCGAAGTTAAACGGCTCAGAGAAGGTCATTGGCAGTCGACGCTCGGCACCGGCGTTAATGATAAGACAATCGGCATTTACGCTTACGGAAAAATCGGCAGTATAGTCGCCGCCGTCGGCAGAGCGTTCGGCGCGCGCGTCGTGTGCTGGGGACGTGAAGGTTCCGCAGGACGCGCCAAAGCCGCCGGCTTTGAGGTGGCGCGGAGCCGCGAAGAGTTTTTTGCCGAGTCCGATATCCTGAGCCTCCATCTGCCCCTCAACAAGGATACACGCGGCATCGTCACCCGCGACGATCTGTCACGCATGAAGCCGACGGCGTTAATCGTCAACCCAAGCCGCGCCGGACTGATTGCGCCGGGCGCTCTGGTTGAAGCGCTCAGAGCCGGCCGTCCCGGAATGGCGGCTGTCGATGTGTACGAACAGGAGCCGGTGATCGGCGCCGATCATCCACTGTTGAAAATGGACAATGTCACCTGCACACCTCATCTGGGTTATGTCACGCGGGAGGGATACGAGGAGTATTATGCCGTGGTGGTAGACGACATTGTCGCCTTTGCCGCAGGCAAGCCGCAAAATGTTCTTAATCCCGCAGCGCTGGAAAGAAAATAACCAGTGAAAGAATAAAAGATGAAAACTGACAGCGAAAACGAAGATCCTACGTTGTGGCCGCTTTCCGTTTTCGCTTTGAGTTGTGTAAACCACCCTCGCGGTACTTAGGTTCAATTTGCGGATCCCGGTTTAAGGCAGAGAGCATTGCAGGCTGCTAGGGTTTGCTTCTCGGTCTCCTTTGCTGTGAATAAGTCCGGCTGGTCATGGCGCGGGTCCTCGCAGAGATTTAATTGTTTTTGGCCGAAGGATGTATCAGCGAGAGCTCCACGTCGATGTTTTCTTCCCGCTGGATTTCACGAAAACGGTCGCGCAACGAGTTGATATTCACTTTGGTGGGCACCGCGAGATTGGCTTCGAGGCGAAAGATCGGCGTGCCGCTATCCGGGGCGGCGTAGGTTCTGGTCTCCATGGACTCGATGTTGATGCCGGCGTTCCTCAAGATGCCGCTCAGCTGATAGACTATTCCCGGATGGTCCAGGCACGACGCCGTCAGGCGGTAAGGGAGATAGGATTCGACGCCTTTACGCCGGGACGGCGTTTTGATTGAAATCGTCAGGGCGGTCTGGGCTTCAAGATCGCGGTAGCTATTGGCGATCTTGAAAAGACTGCCGCTATCGCCGGTAATCAGCATGATCACGGCGAATTCGCCGCAAAAAACAGCCATCTTGCTGTCGTCGATATTACATCCATGGCTGGAGATGAACTCGGACAGTTTTTCGACCAGACCCACTTGATCGGGTCCCACGGCTGTCATGATGAGATGATCTTTTTCCGCCATATGCGTTTTTCTTAGCCGGGCAAATAAAATCCATTCATGATCGCATCGTGCCAGAGCTTGGCAACCGGCGTTGCAATTCCTTGCGGCAGTTCGGGCTCGGTGTACGACCAGGTATGAACTCCGGCGCCGATGGAGATGCAACGAACTTTGGGAGGCGGGTTCAACTTGGCGAACAGGCCCAGCGATCGCTCGCATCGCACCAGGGTCACGGTATCATCGTGGATGCCATGGAGGGACAAGAAGGGCGGCACGGGTTTTACCCCCGGTCCGGCGGAGATCTCCCGGGTATAGCCGAGATAGCGCTGCACCAAATCGTCGGAATCTTTTTGAGATAGTTTCAGACGCGCCGCGGCGACCCGGGCGGCGGTTTCCAGGGCTTTGATGGAATTTTTGTGCACGAAATCTTCGGCTTTAAAGTTCGGTCGCCGCTTGTTTTTTTCCCAGCGCTCGAAGGTAAGCTCGATCAGCATTGGCAAGCCGATGCCTTTTTCTTTCAAGCCCTCATAGAGATAGCGGGCGGTATCGCGCCATGTGCGCAGCCTCAAACGATTGAACGGGAAATCCCAGTCGTCGCCGCTGACTTGAGGGTACATGTAGCCGAAAGGAGACGTGCCGTAACCGACCACACCGGCGACGTTGGCGATGCGTTGTGTTGCCATCATGGCGAAAGGGCCGCCGGTAGAATGGCCGTGGATGTAGATTGAGAAATCCTCTTGCGGCAGATGGCGTCGTGCCGTTTCCTTGACTGCCCCTTCGAACGCTGCGGGCCAGGCCGCCATGCGATGGTAGAATTCGCTCCCTGCTTTTGCTTCAAGAGATATCAAAGTGCCGTACTCCTGGCGCTTCGAACCGTCCTGCACGATGTTGTACTGGTCCTTGGTAATGCGCGTCTCTTGGGTCCACAACGGCGTGCGCGCCGAACCGTCGGGGCCTTCCACGTCGCCGGGCCAGTCTCTGCTCGGGTCCAGCAGGTAAAACCTTCCCGGAAAAGTCATGCTGGCGACTTTGATGCCGAACTTCTCCGCAAGTGGACGGGCAATGCAATCGACGGATTTGTAGTCGGAGACGCCGCCGTGAATGAGAAAGACGCCGACTTTTCGGCCGTCCGGACCAAAGGGAATTTTCGTTGAGTCCACGGGTTCGTAGACAACGACGCCGATGTCCCACTCCATCTCGAGGGCATGAATGCGGAAGATGTCCTCCCGAATATTGATAGGAATCTCCGGCAGGTTTGCGACCTCTTGGTCAAGTTGCAAAACCTCTTCACGAGAAACAACAGGGGCGGGTTCCCACGGTGATCGGCTCGACACTTTTGAGTTTCCTCGGGGACAGCTCTGTGAATCGATGCTTTGACAGTACGCAAAAGAGAACGGCACTGTCAACGCGGCGCAGCAAATACTTCCCGCAGCACGCGGCCGGAAGAATTGCTAGGCACCGGAAAATCGAGCAGTGCGGCGAGAGTCGGCGCGAAGTCGAGGAGGCGAACGTCTTGCAGCCGCCGACCGGGCGCTATGCCAGGGCCGTGGAAGACCATGAGCGTGCGCATCGATGCTTGCTCGGGGTCGGCGCCGTGGGTTCCATAAGGCTCGACCTTTGACACCAGTTCGGTAGGCGTGACTCGTGGATCGAAGTCGTAACCCGCAGCCAGCTCGATATAGATGTCACCACCGACCGCGCCGCCGATGCCCCTTTCCGGCCCGTGAATTGTCGCGTCATAAACCGCTTTAACAATGCGGCGCTCGCCGTCGCGGATTTGCATGAGCAGATCAGTGGCTTTGCGGGCGACCTCGCCGCGTTCTTTGAGAGCGACGATGCCGTTCTTGCGGTCGATCGAGTTAATCAATAGATAGCCGTTGTTGATGGGCGGATAGAGGACCTTGGTCTTGGCGAGTTCAATACGGCCCTGTTCGTCCGTGAACAACAGACCTCCCTGCTGCAGGACGCGGTTGATAGCAACGCGCCTGTTGATTCCTTGCATGCCGTGATCCGAGATGACCGCGATCGTTGTGCCAGCCGGGCGGTTGGCCAGGAAAAGCCCCAGATGATCGTCGCAAGACTTATAGACCTGCTCCAGATAGGGACGCAGAGCATCCGCGATGTCACGTCGATGGCCGGCGAGGCCGGCATCCAGATAGCCGCGCCACAGGTGCTCGCTTTCATCGGGAAACGGCGTATAAGCAAGAAAAATATCCCAGGCAAGGTGCGCCAGCGCCCAGCGATTGGTTTCTAACAGCTGGTGCTGGGCAAAGGCGACTGTTTCCACGTAGCGGGCTTCGGCGTTTCCATTGCCGCCGTTCGGGATGGTGCGCCCGAATCCACCCTGCTGATAAATGATACTCGCGCCGTTGCCGACAAAAGCTCGCACTGCCGTGGCCGCTCGGTCCATGACCTCTGCAGGAGAAATCATCGAGCGCGCGGGCCGGGTGAAATAGAGCAGGAAATCGTTACCGTCTTCTCTAAGCTGGAAAAGCCTGAAGTATACCCGGGCATTGTCATCGCGCGTGGTTTTGACTTCAACGGCATCGCTCCAGAAAACCTCGCTTGCCGGACCGGCCGGGTTCGCCTTCAGCCGGGTTCGAACAGCTTCGCCATTACGGCTCGATGCGAGCAGCAGTGTGTCGTAGCCAGGCCGGGGGTCGGTCGGATCGTCGAGTAATAGCCCGAAGAACTGCGATGATCCGACGTTGAAGCTGATCTCGAGCAGAGGCGCAGGACTGGCGGGCGCTTTGTCCCACGAAGCTGCCGGCTGTGGTTTGCTTGTGCGCGGCGTAACGATGCCGTCCCTACCGAAAATCGTGCTGTAGCCGTGCAGCCTGACGGCTTTGTCGGATCTTTCCTGACCGAACGAGGGTATGTGAGAGATGACTACCTTTTTTCCGGCCCGGTGCGCCGCCGCCCAGAGAGGTTCCGCAAGCAGCGGCGCGGCGGAAAATCCTGCGATACTATCCAGGACTGTGTAGTCCGTGCGAGGCTCTCGCGGCACTCGATTGCCGCTGATGCCGGTGATGCGCGGCGGCGCTCCGGTCATCAACGATGCGAAGCCGGGCGCCGTTTTCGAAGGGAATACCGGCACTACTTCGTCCGCCAGCGCTCCGCCGGCTATGAGTTTGGCCAGGTTCGGGAGCTTTCCCTGCCCAAGTAACTCATGCACAAATGACGGCACCGTGCCGTCCCAGGCGAGCACCATGGCTTTGGCGGTCTGGCCGTAAAGGGAAGAAGGGATGACCCACGCCAGCAGCAAAAGCGCAGAGGTCAAGATTGTCGTTTGGCGGATCTTCAACGCAGGCCAGAGTAGCCGATGACAAATCGTGCTGTCAACGTGAGCCGGCGCGGAGCCGGGCGGCCCTGGAGATCACCGGTCAAATTCACTAAAATTCTGCCTTCGGCCCGATGTCTTGGCGGAGGACAAGGATGCTCAAAAAAATACCTATGCAACTTGAGAAACACGGTCATGTGCGCGTCGACGACTACTACTGGCTACGGGAGCGAGACAACCCCGAAGTCATAGCCTACCTCAATGCGGAGAACGATCATTCGGACCGTACAATGGCGCATACCAAGGCGCTAGAGGAAAAGCTTTTTGAAGAGATCAAAGCTCGGATCAAAAAAAACGATATGTCGGTGCCCTATAAACGAGACGGCTATTTTTATTACACGCGCTTCGAGCAAGGCAAGGAATATCCGATCTTCGCGCGCAGGAAGGGATCTTTGGATCAACCCGAAGAGATCATGCTCGACGCCAACATTCTGGCCCAGGGACATGATTTTTTTTCCATCGGAGGGTGGGCGCTCAGCGCCGACCAGAATCTGATGGCTTACGCCGTGGACACTCAGGGACGACGAATTTTCACTGTTTACATCAAAAATCTCCTGACCGGCGAACTCTTGCCCGATGTCATTGCCGAGGTGACTGAAAACCTTACCTGGGCTCAAGATAACGGCACGCTCTTTTATGCCAGGCAGGATCTCAAGACGCTGCGCGCGTACCAGATTTATCGGCATATTGCCGGAACCGACGCTGCATCGGATCGGCTGGTGTTCGAAGAACCGGATGAAACCTATGTCACCTATGTTTACAAAACCAAATCGAAAAAATTTTTGATGATCGTTTCGGCGCAAACACTGAGCCAGGAATACCGCTATCTGGAGGCGGACGATCCCTACGGTGAATTTAGAATTTTTCTGCCGCGCCAGCGCGAGCACGAGTATCATGTGGATCACTTCGGCGACCGTTTTCTGATCCGCACCAACGATCAGGCCAGGAATTTTCGGCTGTTGGCCACGGCGGTCAATCGGATTGACCGCCAGCATTGGCAAGAAATCGTACCGCACCGCTTGGATGTTTATCTCGGCGACTTCGAGATCTTCAGAGATCATCTCGTTTTGGAGGAGCGGAGCCGTGGGCTGACGCAGATCCGCATCATGCCCTGGTCCGGCGGAGAAGGCCATTACCTCAAATTCGACGAACCGGCATTCCGCGCCAACGTCGGCGTCAATCCGGAATTCGACACTACAACTCTGCGCTTCGACTACACATCCATGAAGACGCCGCTATCTATTTACGATTACGACATGGTGACTCGCGAAAGAACGCTGCTCAAGCAAGAAGAGGTGCTAGGCGGTTTCGACGCAAATAATTACGAGACCGCGCGCTTGTACGCCACTGCCGCTGACGGGGCGGAAGTGCCGCTGTCGCTGGTTTACCGAAAGGGAATCAAACGCGACGGGCGGAATCCCTTGCTGCTCTATGGGTACGGCTCGTATGGCGCCAGCATAGACGCGGCATTTTCATCGCCGCGCTTGAGCTTGATCGACCGCGGATTTATTTATGCCATTGCCCACGTGCGCGGCGGACAAGAATTGGAGCGGCAATGGTATGACAATGGCAGACTGCTCCATAAGAAAAATACTTTCACCGACTTCATTGCCTGCGCCGAATATCTCATTCGGGAAAATTTCACTAATCCGGAGAAGCTATTTGCCATGGGACGCAGCGCCGGCGGCCTATTGATGGGAGCGGTTGTCAATATGAGGCCGGATCTGTTCAAAGGCATTGTCGCCGAGGTCCCGTTCGTCGATGTCGTGACGACCATGCTCGACCCGACGATACCTCTGACTACCGGCGAGTATGATGAGTGGGGCGATCCGAATATCAAAGAATTTTACGATTACATGCTGTCGTATTCGCCGTATGACAACATCGAAGCGAAAAGCTATCCAAATCTACTGGCGACGGGAGGTTTACATGACTCGCAAGTGCAGTACTGGGAGCCGGCGAAATGGGTGGCTAAACTGCGGGCGATGAAAACCGACAACAACCACGTATTGCTCAAGACCAACATGGAAGCGGGGCACGGCGGTTCCACGGGCCGCTTCCGCCGGCATCATGAAACGGCGTTCGCATATGCGTTTTTGCTCGATTCAGCCGGGATACGAGAATAAGCCGCTACTTAGGAGAATCTCTTAAACCTTTCCCAATGAGAACAGACCTTTCAGCGCGCGGTCGACAGTCCAATCAGTAGCGAGCACGCGATTTGCCGGCAAGCGCAACAATCGGCCTTGGGATGGATTGGGCGAGCCGGGAACAAAGACCAGGATCTGCTGCGCTTCGCCGTCGCCTTCCGACGTTGTGACGAGCCCGATTTCCGTGCTGCGGGTGCTATCGTCGGGAACCAGTACCACGCGTTGAAATAGAGCGCCGTCGCCGGCATCTAAACCAAGGATCTGCTTTAGAGTCTGGTAGAGCATTCCCAAACCAGGCAAGCGCGACAAACCGCAGTCGATCAGATTCCACAGCCACCGGCCGACGACAGTGGTCAGGGTAAGGCCTAGTAGATAGAGAAGGGCCAGCACCGAAAGCAGCCCGACTCCGGGAAAATAAATTCGATCCGGTATCAATGGGGCAAGCGATCGTTCGGCAAAGACGATCAGAATGATCGTCCCGCCCACCGGCAGGAGTGTGACCAGCCCGGTAAGCAGGCAAACTACGCAGTGACGATAAATGTTGTTCATGATGAACGCTCCTGAGCTAGTCTAGACCGAACTCGCGGGCGGGAACATGACGGTCGGCACCGGTAGGAGCGACTAATCCTTGGCCAGTTTTTTCTTTTGCTGCCAATCATGGAGCCGCTCTTTAATCTGCTTCTCGTATCCGGACTCCGACGGCGAATAATATTTGCGGCCTGTCAAGTTATCGGGTAAGTGCTGCTGCTCAACGACTTGGTCCGGAAAGTCATGAGCGTACTGGTAATCTTTGCCGTAGCCCAGATTCTTCATCACGCGCGTGGGTGCGTTGCGCAGATGCAAAGGAACCGGCAATGCTCCTCTTTCCTCGACGTCTGTCGCCGCTGCGAGCATAGCCTGATATGACGCATTGGACTTGGGCGCCGTGGCCAGATAGGTCACGGCTTGGGCCAGAGGAATTCTGCCCTCCGGCAGGCCGATGAAGTGAAACGCGTCCTTGGCCGCCACGGCCACCTGCAGCGCACGGGGATCGGCATTGCCGATGTCTTCGGCGGCGAAGATGACCATGCGCCGGGCGATAAACATCGGATCCTCTCCCGCGTCGATCATGCGCATCATCCAGTACAGCGCGGCATCGGGATCACTGCCGCGCAAACTTTTGATAAACGCGGAGATCACGTTGTAGTGCTCTTCGCCCGACTTGTCGTATTGCAAGGGCTTTCGTTGCAGCGCTTCCTGAAGATGTGACAGTCCGATTTCCTTCACTTTAGCGTTGCGCGCGAGAGTTGCGGCGGTCTCGAGGGCATTGAGCGCTACCCGGCAGTCGCCTTGCGAGTGTTGAATTAAATACTCGCGTCCATCTGTCGAGAGTTTATGATCGAGCGCTGCCAATCCTCGCTCGCTGTCTCGCAGGGCACGATCGATTATCATGCCGATCTGTTCGTCTGAAAGCGTCTTGAGCACCAGCACTTGACATCTTGAGAGCAGGGGAGAGATCACCTCGAAGGAGGGGTTCTCGGTGGTGGCGCCAATCAAAACGATCGAGCCGCGTTCGACGTAAGGTAAAAAATTATCCTGTTGCGTTTTGTTGAAATGGTGGATCTCATCGACGAACAGTACTGTGCTCTTTCCCAGGCGATAGAGTCGTTCGGCTTCATCGATGATTTTTTTGAGGTCTTTAATTCCGGAAGAGATCGCCGAAAACTGAACGCATAGCGCGCCCGTCTGACGGGCGAGAATTCGTGCCAGAGTCGTTTTGCCGCTGCCGGGTGGACCCCAGAGTATCAGAGATCTCAACTGCCCGCTGGCGACCATCTCGGTGAGGATGCGTCCCTGTCCCAGTAAGTGGTTCTGGCCAACGAATTCGTCGAGAGATCTCGGGCGCATTCGTTCGGCAAGCGGCTGGAGAGCGCGCTGTTCTTTCAACGGCGCGGTTTGAAAAAGGTCCATGGCACTATGCTACCACAATCGCACGGTGCGCTTATAGCCGATCATTTTACTTTCGTTCGCGGCCGGCGGGTGTTATTCTGGGTCGCTTCTGAGGATGCAGCAATGACGCAAAAGGCAGGTGATAACGGAAAATCTACATCGGTCCAAGGATCTGTGCGAACGGTTCTGTTTGCCAACTCTTCGGTGTCCGGAAAACTTAGCTATGACCTACCGGTTAAAATAGACAGCAGATTCACCGGAGAAGTGAAGGCAAGCGATCTTCTTGTAGTCGGCTCCAATGCTCACATGGAAGCCCGAGTTTCCGCTCGTAGCCTCCAGCTAGAAGGAAAGCTGATCGGCAGTGTTCAAGTGGTCGGGTGTTTTGAAATTATGCCCGGAGGTCAGTTCAAGGGCGATGCCAAAGCCGGGGAGTTGAAAATCCACCCGGGGGCGACTTTCGACGGCGAAGGCGAAATAACCGGTAAGACTTAGCCGTCGTCTAGCGGTTAGTGGATCGTTCGTCCGCAACGAGCCGAGCCGCTTTTCCCACTCGTTGACGCAGGTAGTAAAGCTTAGCTCGTCGTACTCTGCCCCGGGAAACCACCTCGACTTTATCAATCCTCGGAGAGTGAAAGGGAAAAATACGTTCCACGCCCACTCCGTAGGAGATTTTACGGACTACGAAATTTGCCCGGTTGCCCTTGCCGCCGATTCCGATGACGATTCCTTCGAAAACTTGAGTTCTCTCCTTTTCGCCTTCGACGACTTTCACATGAACCCGGACGGTTTCCCCGGGCCGCACTGACGGTATTTCCTGTTTGGATTGTTCGGCTTCCAGTTTGTTTAAGATATTCATGACTGCTCCTATATACCTATCGTCCCAAGAGGCGATCTAAAACAATAGCGCCCGCCGATCGAACCGACAAATGGTTATAATCGGTGCATCCTTCGATGGCCTCCAGAGCGTAATCTGCTTGTGAAATTACCGTCTCAGTGAGTCCCCAACCCGTGCCTAAAAGGATCAGAAAAGGGCGAGTGGTACTTGATAACATTTCTTTAAGCTCGGGGAAAGAGGTCCGATGTCCTCCTGGCCGGGCGGAGGTGACTACAATCCACGGCCGTGCGCCGCATTCCTGCTCCAGATCGATCAAGACGTCGTCTAGCGTGTCTCTGACCCGCGCCAGGGACAGCGCCTCTTTACGTGTGGCGTTGTATCGGCTGCCAAAACCGTGCTCCCAATGATCGATGATCTTCAGCGTTAAGCTCTGCAGCGCCTTAACTGGGGTAACGACATAGAAGCCTTTAATCCCATACGTCCGCCCGGAACGAGCGATGTCATGAATATCCATATTCGTGACCGCGGTAGTGACAACCTGCTTGTTTTTGTCGTAGACAGGATGGTGGATCAGGCCGATATAAACCGGGGCACGGCTGTTACGAATCAATTCCTTCTCGTGATTTGATAAATCTGCGTTGGCGAGCAAGTCGGGTCGGCGTCTTCCGGTCAGCTGGACACTCATGTGTCGCCGCCATTGTCGGACCCGCTCATGATCTCCCGACAGGAGCACGTCCGGAACTTTCATGCCGCGAAACTCCTCCGGCCGCGTGTATTGAGGGTATTCGAGCAGCCCCTCGCTGAACGACTCGTCTCCCGCGGAGTTTACGTTACCCAGCACCCCCGGAATCAGGCGGGCGATCGCATCAATAATCACGACGGCAGCGGGCTCCCCGCCGGTAAGAGTGTAGTCGCCGATGGAAAGTTCGTCATCAATGAAAGACTTTACCCTTTCATCGACGCCCTCATAACGGCCGCAGATGAGGACGATTTCAGTTTCTTTGGCTAGTTCGGCGGCGATCGCCTGATTAAAAACACGGCCTTGCGGGGAGAGGAATATCACTTTGGAAGGGGACAGGTTGGTACTCTTGACGTCCTCGATGGCGGCAATCAGAGGTTCCGGTTTCATGACCATTCCGTGGCCGCCACCGTAAGGGTAGTCATCGGTCATGCGATGACGGTCCGTCGTATAGTTTCGGGGATCGACAAGCTGGACGGAAAGTAAACCTTTCTCGCGCGCCTTTTTCAGAATACTAGCACTCAGAGGCGATTCAAGCATCGAAGGGAACAATGTGATTACGGTGAAGTTCGCCATGAGACTATGAGCGGCGGTTACGTTAAAGATCCAGAAGACCGGGAGGCGGGTTGACGGTAATTTTGCCGGCTTCGAAATCGACACTCTGGACGATTTCCTTAACTGCCGGTATCAGATGTTCTTTCTCATGGCCGGTTACAACGTACAATTCACCTCCCGGAGTCGACCAAACTTTGGACACGATTCCGATATGGGCGCCGGCAGGATCGACCATGCTGAAGCCGATCACCTGATAGTGATAGTACTCTCCAGGGCCGGGAGCGAGGAGCGACTCTTCCTTGACAGCGAGAATCGCCCCAACCCAGCGCTGGGCGGAGTCGATCGTGTCGATACCGTCTAGTTTGATCAAGATTTGTCGGCCGTGGCGCCGGCTTGATTCCAAAAAAAAGGGGAACCGCTCGCGATCTTTTTCTAAGATGACTTCACCGGCAACGGCAAAGGAAGGGCTCTCAATGTTGTACGGGTTCAGCTTAAGCCACCCGGCAATTCCATGGGTTGTGACGATCTCCCCCAAGGATACGAGTCGTTCAGACACCGGTGTTGCCCGACAAAGCTCTAGTTTTCTTCTGTAATCTCGAGAACGACTTTGCGGTTGGTTCTTGAAGCTGCTGCATTGAGGATCGTGCGAATCGATTTAGCCGTCCGACCTTGCTTGCCGATGACCAAGCCCAGATCCTCTTTGGCGACCTTTAGCTCTAAAACATCGGCGGCTTCTCTTTCGCTATGTCTGACTTCAACAGCATCGGGATGATTCACCAGAGACTTCGCCAGATATTGAACGAGTTCCTTCATGATAGATGGTTTCGCGTTTGACGATCAGCTGGCTTTCTTTTGCTTTGCAATCAGTTGGGACACGGTTCGTGTCGGCTGGGCTCCACGCTGGATCCAAGTTTGTGCTTTTTCGTGGTTGATTTTAAACGTGCCTCCGCCGGCAGTGGGATCGTACGTGCCAATCTGCTCGATGTATCTGCCGTCGCGGGCAAAACGTTGGTCGCTAACGACGATCCGGTAAAAGGGTTTTTTCTTCGTTCCATGTCTGCTCAAACGGATTGTTACGCTCATATTTCTTCCTTCTCTTTAATGAAACGGGTTAGGCATTCGGCTAAAAAGGGATTTCATTCCGCCTTTGCTCACCCGTTGCATCATTTTTTTCATTTCTAAAAACTGCTTCATCAACCGATTGACGTCCGTCACGGTAGTGCCGCTACCCTGGGCAATTCTGCGGCGCCGGCTGCCGTTCAAAATCGCCGGGCTGCGCCGCTCCTGGAGAGTCATCGAATTGATGATCGCCTCAACGCGGTGTAATTCCTTCTCGGCCTTGTCGGCGTCGACTTGAGAGGCGAGTTTTTTTCCACCCGGAATCAGCTCCAGCAAACTTCCCATGGAGCCCATTTTCTTGATCTGTTGAAGCTGAATCTGAAACTCCTCGAGCGTGAACTGCTGCTTCTGGATGACCTTCTGTAATCGCTCCGCTTCTTTCTGCTCGAAATTTTGTTGGACTTTGTCGATCAGTGAAAGCACGTCACCCATGCCGAGAATTCTCGAGGCGAGCCGGTCGGGGTAGAAGGGTTCGAGAGCGTCGAGCTTCTCGCCGGTGCCGGAAAAAAGAATTGGCTTTCCGAGCATCTGACGGATCGACAGGGCTGCGCCGCCGCGGGCATCACCATCAAGCTTGGTTAAAATAACGCCGGTGAGGTCAAGCTGGCGGTCAAAGCCCATTGCTTGATTGACTGCATCCTGACCTGTCATAGCGTCGGCTACGAACAGTATCTGATGCGGATTAACGGCTGCTTTGATTTCCGTAAGCTCCTCCATGAGTTCATCGTCGATGTGCAACCGTCCTGCGGTGTCGATCAACAACAAATCACAGAAGCGCTTTTTGGCTTCCACGAGCGCCTGTTTACATATTTCAACGGGAGTTGTCTGAGTGTTCGAATCGTGCACCGGCAGATCGAGTTCGCTACCCAAGATTTTCAGCTGTTCAATCGCGGCCGGACGATAAACGTCGGCGGGAACCAGGTAAGGACTTCTCTTTTTGTCCCTTTTTAGATAGCGGGCAAGCTTTGCCAGTGTAGTCGTTTTGCCGGAACCCTGGAGTCCCACGAGCATGACGATCGCCGGAGGGGCGGTTTTCAAATCGAGTTCGCTGTATTCGCCGCCCAGGAGCCCTGTCAGTTCATCACGAACGATTTTGAGGAAGTGTTGTTCAGGGCTGAGGCTTTTAAGCACTTCCTGGCCGAGAGACTTTTCCTTGACCGCCTCCAGAAACGACTTCACAACCATGAAGTGAACGTCTGCCTCCAGCAGGGCAAGGCGAACATCGCGCAAGGCATCATCGATGTTTTTCTCGCTGATTTTGCCCTGGCCGCGGAGGTTTTTGAAAGTCAGTTCAAGCTTGTCGGTGAGTGATTCGAACATCTATGGAAAGTCGCCTAAGGTACTATAATTTCAACGAAAAGTCAGTTGGAAGACTAATACGAAATTGTCTCGATTGTCAAGCTGGGGGACAAAAAGAAAGGCCCGCTATAGCCGGCTTCAACGGCATAACGGGCCTATTATGAAAGCTTATGGGGCCCTACATCATACCGCCCATGCCTCCCATTCCACCCATGCCCCCCATTCCGCCTGGCGGCATCGGCGGCATGGCCGATTTCTCTTCCGGTTTTTCCGCAACCATTGCCTCAGTTGTTAGAAGCATGCTGGCAACCGAGGCTGCATTCTGTAAAGCCGTACGAACCACTTTGGTGGGATCAATAATACCGGCCTTCATAAGATCTTCGTATTCTTCAGTGGCGGCGTTAAAGCCGAAAGCGCCTTTGCCTTCTTTGACTTTCTGGAGCACGATGGATCCCTCAACACCGGCGTTTATCGCAATGCGGCGAATCGGTTCCTCGGCAACGCGCTTGATGATGTTGACGCCCCACCGTTCCTCCTCGTCGACCTTTATCTTATCGAGAACTGCTGAAGCCCGCAGAAGGGCAACGCCACCGCCGGGAACGATGCCTTCTTCAACCGCCGCACGGGTAGCGTGCAAAGCGTCTTCGACGCGGGCTTTTTTCTCTTTCATTTCGATTTCCGTCGCTGCGCCGACATTGATCACCGCAACGCCGCCAATCAATTTGGCCAAACGCTCTTGTAGTTTTTCGCGGTCGTAATCCGAGGTAGTCTCGTCAATTTGCGCGCGAATCTGCTTAATGCGGCCTTCGAGGTCGGCCTTTTTGCCGGCGCCGTCCACGATCGTCGTGTTGTCTTTATCGACCACCATTCTCTTGGCGCGGCCCAGATCCTGGAGAGCGATATTTTCCAGCTTGACTCCCAACTCTTCCGCGATGAGCTTGCCGCCCGTGAGGATCGCAATGTCTTCGAGCATGGCCTTGCGGCGATCGCCGAAGCCCGGAGCTTTGACGGCGACGCAGTGGAGAGTGCCGCGAATTTTGTTCACCACCAGAGTGGCGAGTGCTTCGCCTTCCACATCTTCGGCGATAATGATGAAGGGTTTGCCCGATTTGGCGATCTGCTCGAGAACAGGCAGGAGCTCTTTCATGTTGCTGATCTTTTTTTCGTGTATCAGCAGGTAGGCATCCTCGAGGACGCACTCCATTCTCTCCGGATCGGTGACAAAGTAAGGAGAGAGATAGCCGCGGTCAAATTGCATCCCTTCCACCACATCCAGTGTGGTCTCGAGTCCCTTGGCTTCTTCTACGGTGATAACACCTTCCTTGCCGACCTTGTTCATCGCCTCGGCAATAACATCTCCAATGGTCGAATCGGTGTTTGCGGCGATGGTCCCCACCTGGGCAATTTCCTTCGGGTCTTTAGTCGGCTTGGAGAGACTCTTCAGCTCGGCGGTGACCGCCTCGACCGCCTTATCGATGCCGCGCTTGAGGGTCATAGGATCGTGGCCTGCGGCAACCAGCTTGACGCCTTCGGCAAAGATCTGGCGTGCGAGAACCGTGGCCGTGGTCGTGCCGTCGCCCGCCACATCCGAGGTCTTGCTGGCGACCTCTTTCACCATCTGGGCTCCCATGTTTTCAAACTTATCTTCTAGTTCCACTTCTTTGGCTACGGTGACGCCGTCTTTGGTAACCGTGGGCGCGCCGAAGGATTTGTCTAAAACGACATTCCTTCCTTTGGGGCCCAAAGTGACCGTGACCGCGTCGGCCAGAATATTGACGCCCCTCAGCATCGCGTCCCTGGCGTCGCGATTAAACTTGACTATCTTAGATGCCATCCTGTTTCCTCCTGCATTTAAATTAGATTTGGGTTAAAAGTTACTTCTCAATCACGCCCAGAACGTCGTCTTCCCGCATGATCAGATGTTCTTCGCCGTCGATGTTTATTTCGCTGCCGGAATATTTACCAAAAAGCACGCGGTCGTTGACCTTGACATCGAGAGGAATGATCTTGCCGTCTTCGTTGGCCTTTCCCTTGCCCACCGCCACGACTTTCCCTTCCTGTGGTTTTTCCTTCGCGGTGTCGGGAATAATAATGCCGCCTTTACTCTTCTCCTCCTCCTCAATGCGTCTCACAATAATACGATCCTGCAAAGGCCTAATTTTCACTTTTGCCTCCTTTCATAAATGACTAATTTTTACTTGTTGATGAGGTAAATCGTCCAGCTCTGCGCTCTCAAGGAGCAAAAGTGGACCCGCTAAAGCGGTGTAAATCTAAGCATCAATCTAGTGCTGTCAAGATGCACAAGCGTAAAATGGCACTATTTTTAGGAATTTGACAGCGGCGTACCCTGGCGATTATTTCTTCTGCCTTCTCATTTCTTCTTCGAGGTACTTGCGATACAGCACATCCCACTCCCGGCTGCCAGGGGGGACACGACGGGAGAGCGATTGGATCTTCTGTCGAATCATGTCATCGAGCTGGTCCTCACGCTGAAAAAACTCGTTGAGCACACGTTTGGTTTCGCCGAGCGCGCGACCTTGATTGGCGAAATTCGCAAGGTCGCCTTTGCTTAATCCATCGACGATCAGATGAGCCAAATGTGAAATTCTGCTTTCGGAAAGGCGACTCACAGAATAAAGCCCTTCTTGGCCGCCAGCTTTTGTTTTGCAAGAAGAAACATTTTGTAATGGTCCATGTCTCTGGTCGTATGAGCCAGCAAAGCCAGCATCTTTCGGGCTTCTTCTTCTATGGCCTCTTCTTCGGCAAAGTTTTGGCTGATCACCTGCCTGATGCGTGCCGCTATCAGTGTGTCATCGCTTCTGGGGTCGAGCAGTTCTTTAGCGCGATAATTCTCTAAGAGCATTTTGGCCAACTTCTCGAGTTGCTCTTGCTTGATTTTCATGGCTGTGGAAAACCTTGTGGATAAATTGCGAACAGCCGGTTGGAAAGAGGTTCCAATCTGTTGATTCAGGGATTTTTATCGATCTTGATGAGTCATGTCAATCCGGACGGTACCCGACCTGGGAAAAGTGTGTTTTACTCGTGCGTAGTAGAATTTACTTGTGAATTTAAGGCTTTTTTGTCACTATGTTGAAACGCATGAAAATGCCCGCCACACAGTGTCGCTGTTCGGCTCCAGTTATCCACAGGTCGACAAGTTAGCGGAGTCAAAAATTTGATTTCGGTTGTTGACAAGCCGGTTGCCATGGCTAAACCGGCAAGGTTGAGTCCCGGTGGACGTGTGGGTGTGATCGCGCCAGCAGGGTGTGTCGACGAGCGCGATCTATCTAGCGGCGTCCAGGTGATTCGTCAATACGGCTTCGATGTGGAACTGGCGCCGAGTATATTGGAGCGCAGAGGTTATCTGGCAGGAGATGAACGAGCCCGGGCAAACGACCTTGTCAGTTTCTTCGAACGCATCGATATAAGTGCGATCTTCTGCGCTCGCGGCGGTTTCGGCTCAGCGCAACTCTTACCCTATCTAACCCACGTGGACTTCAGCGCCGCGCCCAAAATATTTGCCGGCTATAGCGATATCACGATGTTGCTCAACTGGTTCAACCAGCGGTTTGGGCTGGTGACTTTCCACGCGCCCATGGTGGCCATGGAAATGGCGCGCGGTTTAAACAGCCGCAGTCAGGAAGGGTTCTGGAGTCTGCTAATGGGCAAGAATAAGGAGTGGCGGGTAGAACTGGGGGAGATTATTCGCCCGGGCATAGCCGAAGGTGCCATGATGGGCGGGTGCCTGTCGGTTTTGGTGACAAGTTTAGGCACACCTTACGAGATTGAAACAAATGGCAAGTTGCTCTTCTTAGAAGACGTTGGCGAGCGCCCTTACCGTGTTGAGCGAATGTTAACGCATTTGAAAATGGCAGGTAAGCTCGATCACCTTGCCGGTCTGGTGTTTGGCGACTTTATCAACTGTGAAGGCGATGGCTCCAGGGAGGTACGCCAGATTGTCGGTGAAATGTTCGCACACGCGTCGTACCCCGTAGTGATGGGCCTACCGGCGGGACACGGACCGGACAATATCACGCTGCCGTTCGGTGTAAGAACTTTGCTCGATGGAGTATCGGGAACTCTGGCCCTCATCGAATCGCCAGTACTTTGATGTACGGTGGCGGGGTAGGTTGCTCAAGGAAGCATTTCTGACGTGAATTCGGGAGGCCTGTTGCAAGTTCGTGTGGTCCGAACCTCAGTTCGCTACGTACCATGAACACTATCGATTCTAACTCGGTGGATCAAGCGTTTCAGGAGGCGCTGGCGCAGGGTGTGTTCCCCGGCGCCGTGCTGCTCGTCGGGCGCGGCGAAGAAGTCATTTACGAGCAGGCATTTGGGTCGAGCAGCTTACTTCCCGACAAGATTCCCATGCGGTCGTCGACAATTTTCGACATTGCTTCTCTAACCAAACCTCTAGCGACGACGACTGCGATGATGATGCTTGTGGATGAGAAAAAGATCCGGCTCGATGATCAGGTAACGCGATTTGTGCCGACGTTTGGGGTCTTCGGCAAAAGCTTGACAACCTTACGGCAACTGTTGAGCCATTCGTCCGGCCTGCCAGCGTGGAAGCCGTATTACGAGGAAGTGGTCATGGGTGAGAAAAGCGGCAAGATCAATTTCGTCGCCAGTCGGGCGGCAACATGCTACGTGCTGGAGCAGATTCATCGGGAAAAACCGTTGAGCCCGCCGGGAATACAGGCTTTATACAGCGATCTTGGCTTCATGATCCTCGGTGAAATCATAGAGACGGTAAGCGGCTCCAAATTGGATCGTTTTTGTCAGGATAGGGTTTTCTCACCCTTGGAGTTGCGCTCCACCGCATTTACGGATCTGACGCAACCGCAAACCCAAAGGATTGGATCCGAGAAGGCGATGATCGCGCCTACCGAGAATTGTCCATGGCGAAAAAGAATACTCTGCGGCGAAGTGCACGACGATAATGCTTATGCTATGGGCGGTGTTGCAGGACATGCCGGCCTATTCTCATCTGCACGCGATATTCACAGGATTGTGACACGCCTGAGTCGCTGCCTGCGGGGCGCGGATCCATTCTTGCCGCAGTCGTTGGTGCAAGAGTTTCTCACGAAGGATAAATTCGTGGCCGGTTCGACTCATGCTTTGGGCTGGGATACACCGTCGCCGGACCAGTCTGCCAGCGGTAGGCTCTTCTCTGCCAATACCGTGGGCCATCTTGGCTTCACCGGAACGTCACTGTGGTGGGACCTTGAAAGGAATTGTCACATTATTTTGTTATCCAACCGCGTTCATCCGACGCGTAAAAATGAAAAAATCAAAGGATTCCGTCCTGCTATCCATGATTTGATCATGCAAAGCTTAAATCCATGAATGATCTGCCACCGACAGGAAGCCATATACATTTGATCGCCGTGTGCGGTGTCGGCATGGCGTCTTTAGCCGGACTTCTCCATTCGCGAGGGTACCGTGTTACCGGATCGGATCAGAATGTCTATCCGCCTATGAGCACCTATCTGACGGAGGTCGGCATTCACGTGCAGCCTGGATTTCACCTGCAAAATCTCGCTGAACGGCCCGACCTGGTGATTATCGGCAACGCAGTCTCGCGTGGAAATCCCGAGGCCGAAGCGGTATTGAGCGACCGAATTCCGTATATTTCATTTCCGCAGGCGCTGGGGAAGTTTCTCATCGGCGCCCGGCAGTCTATTGTCATAGCCGGAACCCACGGCAAGACGACTACATCGGCTTTGGCCGCCTGGGTGCTGAAATGCGCCGGGCTCGACCCGGGTTTTTTCGTTGGTGGCGTGCCTCTGAATTTCACCGGCGGTTGGAATTGCGGGGATGGTGATTGCGTCGTTTTGGAGGGGGATGAGTACGACAGTGCTTTTTTTGATAAAGGACCCAAATTCCTTCATTACCGGCCGCAAAGCGTCGTTTTAACAAGCGTTGAGTTCGATCACGCCGATATTTATCGCGATCTGGACCATTTAACAGACGCTTTTCGGCGTCTCGCCGCGCTCATCTCGACGGCTGGGCTGCTGGTTGCGTGTTACGATTTCCCCGCAGTGGAAGAGGTCGTCAATGCCGCACGCTGTCGCGTGATCTCGTACGGCGACGATCCGGGCAATCGATGGTCGGCGCGTAATATCCGCGCTGAACATGGCCGAAGTTATTTCGAACCTTGCTTTAAAGGGCAATCAGAGGGGCAAGTCGAGCTTGGGGCCATGGGCCGGCATAACGTCAAGAATGCTTTGGCGATTTACGCGTTAGTCCGGGAAATGGGTCTGGAACGAAACAGAGTCCTTGATGGCTTTGCGTCTTTCGCAGGCGTTAAACGTCGGCAGGAAATCAAGGGAGAACAGCGCGGCATCCTGGTGATCGACGACTTTGCGCATCATCCTACAGCGGTTGCTGAAACCATCAGAGCCGTCAAGGATGGTTTTCCCGGGCGCCCCGTATGGGCGGTTTTCGAGCCGCGCAGCAATACCAGCCGGCGCAACATCTTCGAGCGTGAATTCGCCCGGGCGCTCTCTCTTGCCGATCACGTGGTCGTCGCCGGTCTGCATCAGCCGGAAAAGATTCCCGAACCAGAGCGACTGTCGGTCGCGCGGGTCATCGATGGAATTAACCAGTCATCCGGCAAGACAGACGCCAGGATGATTGATGGAGCGGATGACATCGCGGCCTACGTCGCAGCTAACTCCGCCTCGGGGGACATTATACTAATCATGTCCAACGGCGGCTTTGACGGAGTACAGGAGAAGATTTTATCGGCGCTAGCGACCTAAATGAAGCAGAGCACATTTCTGGCTGCAGAAGTAGTTTCCCTTTTGAAAGAAGGCCTCGCCCTTGGGGATGTAACTCTGGCACTGCGGATCCAACACCATCTCTTCGCCCTCCGACCTGGACGAGTTAAAACGCGCTGCAGGGCGGCGCCGGCGTCCGAAAAGATACGCTCGCAAGGCTGTGAAGATGATCCAGGCAAGCACGAAGAGTATAATAAGGCGGAGCAACACTGCAAGATCTTACTATCAAGACAATGTCCCACTCTCAAGAGTGGAATAGATGGATCTTTTTATCGTCTTTGACGTTGATCAATAGCTCAGAGATGGTCACCCCTAATTCCGGATGTATCACCTGAGGGGCTATTTCGCTCAGCGGTATCAAGACGAACTTACGCTTCGGCATCTCGGGATGGGGAATCTGCAGGTTTTTCTTTTTCAGGACCAATCCATCGTAAAGCAGAATATCCAAATCTATAATGCGTGAGCCCCAGCGTTTCCTGACTTTTTTGCGACCCATCGCTCGTTCGATATTTTTGAACTTCTTGAGCAGCATGTCAGGTTTGAATTTGGTTTCGATCTCGATCGCGCCGTTAACGTACCAGTCTGTGGCATCTCCCAAAGGCTCGCTCTCGTAAAGAGAGGATTCCTTGAGAATCTTGGTATCGGGTAGTTTGGATAGCCGGCTTAAAGCCTCGAGAAAGTTGTCTTTCTTGTTGCCCACGTTCGAGCCAACCCCGATGTAGACCTGATGTGCCACCGCAGTTGCCATGTGCCGCTTGGTGAAAAGATCCTAAAGTGTAACCTGCCGGATTCTTTCCGCCACCTCCTTTAAACGTTTTTTATCGACACAGACTGTAAACCGCACAAATCCTTCGCCTGCTTCTCCGAAACCATTTCCCGGGGTCGTCACGACTCCCGCTTCATCGAGTAGTTTGGCGGTAAATTCTGCCGACGAAAGGCCTTTGGGAGTAGCGACCCAGACGTAGAAGGTCGCACGCGGTTTCTCACATTCCAGTCCGACGGCCCGCAGTCCGTCAACAAGAATATCACGGCGTTCCTGATAGATTCTCCTAGAAGGCTCGATAATGCTGTCGCCCAGCTTTAAGGCCTCGATACCGGCTTCTTGAACGGCTTGAAAAATACCGGAGTCGAGGTTGGACTTCGCTTGGGCCAACCCGCCGACGATTTCGGCATTGCCGACCGCCAAGCCGATGCGCCAGCCAGTCATGTTGAATGTTTTCGATAGTGAATGGAATTCGATCCCGACCTCCTTGGCGCCCTCCATTTCGAGAAAGCTCATGGGTCGATAACCGTCATAACCCATCTCTGTATAGGCGGCATCATGACAGACGATGACGTTGTTGCGGTTGGCGAAGTCGATTACTTTTTGGTAGAAGTCGCGGTCTGCGACAGCGGCCGTTGGATTGTTTGGATAATTGATCCAGAGGAGTTTGGCTTGTTTAGCAACGTCGGACGGCACGGAATCGAGGTCCGGTAGAAAGTGATTCTCCTTTTTCAGAGGCAAAAAAAAGTTTTTTCCGCCGTTGAAGGCCGTACCGATGTGATAAACCGGATAACAGGGACTGGCGACCAGCACGACATCGCCTGGATCGACGAAAGCCACCGCCATGTTTCCAATGCCTTCTTTGGAGCCAATCAGCGACACGACCTCCTTGCCGGGATCGAGATTCACATTGAAGCGGCGCTGGTACCAATCGGCTACCGCTTGGCGGAATTCCGGCAGCCCCGAGCTACTCGGATACCGGTGGTTAGCCGGTACGCTGGCGCTCTCCATCAGTTTCTCAACTACAGCCGCCGGTGTAGGGATGTCGGGGTCCCCAATACCCAAGTCGATCAGATCAACCCCCCGCATCAAGGCCTCGCGTTTACGCCGGTCAATTTCGGCAAAGAGGTAAGGCGGTAAGTTGCTGATTCGTTTTGATTTTTTTATTGAAATGGACAAATTCCCTAGACCTCCATGCTAAAATCGCACTGGTTTTACCTGTTTTTTGTGCTTTTGACAACCGTATGAAAAACTTCCTAAGCTACTCCAGGGCGGGTTTAAGACAGCGATGGAAATCATTATCGACGGCTATAATCTGATTGGTAGCAGGTATGGATTAGGAGCTGATCTGGAGCACCGAAGAAACTGGCTCGTCCAACGACTTTCGCTTTACCCGGAAATGAAAGGGCATCGGGTTGTCGTGGTTTTTGACGGCTGGAAGTCCGGGTCAATCGACGAGATGTCAAAACAACCTAAGCAAGGGCTTAGGGTGGTTTTTTCGCGGCAGGGCGAGAAGGCAGACAGTGTCGTCATCCGTCTCGCGCGGGAAAAGGGCAGCGGCTGTGTCGTAGTCAGTTCAGACCGCGAAGTGAGAAGGGCCGTGGCCAAATTCGGGGCAGCGGCGATTTATGCCGATGAATTTGGCGAGATACTACGCAATCTAGAACTAAATGTTGAGCCCGGCGAGAGCCAAATATCGCCGCGTTCGTCCAAGCGAGGAAACCCCAATCGACTTTCTAAAGTCTCACGAAAACGCCTGGAAAAGTTGAAGAAGCTTTAAGTCAGCGATTTACGGCTAACACGGATACGAAAAGCCGCCGCGCTTGTGGGTTTGTGATCTCGACTAGCGCTTTGATGGATTTACCCGATCGAGCACTCCATTGCGGAAAATCACCACGGTGCCGTCAGCATAGAACCACTGTTCTTCCGTAATGCGTTGCGGCCCCTTGCTTTGGCTCACGCGTCTCGGTTCCCCGAGAACCTTTTTAGCCTCGCCGCTGGTCATGCCCGGAACTGCTTGCCGTTTGGTGGCAGCCTCTTTTACTGCCGCTGACCAAGGCTGTTTCTGAATCCATTCTATACGGATTTTTTCCTGCTCATCCTGCTCAGCCCTGGCTCTTTTTTCATCTGCTAAGGGATCGTTTGTGAGTATTGTCCAATTAAGTTGCTCGTGAAAAGCTTGAACATGGATATAGCCTTCTCTTCCAGATTCAAACTTTACCTTGTAGTAAGGATTTTTGGTCTTGCGCCCAGCCAGTTCGACGATTTCGAATGATTCGCTTGCGGCCGGATTGAATGTCGTCGCATCGGCTCGACCTGACACTAGAAATGCCGGCAACTTATCGTTCACGGCAGAAATCCAGAAAACTCTGCCGACTCGTTTCTCTAGAGCATCAAGCTGTTTTTCCGTATAGTGGTATGATCCCACAGCCGGGGCAGTGAAGGTAATCAAGAGGAGCAACGCTAACACACTGAAGGAGGGTCGGAGGCTCATAACTGTTTTGTATGTCAAAACGAGAAAGGTTTGAATAAAGCCTACACCACCCGAGGTCGATAGTCCAAATTCTCCGAGACCGTCCCATACTTTAGGCAAGACGCAACCGGCTGCCGGTGCTAACCGCCTGTGGCAAGGTTTGGAAAATAAAAAGGGGCTCGTGAGAGCCCCTTGTGTGGTTGCGGGGCCGGGATTTGAACCCGGGACCTCAAGGTTATGAGCCTTGCGAGCTGCCAGACTGCTCCACCCCGCGATATCGTGTGAATTGTTGTACCTTGCGCTTTCAGCGGAGTCAAGGTAGGCATGAAATTATGTACGAAAAGCTTCGCACTCCATTAGTAACCGTTGATATCATCATTGAATTCTCCACGGGCGGGATCGTCTTAATCGAAAGAAAAAATCCCCCTCATGGGTGGGCCTTGCCGGGTGGCTTTGTCGATCCCGGCGAAAGCCTGGAAAGCGCGGCGTTGCGTGAAGCAAAGGAAGAAACTTGCCTGGACGTGACGCTGATCGAACAATTTTATACCTATTCCGATCCAAACAGAGACCCGCGTCATCACACAGTGTCGACCGTCTATGTCGCAGTGGCAATCGGAGAGGGGACTCCACAAGGCGCCGATGACGCCCGGACCGCGGGGGTATTTCTGGAAAGCGAGCTTCCCAGTCCCATCGCTTTCGATCATCCGCAGATTCTAGCGGATTATTTTCGCTATAAAAAAACCGGACAGAGGCCGAAGCCGTGATCCTTTGCCGCCCGGGCGGTGAATCTAGCCGATTCTGTAGAGGGCATCCCGAATGCGCCGGCAACCTTCTTCGATATTCTCCAGAGAAGTGGCATAGGACAGCCGAACGTGAAGGTCGGAACCAAAGTCCTCTCCAGGAACGACAGCCACCTGGGCTTCATCTAGCAGGTAGGCGGCAAAATCGCATGGTGACTCGAGTTTTTTGCCATTGGCAGTCTTGCCGATAAAAGCACCGACGTTCGGAAAAACGTAGAAAGCGCCTTGCGGTTTAAGACAGCTCAGGCCTCCGATGGCGTTGAGCCGCTCGACAACTATGTCCCGTCGCCTGCGAAACTCGCCGACCATCATTGCCACATCGTCCTGCTTACCTTGGATCGCTTCAAGCGCAGCGGCCTGGGCGATGGATGTCGGATTCGATGTGCTCTGGCTCTGGATTTTACCCGCTGCCGAAATCACGTCTGCAGGTCCGATGGCATAGCCAATGCGCCAACCGGTCATGGCGTAAGTCTTCGACACACCGTTGACGATAATCGTTCGATCTCGAAGCAACGGATTCAGCTCGACTAGATTGTGAAAATGAAAACCGTCATAAACAACTTTCTCGTAAATATCATCGGCGATAATCAGGCAGCTGTGCTGCTTTAGCACTTGACCGATCGCCAGGAGTTCATCTTTGTTATAGCTGGCACCGGTGGGATTACAGGGACTGTTCAGGACAAAAAAACGCGTGCGTTCAGAAAGAACGTCAGCCAATTGTTGCGCCGTGATGCGGAATTCATTGGATTCGCTGGTCGCGATGATTTTGGGCACGCCTCCGGCCAACAGAGCCATGTCCGCATAACTCACCCAATAAGGTGCAGGAATCAAAACCTCATCGCCGGGGTTCACCACCGCCTGGAATAGGTTGTAGATAGAGTGTTTGGCGCCGCAGCTTACCAGCACTTCTTCTTTCCCATAGGTTAACTCGTACTCGCGTCGATATTTGTCCGAAATCGCTTGGCGCAGCGGTTCGATGCCCCTGACGTCGGTATACTTGGTCATACCATTCTTCAGCGCCTCGATGGCCGCCATTTTGATGCGTTCCGGCGTGTCGAAGTCAGGCTCGCCGGCCGAAAAGTTGACAACATCAATGCCCTGGGAGCGGAGTTTTCCCGCTTTTGCAGCGATAGCTAACGTAATCGAAGGTTTGATCAAAAGAGTTCTGTCTGCGAGCTTAGTCATCGGTGAAATCCTTACTGCTCGAACTTTTTCTTGAGGCTCTGAAGCACGTTTCCGGGCACTAACCCCGTGACATCGCCTCCCAAACTGACGACTTCCTTGACCAGGCGCGAACTGATGTAAAACTGCGATTCTCCCGTCATCATGAAAAAAGTCTCCACTCCCGGCTTCAGCCGATGGTTCATCATGGCCATTTGGAATTCGTACTCGAAGTCGGACACGGCGCGCAACCCGCGTATGATCACAGGCGCCTGCTTGCGCTCGGCGTAATCCACCAAGAGTTTTTGAAAGCAGTCTGCTTCAACTCGGTCCTTGAGGTCCTTGAAGACATCTCGGATCATCTCCAGGCGTTCGTCCACCGTGAACAGCGAAGAATCCTTGCCCGGATTGGTAGCAATGGCAACGACGACTTTTTCGAAGACGCGCAGCGTGCGTTTTACCAGATCGACATGACCGTTGGTGATGGGATCAAACGAGCCGGGGTAGATTGCGATGTTTTTTTGCGGCATATCGGGATGTCCTTAATCGGCTGACGTGGTTTCTGCACTATATTTGAAGAATGACAATCTCGTGTCTCCGTAGTCTCTCTGATCCACCAGAGCCAGTGTGCCGCGGCGCGAGGTTACATCCTCGCGGACGCTGTGTTCCACTATCAAGACGCCCGTCGTCCGCAACAGGCTGCCTTGCGCGATAACCTTCAAGGTTGCTCCGACCCAACCGCGCTCATAAGGCGGGTCCAAAAAAATGATATCGAAGGATTCCCCGCGCCTTGCCAGCATGCGCAGCGCGCGGGAGACCGGCACGATCCAAACCCTTGTGCGGTCGGCAAATCTAAGCCTGCGAAGATTTTCACGAATAACTTTACCCGACTGGATCGAGGAATCGATTAAAATGGCTTCGCTTGCGCCGCGGCTTATTGCTTCAATGCTGACGTTTCCAGTACCGGCGAACAGATCCAAAATCTTCGCGCCGCATAAATCGCGCGGCAGGATGTCGAACAGTGCTTCCTTGACTCGCGCCGAAGTCGGTCGCACCGCCTGCCCCTTTGCAGGTTTTAGGCGCCGCCCTCGGGCATTTCCTCCGATGATGCGCATTTATCGGCCGGCGGTTTGTCGATAGCGGTCAATTTCCAGCGACTTTAATGCCAGCATTGGGCCTAACCTTCCATGCGCAGGATTACTTTGCCGGTTTGCTTTTGCTCCGCCATCCGTTGCTGGGCCTCGGCAGCCTGCTCGAGAGAAAAGACTCGATCGATGATCGGTCTAGTTCCAGAAAGCTTCATAAAGTTTAAAACATCCCTGAACTCTTGGCGTGTTCCCAAGGTAGAGCCGAAAATTTTTAAATGGTTCCAAAAAATTCGCCTGAGATCGGTTTGTGGATGGAGGCCCGCTGTGGCGCCGCTGGTGACCAGTCGGCCGCCCTTTGAGAGAGATGCCAAACTCGCCGCCCAGCCAGTGCCGCCGACGCAATCGACGACGACATCCACGCCGCGCTTGGCGGTGAATTTCCTTACATGTTGGGCGACGTCGCCCGCACGCTCGTCGATGACGAACTCCGCTCCAAGTCGAATTGCCGATGCTAATTCGTCGTCGCTGTTGCCGGCAACGAGAATGTGGGCGCCGATTGCGGTACCCACTTGTAGCGCCGCCGTCGCCATTGCGCTGCCGAAGCCGCGAATCAGAAGCGTCGCTCCGGGTCTGATCTCGGCATGGGTGACCAGCATGCGCCAAACGGAAATATAGCAAACGGGCATAGCCGCTGCCTCTTCAAAAGATAACCCGGCGGGCAATACGAAACAGTTGCGTGCTGCCACTCGGACGTGCTGTGCGTAGGTGCCTTGGTTCCGTTCTCCGAGCAAGCGGACGCCAGGGCACATAAATTCGCGGTCGGTCGCGCAAAGCTCGCAGTCGCCGCAGCCGGTTGCCGGATACAACGCCACGGGGTCGCCGGGTTTAACATTCTTCACCCGAGCGCCCACCGAGATCACAGTGCCCGCGCCGTCACTACCTAGAATGTGAGGAAAGTTTATTTTGACGCGCGTCGCACCCTGCCTGATACCGATATCGGATGGATTTAGAGAGGCTGCATGAAGCTTCACGATCGCGTCTTCGGGTGACGTGAGGCTGGGGTCCGCGGCTTCCTCGTAACAAAGTTGGTCGATACCGCCATGTGAATGAATTTGTACAGCTCTCAAGCAGGCCCTCGGGACACTTTCCTAGTGTGGTTAGCAAGATATCCGAACTCTGTCAAAGGCGTGGCAGGCGCCGCGCTAGCCGCCAGCGGCGTAAGAGGACGTTTCGAATCGCGCAATTTTTAAGCGGAAAAAGAAGTGCCGCAGCCACAGGTTCCGGTGGCGTTTGGATTGCTGAATTTGAAACCGCCGCCATAGAGGCCGGAAACAAAGTCGATGACCGTGCCCTGGAGAAATGAAACGCTTTTAGGATCGACATACACGTCGAGATCCTTGAGCTGCAATGCGATGTCACCCGGCCGATGTTCGTTTTCAAAGTTGAGCTGATAGGAGAAGCCGGAACAGCCCCCGTCGGTAACCGAGATCCTCAAAAAATGGTCGTGTAAATTATCGCGCGCAAGCAAGCTCGTAACCTGGCGAACGGCATTTTCTGTAAAAGTGAGATCGAGCGCGCTTTCCTGAATCGCTTGCGTCATGTGGTACCCTCTGCCAAATCGTAACGGCCGGCTCTCAGCAAGTCAAGCGCTGGTGCAACTCATCAAGTCCTGTTATCGAGGCCGAAAAGTGCCTGGACGAATTGCCGCGCTTCGAAGGGCTGCAAGTCTTCGAGATCTTCGCCGACGCCGACATAACGAACCGGTACGCCGAGCTCCTCCTGGATGCCGATAATCACGCCGCCTTTGGCGGTGCCATCCAGCTTGGTTAAAACGATGCCACTAATATCCGTGGCTTCTTTGAACACCTTTGCCTGGTGAAGACCGTTTTGTCCTGTGGTCGCGTCGAGCACCAAAAGGGTTTCATGCGGCGCGCCGCTTTGTTCGCGTGCAATGACGCGGCGGATTTTCTTTAGTTCCTCGATCAAATGGACCTTTGTGTGAAGCCGGCCGGCGGTATCGATGAGCACAACGTCGCTGCCACGGTTTTTAGCCGCCTTTATGCCGTCGTAGACAACCGCCGAAGGGTCTGCGCCGCTCCGATGTTTTATCATATCGACGCCCACTCGCTGCGCCCAGATTTCGAGTTGCTCAATGGCGGCAGCGCGAAAGGTGTCTCCAGCAATGAGCAGCACTTTGTTTCCATCGGCCTTGTATCGTGCGGCGAGCTTTCCGATCGTCGTCGTTTTGCCCACGCCGTTTACGCCGAGGAATAAGACGACCCACGGTCGTGTCGACAATGGCGTGGTTGTTGGACCGCCGCTGGAGGGCTGCAGCATCCCTATCATTGCTTGCCGTAGCCGGGTTGGCAGGTCCTCGCTCAGCTCCTCGCTTGCGCTAGGGGTGTAACTGCGCAGGATATCCATCAGCTTGTGCGTCGCCTTTACGCCGACGTCGGCCTTGAGCAAAGTCTCTTCCACGCTTTCCATGGTTTGCTCGGTCCATTGATTGGTCTCGAAGAGGGATCCGATCTTCTGCGCCCAAGCATCGCGGCTCTTGGTAAGCCCGTCTTTTAAGCGCTGAAAAAAGGAGCCTGCCACGTTGAAAATCCTCCGGCGTGTGCAAAATCAGAAAAACGGGATGGGGTGCGGATTACGGTTAAGCCATTCTCACCGACACAACTTTGGACACTCCTGGCTCAGCCATAGTAATTCCGTAAAGAACCTCGGCGGCTTGCATCGTCTTCTTGTTGTGCGTGATGAGCACAAATTGGGATATCTCACTCAGCTCCTTGACGAGCTCATTGAAACGATCGACGTTGGCGTCGTCAAGCGGCGCGTCCACTTCGTCGAGAAAACAGAACGGACTCGGCTTGGTGAGAAAAATCGCGAACAGCAAGCTTACCGCTGTCAGTGCTTTCTCGCCGCCGGACATCAAGGTAATGGATTGCAGTTTTTTGCCGGGCGGTTGGACAACGATATCGACCCCTGTTTCAAGATAGTCATTTTCGTCGGTCAAAACCAGTCGGGCTTTGCCGCCGCGGAACATACGTGGAAAAATCGCTTGAAACTTTTCATTGATCTCTTCAAAACTTTCTTTAAAGCGCACACGGCAAACGCGGTTGAGTTTGACGATCGTTTGATGAAGATCGGCTATGGATTTCTCCAAATCTTCCTTTTGCTGGTTCATGAACTGAAAGCGCGTGGTCAGTTCTTCGTATTCACCGATAGCCGCCAGATTGACGTCGCCCATCCGCTCGATCCGTCCGCGCAGCTCATCGATGTCCA
>CAYZXN010000222.1:0-5825 GCA_964482425.1 uncultured Syntrophobacteraceae bacterium | reverse complement strand
TGAAAAACTCCGAGTTGTAGAAGTTTTTGTAACATTAGAATCCCGCCGCATGATAAGATGCTGCCGATTGAATCTTGGGAGGCGTTGATGCGCGGGTTGCAAGATAAACAAACGAACTTGTGGGCGGTTATATCGATTGAGGATCGAATTCCCAGCGATCATCCGCTGCGACGAATCAAAGAGCTTGCCGATCAACGGCTGGTGGAATTGTCGCGGGTGTTTAACCGGATGTATTCGCAGGTCGGACGGCCGTCGATTGCGCCCGAGCGGGTTTTGAAGTCTCTGTTGCTCATCGCGCTGTATTCGGTCAGGAGCGAGCGGCAGTTCTGTGAGCAGTTGGGCTACAACCTGTTGTTCCGGTGGTTTTTGGACATGGAACTCGAAGACGAGAGTTTCGATGCGAGCGTGTTTAGCAAGAACCGCGACCGCTTGATGGGCCATGAAGTCGGGCGATTGTTTTTCGATGCCGTGGTTAAGCAAGCAAGAGAAGCTAAGCTGATGAGCGACGATCATTTCACGGTAGACGGAACTTTGATCGAGGCATGGGCCAGTCTCAAGAGCTTTCGCCCCAAGGGAGAAGATCGATCGGGGGACAAAGATCAAGGAGATCCGGGCAACCGTTGGGTAGATTTTCACGGGGAGAAACGTAGCAACGACACTCATGAATCGAGTACCGACCCCGAGAGTTTGCTGGCCAAAAAGGGGCCGGGTAAAGAGGCCAAGCTGTGTTACGGGGCGCATGCGCTGATGGAGAACCGCAATGGGCTTTTGGTCGATTTGAAAATCACCCAAGCCACCGGCACCGCAGAACGGGAAGCAGCCCAAGAGATGATCAAACGTCAGAGGCGAAAGGGCGTGCGAGTCAAATCGTTGGGAGCGGACAAGAACTACGACACCCACGGCTTTGTTGATTTTTTGCGTGGTCGCAAGATCGTTCCGCATGTCGCCGCCAACACCAAGCGCAAGGGCGGTTCGGCTATTGACGGCCGCACCACGCGCCATCAAGGTTACACAATCAGTCAACGGATACGAAAGAGAATCGAAGAGATCTTCGGCTGGGCCAAGACAGTGGGTGGATTTAGGAAAACGCGCTATCGAGGAGTCGACAGAACGCAGCTGGCCTGTTGGTGGGTGGGCGCGGCGTATAATCTTTTGCGCATGGCGAAATTGGCGGTCTAAACCTCTTGCCCGAGGGACAAAAAGAATGCCGCGAGAGCTAAAAAACGTACCAGTATAACCATCGCCCCCGATATATTCGCTCTTGACGCCCATGTTCCTACCATCGCCCAACTGATTTACCCACGAAACTCTCTTCCTTCCTCCATTTCTATTTCTCTGAATCGCTTTTTTCAGCAAACTGCTAGGTATCAAGTATGGTAATAACCTTATCGGCGCTCGTCCAAGAAGCACTGCCTGAACCGCAGCTCGCGCTCGCTCGTCGATTCTTTAGTACCACGGATTTAGTACTTCGAGTGTTAGACCGGCGAAGATCGTACGCAAAAAAGATTGGAGTATTCGAACCGGGCTTCCAGCATCGGCTCAGGCCGTCGCGGCGCCCGCCGTGGCCGTTGAAGCCTCCATCTCCAGGATTTTGAGGGTCGTCTTCAAAACGGCGTCGGGATTAAGTGAGATACTGTCGATACCCAGCTCCACCAGAAAGGCCGCGAACTCCGGGTAGTCGCTCGGCGCTTGTTCGCAGATGCCGATTTTTTTCCCCTTGGCTTTGACCGCTCGGATAACGCTGGCGATCATGGACTTTACAGCCGCGTTGCGTTCGTCAAAGACATGGGCGACGATTTCCGAGTCGCGGTCCACTCCGAGCACGAGCTGGGTCAGATCGTTGGAGCCGATGGAGAAACCGTCAAAGATTTCGGCGAACTCGCGGGCGAGAATCACGTTGCTCGGTATTTCGCACATGACGTAGACCTCGAGACCGTTGTCGCCTCGTTTGAGGGCGTGCTGCTCCATTTCCTGGAGCACGCGGCGGCCTTCTTCGACCGTGCGGCAAAAGGGGATCATGAGCTTGACGTTGGTGAGACCCATTTCGTCGCGCACTTTTTTCATTGCCTGGCATTCGAGAGCGAACCCCGCTCGATAACGCGAATCGTAGTAGCGCGACGCGCCGCGAAAACCGATCATAGGGTTCTCTTCCACCGGTTCATAGTTTTTTCCGCCGATCAAGTTGGCGTACTCGTTGGTTTTGAAATCGCTCAGCCTGACAATGACATCCTTGGGGTAGAAAGCCGCGCCGATCATCGCGACCCCTTGTGCCAGTTTGTCGATGAAGAATTGAGGCTTGTTTTCATAGCCGCTTGTAATCCGGTCGATCTCCGCGCGCACGGCCAGGTCGTCCAGGCGATCGTAATCCAGCAGGGCCATGGGATGAATCTTGATGTAGTTCGAGATGATAAACTCTTCACGCGCCAGGCCGACGCCGTCGTTGGGCATGGCGGCAAGACGGAATGCCTCTTGCGGATTGCCGATATTCATCATCACTTTGGTTTTGGGGCGAGGCAGGTCGCGCAGGTTCATGGTCTGGACCTCATGCTCCAGCGAACCCTCGTAAACAAATCCGATATCGCCTTCGGCGCAAGAAACGGTCACGATCTGATCGTCTTTCAGCGCTTCGGTGGCGTTTCCTGTGCCGACGATCGCCGGCAGGCCGAGCTCGCGGCTGACGATGGCGGCATGACAGGTACGCCCGCCGCGGTTGGTGACGATGGCCCTGGCCTTTTTCATCGTCGGTTCCCAGTCCGGATCGGTCTTGTCGGTTACCAGAATGTCGCCGCTTTGAACGTCCTGCAGATTGCGCGCGCTCTTGACGACGCGCACCGGTCCATCGGCAATTTTTTCCCCGACGCCGCGGCCTTGCACCAGTATCCGGCCTTTCTCTTTAAGCCGGTGAACTTCCAAGGCGTGGAATTGCTTCTGAGAGTGAACCGTCTCCGGGCGGGCCTGAACTATGAAGAGATCTCCCGTGCGTCCATCCTTGGCCCACTCCATGTCCATAGGGGTATATTGCCCGCGTTTGCGGGTGTAATGATCTTCGATCAGGCAGGCCCAGCGCGCTAGGATCAAAATCTCGTCATCCGTCATCGCAAAGCGGGCGCGATCGGCGGGGGAAACCGGGACGTTTTTGACCATCTTGCTCCCGCCGATGTCGTAGATGAGTTTATACTCTTTGCTGCCGAGAATTTTCTGCAGGATGGGACGATAGTTCTTTCTCAAGGTCGGCTTGAAGACGTAGTATTCATCAGGATTGACCGCGCCCTGAACCACGTTTTCGCCGAGTCCGTAGGCGGCTTCGATCAACACCGCATCGGGGAAGCCGGTTTCGGTGTCGATTGAAAACATCACTCCGGAAGCGGCGAGGTCGGAGCGGATCATACGCTGCACCCCGATGGACAGTCCGATCTTGAAATGGTCGAAATTTTTATCATGGCGGTAGGAGATGGCGCGGTCGGTGAAGAGCGACGCAAAGCAGCGTTTGCAGCTGTCCAGCAACGCCTGGTCGCCTTGAACATTGAGGTAGGTCTCTTGCTGGCCGGCGAAACTCGCGTCGGGAAGATCCTCCGCCGTGGCGCTGCTCCGCACCGCGACATCCAGCGGTCCAACGGCTCCGTTGCCAAGCTCGCGGTATGCGCTCAAGATCGCCTCGCGGAGTTCCTCCGGGAGGGGCGCGCCCATGATGGCATGGCGCGCCGCGCTGCCGCGCTGCCTTAAATTTTCAGTATCGCGCGTATCGAGACCCGAGAGAATTTCTTTGAGGTTTCCTTCGATTCCCGCGCCGCGGATGAGTTCCCAGTAGGCATCCGCCGTGATGGCGAAGCCGTTGGGCACCTGGATGCCGTTGGGAGTCAATTCCCGAAGCAACTCTCCCAGGGAAGCGTTTTTGCCGCCGACGAGAGGCACGTCTTCGATACCAATTTCCTGAAACCGGCGGATAAAGCGCGATTGACCGACGTATGTGAGCGATGCGAGAGCCGTATTTACGACTTCATTTGTTTCCATAAACCTTCCTCCTGAGGACGAGAACCTTAATCTAAGTTCGGCGGCAGCAGTGCCGTAAGTGACAGAGCCTTCTGCGCCTCAGCGCACGCCGATTAATGGAACTTTGGCAACTATTGTGCCACTAGAATTTCTCAAGGTTGTCGAACCTATTACGCCGCTAACCGGCGATTTGAAGGCCATCGGCAGCAGAACCTGCCGGGGCAACTCGATCTGTTTTATCATAGCTGACAATTCGCGATTGATTTTCTCGCGCTTGTGCGAATCGCCAGCGCAGCCTTTGTTTGCTCTGAGGGCAAAGTTATGTGCCGGCGCGCGCCGAAAAGATCGCCAAAGATGTCGCCGAAGTCGCCGGAGCGACTGCCCATAAAATCGCCAAATCAAAACCGCGGAAGATATCTCCGGTAGACCAGCGTTCGCTAACGCCGTGCTTATTCGACGTGAGCTTGATTTTTACCACGCAACAATAGGATAAATGAAAGTCGTGTATCTCTTGCCCAAGACTTCACGCCGAAGAACTCTCTTTCTAGTCGCGATAATGCACCTCATCTTTTGTGCGGTTATTATTATGTTTGCGGCGGCAAGTGAGCCGCCGCCTGTAAAGCGCGTGCTCATCCTGCACTCATTCGGGCGGGACTTTGCTCCCTATACAGCGGCATCATCGAGCTTTCGAACGGAATTGGCGCAGCAAGCGGCGAATCCCATCGAATTTCTCGAGGCATCCTTGGAAACCGCCCGCTTTATCGAAGGTGGTTCCGAAACTCCGTTTGTCGAATATCTGCGTGCTCTGTTCGCCGATCGACGGCCGCACTTGCTGGTGCCGTTCGGAGCGCCGGCGATGAATTTCTTGATACGGCACCGTGACGCACTCTTTCCGGGCGTCCCCCTGTTAGTTGGAGCCGTGGACAAGCGGCGCTTGAGCGCCGCACATCTCGGCGCCAACGCAACCGCCGTGGGAGTTGACTTGGATCTCCCCGCAATCATCGACAACGTCTTGCGAGTTTTGCCGAGCACGCGAAATATCGAAGTCGTGATCGGCAACTCGCCCCTCGAAAGATTCTGGTCGGCGGAATTACGCGAAGATTTCGAAGCGTTCACGAACCGTGTTCGCTTCAATTGGCTCAATGAACTGTCATTCGAGGAGATGCGCACGCGCGTGGCCACACTGCCGCCCAACACAGCCATTTTTTACGCCCTCTTGCTGGTAGATGCCGCGGGGGTACCACACGAGCAAGACAGCGCCCTTGAAGTTCTGCATCGCGAGAGCAAGGCTCCCATCTTTGGAGCTTTTGATAGCCAGCTCGGCCGGGGCATCGTTGGCGGCCCCCTGTACCCCGTTCAGCAGGTGAGCAGTGAAACGGCTCGCCTGGCGGTCCGAATTCTGAAGGGCGAGTCTCCAGAAAGCATGCAGCCGGTCCTGCTCGACTCGGCAACGCCGGTCTACGACTGGCGCGAATTGAAACGCTGGAACATCAAAGAAAGCCGACTGCCTCCTGCAAGCGTCATACATTATCGAGAGCCGACTTTCTGGGAACAGTATCGCTGGTACATCATCGCAGCTCTGGCGATCGTGGCAATGCAAGCAGCGTTGATCGGTGACCTGCTCCTGGAGCGCGCACGGCGCCGCCGGACAGCTGCGGTCTTGAGCGAAAGCGAGGAGAATCTTCGCAGGTTGGTTGAAACCACTGCTGCTGTTCCGTGGCAGGCTGATGCCGAGACCTGGGTGTTCAATTACGTTGGCCCGCAGGCAGGGAAGCTCCTAGGCTACCCGCTCGAACAGTGGTATGAAAAGGATTTTTGGGTTTCTCATCTTCATC